>CBFGTA010000128.1:0-5380 GCA_965651595.1 uncultured bacterium | reverse complement strand
CGTTCGACTCGGAATCAGTCCAACTGACATCGGCTTGGGTGTCCCGCCTACCGTGGGCCGTCCACATGATGGTGAAGCAGGCCCTGCGCGCCCTCAACACTCTTGCTCTCGGCCGCCACGGTCGCCCATTCGCCTCCTTGTCGACGCAGAAACAACGCCAACTGTTGGCTCTTGCCAGCAGATTCGCTGCCGGAGACGCACTGCTGCAAGTTGTCACCACACCCATCAAGCTCGCCCATTTTCAGCGTGAGGACTACCGAGCTGCCATCGGGATGCCCGGCCCCCGCACTCCGCCAGCCGGCCCGCTGCCGCGACATGTAGCGGCCACCATCACCCCGAACGACCTGCCCTCCGACAGCGTGATCGAAGCTGATGTGGTGGTCGTCGGGAGCGGCGCCGGTGGCGCTCCACTGGCTGCGGTCCTGGCCGAGCGCGGCCACGCCGTAGCTCTCGCAGAGGCCGGTCAGTACTTTCATCGGGGAGACTTCAGCACCGATCCAGTGCAACGGAGTCTGCGCATGTATTGGGACTCTGGTGCGACGCTTGCCCTCGGCAACCCGCCGATCCTGATTCCGAGCGGACGAACGGTTGGCGGAAGCACGACCGTCAACAGCGGAGTGGCCTTACGAACTCCTGACGCCGTCCTAGAACAGTGGGTAGCAGGGGGACTGCCTACTGACTTTGCTCCCGCCTCGTTCGCTCGACACTTGGACACCGTTGAACGCGCCCTGGGCGTTGCCCCGGCCGACGATCGCTACCTCGGACAGATTGCACAAGTGGTGGCCCGAGGAGCTTCGACTATGGGCCTGACCCATGGGGTGCTGCCACGCAACGCGGTCAGCTGCGACGGTCAGGGCGAATGCGCCATGGGTTGCCCTACGGGAGCCAAGAACAGTGCCGACGTCACCTGGGTTCCCCGCGCCCTGCGAGCCGGTGCAGGCCTGTACTCACAGATGACAGTTGAACAGATCGTGCTGAACCGACAGAAAGCTGTCGGAGTCGTCGCCTACGGCTACAACCATAGCGGAGCTAGACGGCGCATCGAGATCCGCGCCCGGATAGTTGTACTGGCGGCGGGGGCTCTCGCCACACCTGCCCTGCTCGTGCGCAACGGTATCTGCTCGCCCGCACTCGGGCGCAATCTGTCGATTCAGCCCGCGCTCGGATTCATGGTCAAACTCCCCCAGGATGGGACTCGACCGTGGTCGGCCATCCCGATGAGTTACGGCGTGCGCAGCCGCGCCGACAGCCTTGTCACTCACGAGGGGTTCTACCTACCGCCGGGCCTCGCTGCCGCTGGTCTCCCCATGATCGGAAGTGCGCTGGCCGACTGGATGGACGACTGGGGACGCGTGGCTCAGTTCGGTTTCATGGTGCGCGACTCCGGTCCCGGAACGGTAACTGCAGCGGCATCGGGACGGCCCCGGATCCACTACCGAATCACACCGCGCGTGCTGCGGGCCTTGCAGTCCGGAGCGGCCGAACTCACCGAAATCCTCCTCCGCGGCGGAGCCACGGACGTCCACACCCGGATCCGAGGAGTCGATGTGCTGTCGACTATCGCGGCCGCGAGGGGACTCCGGACGACTCGATTGTCGGCCAACCAGTTCCGACCCGTCGCCTTCCATCCGATGGGGACGGCACGAATGGGTACGGATCCGCGGGTGGCTGTCGTCGATTCGACTCACCGAGTCTTCGGCCACGAAGGACTCTACGTCGTTGACGCGTCAGTCCTGCCCACTTCGCTGGGCGTCAACCCCCAGGTGACGATCATGGCTATGGCGCTTCGGGCCGCTGACGTCCTCGACGAACAACTCAACGACCTCACGACCTAACTAGGGACTGATCGACGGAGGCAGCAACAGGCCTGGGAATCGGAATCCCCCACAGATGCGCCACAGCAGCTCACGGGGCTAGAATCGTGCCCAATGTGTCCGGCCCAACCGGACCGAGCTACGCGAGGAGGCCGCCATGTCCGATGAACCTCCAAGTCCGGCGGGCCCCGAAACTTCCCGGACCCGTTGACCAGGGTGGGCAGCGGCACCTGACGACCTCGCACCACCCGCCCCACGGCCCATGGGCGATATCCCATGACGATGGCTAGTGCCTGATCTGGCCAGGCGCTGCGATCAAGCCTGAGGCGCTACTAGAGCGCCCACACTTCCCTTTCGTGTCCGCATCTCGCACTTGGAGTTCCCATGAGTCTGCGTGACGTTATTCGGTCCGGCAGCATGCCCGGTACGAAGGCGTGGCTGGCTGGGGCGAATGACGTCGAAGTCGTCGAAGAGATCAGTCGCCTCGATTCCGACGAATGCGCGGTCGCGTTTCGATTGCTCCCGAAGGTCCGGGCTGCCGAGATCTTCGAGTTGCTCGATCCCGTCACTCAGCAAGATCTCCTTTCCGGGCTGCGCGCCGACCGAGTCACAGAGCTGTTCGAGAACATGGATCCCGACGACCGCGTCCGACTCCTCGACGAGATGCCAGCATCAGTAGCCACTCGCATGTTGGCAGGTCTGAGCCGAGCAGAACGCGAGATGACAGCCCAGTTGATGGGCTATCCGCCGGACTCTGCGGGTCGGCTCATGACGCCCGAATACGTGAGTCTGAGGGCAGCCATGACTGCTGGTGAAGCTCTACGCAAGATCAGGGCTCGGGCCGTACCTAAACAGGACCTGCACGTCTTGCCGGTAACCGATAACCACCGCCACCTCGAAGGCGTGGTCGACCTGGTTGACGTAGTGATCGCCGATCCCGACCAGCGCGTGGCCGACATCATGGACAACGCCCCTCTCGACGTCAACGCGTATGCCGACCGAGAAGTGGCCGCCCGGCTGGTCCAAGAAGCTGATCTGGTCGCCTTGCCAGTTGTCGACTCTGAGGACCGACTCGTGGGAGTGATCACTTTCGATGACGCCATGGCCGTGCTCGAACTCGAAGATACCGAGGACATCACGCGCGGCGGCGGTTCGGAACCGATCGAACGCCCCTACCTCACCGCGAGTGCCTTCCTGCTCGCCCGCAAGCGCGCGATGTGGTTGCTGGTACTGATCGCCACAGCTTCGCTGACCGTCAATATCCTCGAGTTTTTCGAGGACACACTCTCGACAGTTGTCACGCTCGCGCTATTCATCCCCTTGCTCATCGCCACAGGTGGCAACGCTGGAGCGCAAGCCGCCACAGTGGTGGTTAGGGCCTTCGCTGTGGGTGAGGTGAAGTTTTCCGACCTGCCGCGGATCGTGTGGCGGGAAGCCAGAACCGGAATAATGCTAGGGCTTTTGTTGGCCGTGGTGGCGTTCCCGATCGTCGCCATTGTGTTCGGCCCCGACTATGCGTGGATCGTGTCACTGTCGCTGGTTGCGATCTGCACCTGGGCGTCATTCGTCGGTGGGGGGCTGCCACTGCTAGCCGGGCGATTTGGGATTGATCCCGCTGTCGTGTCGGCCCCATTTGTGACGACGCTTGTCGACTCAACGGGCCTCATTATCTATTTCCTCATCGCGCAGGCGATTCTGGGCGTCTGAACCGCCCGTCACACAGAGGGCTGTCGTCTGCAACGACCTGCAAGAAGGAAAACATTGCTCGCGAGCCGCAACGTCGCCGGACGATAACGCCGTTAGAGTGTGCCCATGGCCGATCCCCGGGTCACTGCTGACCGAACCCACGGATCCACCACAGTCGTGGTGGTTGTCTCGATCGTTGTCGTCCTCGGGATCGTGACGGGCTTGGTGATTTGGCGGATGGCGCCAACGTCTGACAGCGTCACCGCGAACGCTTCTCCCGCGCCTTCGGCTACTGTCCAACAATCACCGATCCCTACCGCTGACGAGCGAGCCGCAGCCCCACCATCGTCGCCGTCGCCAGCGGACCCGACCCCTCCGTCGACGGCAACCGACGGCCCAGAATCTATTGGGCCGAGCACCCCGCGGCCACTCAGCGGCGACCTCGTCCAGTTTATCTCGCCCAATACCGGACCCCATTTCGCAGCAGCCTTGGCGCAGGACAGCTCGGTCGTGGGATTCGTAGCGCTCGCGCAGAGCGAAGACCTCACCTGTTTCGCTGGCGTGGTCACTGGCTCGCAACTTACTGGGGTTGCCATGACGCCGAGTTACGACGGCTCCGCAGAAGGCACGCCGATCACCTGGCAGGCCTCAGGTAGTGGCAGCACCTTCACACTGATCAAGGCTGGCTCTGTGACGGGCTTCATTCCCGCCACGCAAGCCGACATCAATGCCTTGACGGGGGACCCTTCTGGAATGGCCACCCGACGCTTGCTGGACACTTGTCGGCGCTCCCTCGCGGCGAGTTAGGCTCTGCTCGTGTGCTTCCGATTATCGGTTCAGTCTGAGCGCCCCTTGACACGGCGCCGGTAGCGAGTCCCTGATGGAGTGGATACTGCTTGCGGTCGCGATCGGACTCGTGATTGCCTGCGGCTATTTCGTGGCAGCTGAATTTGCGTTTGTGACAGTTGACCGCAATGCTGTGGCCCAAGCCGTTGCCACCGGTGACAGTCGGGCGCGGGGAGTGGACAAGGCGCTGCGCCACCTGTCGACACAACTGTCCGGGGCCCAGGTGGGGATTACGATCACGAATCTGGCGATCGGATTCTTGGCAGAACCGGCCATCGCCCAATTGATTGCGGGACCGTTGACGAGCCTGGGGGTTCCTGAATCGGCGGTTAGCCCCGTGGCCATTGCGATCGGACTCGTGGCCGCCACCGTTGTGACCATGATCTTCGGTGAACTCGTTCCCAAGAACCTTGCCATTGCTGACCCTCTGCGCACAGCCCGCCTGACCCAGGGGTTCCAACGGTTCTTCACCCATGTGATGGCATGGCCCATTCGGGCCCTCAACGGTTCGGCCAACGCCGTGTTGCGGGCCCTGGGCGTTGAGCCCCAAGAGGAACTGCGTAGTGCCCGGACCAGTCAGGAACTCGCCAGCCTGGCGATTCGGTCGGCCTTGGCTGGCACCCTCGACGAGGGAACGGCCCGCCTGGTTCAACGTTCGGTCGGGCTCGGCCCCCGGACCGCCGAAGAAATCATGACACCGAGAGTCAGGATGGTTTCGATTTCGACCGATGCCCCTATGCTCGCTGCAATCGAACTGGCCAAGGCCACTGGGCACTCTCGATTCCCGGTGGTCGACGGTGACGCCGACGACGTTGTCGGGGTTGTTCACGTGAAACAAGCCGTTGCGGTGCGCCGGTCCGAGCGCCAGCGCGAGCTCATTCGCGACCACATGGTGGCCCCGGTCGTGGTGCCAGAAACGCTCGGCCTCGAATCGCTGCTGGGCCAGCTACGGGAAGAAGGGTTCCAACTCGCGATTGTCGCCGACGAATACGGCGGGACAGCGGGAATCGTGACGCTTGAGGATGTCATCGAAG
>CBFGTA010000127.1:0-5407 GCA_965651595.1 uncultured bacterium | reverse complement strand
TCAAAGGCGTCAACGACAAACAGATGACCGCCGCCTCGATGGCGCAGGAATTCGAACTGGGTCGCGGCGATCTCGCCTCGACCATGGTCGCAATGCAGAAGTCCCAGGTGGCCTTTCGCGCCACGGTTGAGGTCAGAAACCGTGTCGTGCAGGCCTACCAGGACGTCATGAACATGCCGATCTAACCGTCAGAGCTATCCGCCATGGCCGATCTAGCGCTCACGCGCTCTCTCCCCAAACCCAGCCCGACCCTCGCGGTCGACACCTGGCTGGACCGCAGCAAGCCCCTGCTGCTGCTGATCGGTGTCGCCCTGGCGGTGGCCGCCGGTGTGACCGTGGTGCTCTGGTCGCGTCCCGCAGCGCAGACGGCCTTTTTCACCCAGCTCAACGACCGCAATTCGGGTCTCTGGCCATGAGGCAGCAACAGCGGAGAGGACCCCGGAACCGCCATCGCAGACGACCACGCTCGGTGGCGGGAACTGTTCCAGCAGTGCCTGCCAGGCCACGGTCTTCTCCCGGTCACACCACTGCCACGCCACGACCTTGCCCCGATGAATGGCCACCAAACAGCACCAGTCAGATCGTAGGTAGATCCCGTCGACTTGGATCTCGTCATAAATCTCACCAGTGACATCAAGGACCGGCTCCACCTGCCAACACCACGAATGATTGCGGCGAAACGTTCTCGCCGAAGAGTCGATCTGATGTTGAGTCGCGTTGCCTAACAACCAGGCCGTAAAACGGGTCAACTGCGCCTTTCGCGTGACATCTGGGCGTGCCCGAGTACGTGAAGCGCCGCAGACCACACATCGCCAACGAGTCCGACCAGAGCTCGTCACCCCATTGCGTTTGATCTTGCCACCGCACAGCACACAACCATTCGGATGTCCACCACCGCTACCAGTCATGCCTCCCAGGGCATAACAAACCACCGAAACACCGAAGTCACCAGGTCAAACACCCCGACCACAGACACACATTCTGGCCTATAACCCATTAATCGGTTCTGGACAGCGGCGATCGGCGGGGCGGTATTGACAATCGCATTGTCGGCGTGTGGGGCAAGTTCCGACACGACGCGCGAAGCAGGCGCCGTCCCTGAGTTGCCCGAATGCTCGAGCGATGTGATGGCCGACACACAGGCTGCGATAGTGGAGATCACCCGCGACCTGATCGCCGAACAGACGATTCCGGTTGGCTGGGACGGAAAGGGCCAGCTCGCCGACAACGAGCCAGCTGTTCTAGCTGCCTCCAAGGCAGCGATGCTGCCGTGTATTCCGACCATCGACATCAACAACCCAACTGCGAACCCCTCGAACGTCCAGACCCTGCAATCTGTCGTACCTCTCGAATTGTGGTCTCAGGTCGTGCTGCCCAACAAGGTTGGTGCCGGTGAAGGTAACGCACCCCGCCCAGAGGGGTTCGCCAACCCGGCCGATTCGTATCGAGCTTTCCTCACCGTGGCGGCTCGTTTCCCCTACTTCTGCGGTGAGGAGGGGGTGTGGGATTCGGTGAAGGAGGCGTGCCAACGGGAATTCTCGACAATCTTCGCCCACGCTATCCAGGAAACCGGAGAGAAGCCGGTGCCTGCCGATGAGCAAGTGTGGCAAACGTCGCTGTTTTACACACGCGAGATTACCTGCTACCCGAATAACTGCCCGTCCTATAACGCGGGAGCTGAGGCCTTCGATCCTCCCAGTGATGTCGGGTACTACGGGCGCGGCATGAAGCAACTGTCCTACGCCTACAACTACGCGGCATTCTCGGCAACGTACTTCGGAGACATGAGGGTGCTCATCGACAATCCGGATCTGGTGGCAACCGATCCCCACCTGCTATTGGGCTCTGGCGTGTGGTTCGCCATGTCGCCACAGCCACCCAAGCCTTCGATGCACGACGTCATGACAGGCATCTACCAACCTGCAGACCTTCCCGCTCAAGGGTTCGAGGGAGTCACCACCCAGGGCAATGGCTCAGTATTCAACAAGTTTGACACTACTGTTTCGATCATTAACGGAGCCGTCGAATGCAGTCCTCTTGACGGGTCAGGCAAGCCCGAGGAGAAGGAGTTGAATGTTCAGCGATCGAAGAATCGCTTCATCAACTTCAAGGCACTGCTTCCCGTCGTCGGAGTACCTGAGTCCGAGCAGACCAAGTACGAGAGAGATCATTCCTGGACAGACGTACTGTCTAATTGCCAATGGCAACCCTTTCGCAGACCAGTTAGATGGTACATACCCATTGGCCTGGAAGATTCCGTTCTACATCGATGCTGGCAACCTCCTCGAAGTTCCCCCGGTGTACGGCACTTGTATTGCGGTCGGATACGGACAGGCTGTGCCGTTACCGGTGTCCGCCCCGGGCGTGTACCAGCTCTGCCTTGATAAGTACGCGAAGCCTCAGCCGACTGATTCTCCGTCACCAACGGGGTCGATCTCACCCACGTCTGATCCGTCACCTACCGGTTCGGCTTCCCCGACCGCGTCACCTGCGCCAGACGAAGTGTCAGCCGACTATGAGGGCTTCACGGTGACCCTCAAGAAGAACGGCCCCGGCTGGGACGGCGGCTACTGTGCGAACTTGTCGGGACAAAACGACGGGGGCGACATCTCGACCTGGACGGTGAGTTTCACCCTTCCGGCCGGTGCCACAGTAGATCAGCCCTGGACGGGAATGATCAAGGGGCAGAACGCGAACAGGTATAGCTGGTTACCGGGCCCGAGCAATGCTGCAGTTGCTGAGGACGGGCAGCTGGCTCCGATCGGCACCTGCTTCTACGGGACCAATGACATGCCGAGCCAATTTCGCGTGATCACCTCTCCGTAGGTCATTTGGGGTGCCACTGACGGGCAATGGGACTATCAGGCACGCTAACGTTTCAGCGAACCGTAGCGGCCGCTCCCGGCCGCTCCCCTGGGCCGGAGTAACGGCAGGCATTTAGACGCAAGACGTGAGGAGACGATTGTGGCGAGTATCGAGCGCCTATCTGGTTGGGACTACGCGACGTGGCGATCAGCGGGCGAGGATCCCACCATGCGATCAACAATGATCGGTCTGATGGTGCTCGACAGGTCTCCCGACTGGGAGCGTCTCGTCGAGCGGTACGAGCGGGCCAGCCGCATCGTACCGATTCTGCGGCAGAAGATCGTTGAGGGTCCGGTGGGGTTCGCGAATCCTCGCGTCGTCGTGGATCCGCAGTTCGACCTGACGTTCCACTTGCGGCGCTTCATGATGCCCGAAGATTCGACCTGGGACGACGTCCTCGACGAATGCCGGCGGCAAAGCATGACGGATTTCGACAAGGAACGCCCCTTGTGGAAAGTGACTCTCCTCGAAGGTTTGCCGGGGGGGCGGGCAGCACTGTTGAGCAAGCTGCACCATGCGATCGCCGATGGTCAAGGAGCACTACAGCTTGGGGCAGCGCTGGTCGACATTTCCGAAGAGGGTTTTGATCTGGGCCCGATGCCCGAAGCGCCCGAGTCCGTTGAATTGTCGGCACGGCACTTTGCTGAGATCATGATTCACGACAACACAGAATGGGTGCTGAACCACGCAGTGCGCGCCGCCAAGGCAGCAGTGCCGACGGTCAAGGAGATTCTCGCCAATCCCACGGAATCTGTCATGAAGGTGACCGACACCGTGCAGTCATTGGCGCGAATGGCCAACACTCCGACTGAGCCAAACTCGCCCATCATGCGCTCGCGCAGCATCAACTACCACTTTACTAACTTCAACGTCAGTTTCGACGACTTGCGGGCGGCAGCGAAGGCCCAGGGTCACACAATCAACGACGCATTCTTGACCGCAATTGCCCTTGGCATGCGCGAGTATCATGTGAAGCACGACGCGCCGGTTGACTCCCTGCACCTCAATATGCCGATCTCCACTCGGCAGGCTGGGAAGGACGCCAAGAATGCGGTGTCGATTGCCCGGTTTGACTTGCCCACCAATAGCGATGACATCGCTGAACTCATGGATCACCTCGGGGCAGAGGTCAAGCGCGTACGGGCCGAACCGGCCATCGAATACACCAACGAGCTTGGCGAGATTAGCCGATTCATACCGACCGAACTCCTAACCACCGGAGCCAAGGCATCCGACGTGACGGCCTCAAACGTGCCGGGCCCTCCGATCGAAGTCTGGCTCGCCGGCGCCAAGGTCCAAGCGATCGTTCCGATGCCACCTCCGATTGGGGCCGCCGTGTTCGTGGCACTGCTGTCCTATAATGGGACAGCTGCCATCGGTTGTGCGATTGATGACGCGGCAGTCAAAGACCGTGATGTTCTCACTGAATGCCTCGCGCACGGATTCGAGAAAGTTACCGGCAAGAAGGTCACCTCTGGTGACCCTTTGACTCCTGCGGCTAAGTCATCTACCAAGGCCGTTCGGAAGTCGACGAGTAAAGCATCGACTGCCCGGAAGAAGTAACACGACTGGCGCAGTGTTCCGGGCTGTGGTGGGCAGGCCACTCGCGGCACCGTATTTACTTGAACCATGTCCGAATCGGTGTCGACTTCAGCCAGCATGATCGGTGATGTGCTGCGGGTGCTAGGTGACGGACAAGCCCAGCCGCTCGCGAAGATTCGGCAGGCGGCAAGTGAGACGGGGGTCAGCGATAGCGCGATCAACCGGTGTGTCGTACGGATGGTGGGACTCGGTCTGCTCGAGCGGCCGCGGCGAGGGTGGTATCAACTCTCGGAAGCAGGACGCGACCGGGCCATGCAGGCGTCGGATTCCTCCACACCGCACGACAGTTTGCCCCGTTCGCGTGAAGGGCTCACAATGCCGCCCGAGATCTCCCCGTCAGCGCCAGCCGTCAAGGCACCAGGACCTCCCGCTCCACCAGCCTTCCCTCGTCCACGTGCCGCCACCGGGATCCCACACACGTCACCAGCACCTCGAGAGTCCCATTCCGACACGATGGCTGACACGATCGACACAGAGTCGGGTCCTACACCTACTCGGTCGACCAATTCGGATCAATCACCTGTGGGCGCCGCACTAGGCAAAACTGTTGACCAGGCTCCTTGGGGAGTGCTGGCGTTGCCATGGCTGTGGATGGTTGCAACAGGCGTCTTGCTGCTGTTGTCACCCTTGTACGTGGCTGTCGCTGCCAGCGCCATTATCGCTGCCAGTGTGGTGGTTGTGTGGATGCAGGTGAAACGACGTTCAGGAAACCGTCTTCTTACCAGCGGCACCGCTGACGTAGGTGCTGATGTCAACGACGAACGCGAAAATCAACACGACCCAGCCAAAGCCTTGAACTGAATCAGCGTAGGGAACGTAGAGGAACGTCCAAGCGAGGGTCGTCCAGGGCAAGAACAGGAATCCAATCAGACCGATCCATCCCGATTCGAACGCCACAGTCATCTTGTTGGTGAACAACCACACGGCGATGATCGCCAGA
>CBFGTA010000126.1:0-5417 GCA_965651595.1 uncultured bacterium | reverse complement strand
TTCTTGGGACAAGCGGGAGAGGCGCTCAGCGCCCGGGACCTCGAAGAAGCTCGCCGGACAATGCACGAGCTCGGCCGCGATATGGCGCGGGTCTATGACGAACATCAGATCGATGTGCACCTATCAGCGACTATGGCGTTCCCTCCGGTTCAGGTCGGCGAACTCGCCCTCGGCGTCGTAGAGAAGGCCGGACTCGGCGTGTTGCGCCGTGCTTCTATCGGTCCGGTCGTGCGCTTGGCGTTGAAACAACTCGCCAGCGAATCACTGAACAAGACTCCCAACACCCAGGTGTTCAACCTGACCGGTCAGCCTGCCATGAGTGTTCCACTGTGGTGGAATGACAGTGGCTTACCGGTGGGGGTGCAGTTCGCGGGTCGATTCGGTGCGGAAGCAACCTTGTTTCGGCTCGCTCACCAACTCGAACAAGCCCGACCGTGGGCCCACCGCCAACCTGACATCGCCAGAGTGTGAGTCGATGAGGGCGCGAGACACTTAGGCCACTCATTGATCATCAGCCAGATCGACAGCGACGAAAGCTAGCCTTCATCGCGGCGGTAGATGAGATCGAACACCTCGTGGCCGAGGGCGACACCCCGACGTTCGAACTTCGTTTCCGGTCGCCAGTCGGGCCTGGGGGCAAAACCGTCGAAGCAGTTACTCATTAGGGGACAGGCATCGAGGACGGTCCGACTGTGGTGAGCGTAGTCGGCCGAGTCCGTAGCCACGTGGACGGTGCCGGTGGGTGTGAGCCGATCGGCGACGACTGAGATGAAATCCGAGTTGATCAAGCGTCGCTTGTGGTGACGAGACTTGGGCCACGGGTCGGGGAAGAATATCCGCACTCCATGTACATCGCCTGTGGCGAATACATGGCGCAGGAGAAGCTGGCCATCGCCTTCTGCGATGAGAATGTTCGCGAGATCATTTTGTTCGATCAGACGCAGCAGGCTGACGATCCCGGGCGGATAGACCTCACACGCAACGATGAACCGGCCGGGATCAGCAGCGGCCATCGCTGCTGTTGCTTGACCGTTTCCGAACCCGAGTTCAAGGATGAGCGGCGACGAGCCCGCGCGCCGGTGAATCATTTGGCGCTGTTGTGAGCCGATGTCGGGGTCGATCGTGAACGCGTGGGCGGGCCACAGTCGGTCCCGGTCGAGTTGTTGGTTGGGTTTGAGTGGTCGAAACCGGGGAGCGAAACTACGCACTCCGAAAGTCGGTCCTGGCGTTTCGTATGTGCCCTCGACAGCCGCCGGGTAATCACCGGCGGTCATGGGGCCACCAGGGCGTTCATGGCAGCCACCGAACGGTGGGGGCCAGCGACGACGAGGTATTCCACGTTGCGAGTGTGACTTACCGTTCCCACCCGCGCCCCCGCCGGGTTGTGAATACCGATATGGGCACCGATATAGCGCCTGCCGGGGAATTCCATCACCGCGCAGGACTCAAAGGCCTCTTGACACCAGGCAATTAGTTCGGCGATCGGAATCCACGACTCGTTGTTATAGGAGATGATCACGGTCGTCTCTGACAGGTTTGTGATCATGTTGTGGAGAGTGGTCGGCATCGTGCGTTTGGAGTCGAAGGCCGTCTTGCTGGCCGGGTCACGCAGGTCGATGCGTTTGCAGGCCACGCCGTAGTGTTCGGGAGCATCCCAGCGGACGATCGTCTCCCACACGTGATAGTTGCCTAAGTAGCGGTGCTGGTTGTATGGGGGGTCGAGGTAGACAATGTCGTAGTCCGCGCACAGCTCACGAGAATGATTGGTCACCCACTGGGCAGCATCGCACTGGAAGGCGAATCCCGTTCCTGGAAGCAGTTCTGGGACTCGCAATTCGAGGGGCCGAAAAGACCGGGGTGACCACTGCTTGAGGTAGGCCATCTGCAACCCGGTGGTGGAGTCGACTCGGTCTGCTGCTTCCAACAACGCCGTCAGCAATATTGGATACCAGTCAGAGTCGCGAAACTCCGTTTCGATTCGCTGCCGAATGGCATCAATCTTGCGCCCGTTGGCTGGCTGAAAGTAACGACTGTCGTGGCAGAACGTGTCGGTGACGTATCCGTCGACACCGGGTGTGAGGTTGAGATCAGCGATCAGATCCGCCAGGGCATCAATATCCACGGCGAGCGCGTCTGTGGCGATATACGTTTCGGCTAGGACAGCGGAATAGCTCGCAGTGTCGTTGGCACCCACCCGCAGGCCGCGTCGCTTCAACTCTTGGGCAACTCGCGTGGTTCCCGTAAATAGGTCAAGGCAGGAGCGCGCTCCTGCGGCTTCGGCCAGGTGCCCAATTGTTGCTACTAGCCGTCGCTTTGACCCGAGGTATTTGATCATGGAATGGCTCGCTGGCCGCAGCGGGTGGTCACCAATGCTTTCGCGGTGGATTGGGGCGGGAGCCTCCGCCTGCCTAACGCGTCAGTCACGGGCAGTCTCGCAGACGGGGATGGCGCGCAAAGAGTAGCCCTGGTCGGTCCATTCAGGCACCATGCGGCGAACCAACTCGACTGTCTTCGAACGATCACCCCCGCCATCGTGGAGCAACACGACTGCCCCAGGCCGGGTCGCCTGCCGCATACGTTGAACCATGGTGTCGAGCGAAGGATTGTTCCATTCGTCAGCGTGAGCAGTCCAAAAGACAGGCAGGAATCCCAACTGTTCCACGACTGTGCGGGCCGCCGATGCCCCGAGCAATCCGTAGGGCGGCCGCGTGCACGATCCAGCGGTAGGTCCGAGCTGTTCCTGCGCCTGCAACAATTGCTCTTCGATTGCGACCGCACCGAGCGTGTCAAGTTCGGGATGCGAGTATGTGTGGTTCGCGATCGCGTGGCCGTCCCTGGCAATCGCGCCGACCAGGGCGGGGTTGCGGGCGGAGTTTTCGCCGAGCAAGAAGAACGTGGCGTGAGCGTTGTGGGCCGCCAGGATCCGCAGAATTTCAGGAGTATGTTGCGGTGAGGGTCCGTCATCGAACGTGAGATACAGAGTGCGGTCGAGCGCAGGCGCACCTGAAGTAGCGTCCGGGCCCTCGGTAGCGCCACCCAGATCGTTCTCGGGAAAGCCATGGCCGAATACGGCTCTGTACCATCCATCTGGATTAGGCAGGCCTGCAGCCATTCCTTGCACGGTGCGGGCTGATCCCCAGTTCACCTCGGTAGCAGCATCAACGGCATCGTCGACCGTCCACTGTGGTGCTTCTGCAGTCGGGGAGCCGGCAGTTGACTCGGGCACCGAATGTTCCGTGGGTGTCGGCGACTGACTAGATGTCGACGAGCAGGCCGACGCCAGGACAACGAAGCCAAGCACCACCGCTGCAGCACGAATCACGGTTCCAGTGTCTACGATGCCACTGATGCTGCGCCACCAACCCGCCGGTCTACGGTCGTAGCGTGCCGAACGACGGTTTTCAAGGTGGTGGGCGGTGTGATCGCCTCGCCTGGTCGACACCCGTTCGAGCCGGTCACGTGCTGAAGAAGTGAACCCGGCGACGGGCCCTAAACTTGGGAAGCGTGGACACAGAGTTTGTTCGGCTTGCCGCTGTAGTCGTGATTGCAGCGGTTGTTGGCATCGGCGCTGTCCGACTGAAACAACCACTCATAATTGCGTTCATACTTGTGGGGATTCTCGTAGGGCCAGCTGTGATGGGTTTAGTCTCCGACGACGACCCGCTCGAGTTGCTTGCCAACTTTGGAATCGCCCTTTTACTGTTCTTGGTCGGGCTCAAACTCGATGTGAAGATGGTTCGTTCTACTGGGCCGGTAGCTTTGGCCACTGGGCTTGGTCAGGTGCTTTTCACATCGCTCGTCGGCTACGGCATCGCTCGGCTATTGGGAATAGACCCGATGGCCGCTCTCTACATCGCGGTGGCTTTGACGTTCTCGTCGACCATCATCATCAAGTTGCTGAGCGACAAGAGGGAACTTGAAGAACTACACGGGCGCATTGCGGTCGGGCTCGGATTGTTCAGGACATCGTGGTCGTGCTTGTGATGATCACCTTGACTGCTATTGGGACTGGAGCGGGTGAATCGATTACTACGGACGCCGCTCACGTCGTTGTCAAGGCGCTCGCCTTCTTAGTCGTCATTCTGGTGCTGGGAAAATGGGTGCTTCCATGGGTGTTGCCGTTTGTGGCGCGATCTCAGGAGTTGCTGCTGCTCTTCGCGCTGGCCCTCGCAGTAGCGGGCGCGGCAGTGGGGGAGGCGCTCGAGCTCAGTCAAGAGGTCGGCGCGTTTCTCGCCGGGGTGACGCTCGCGTCGACCCGCTATCGCGAGGCCATCAGCGCTCGACTAACTCCGCTCCGCGACTTCCTCCTTCTATTCTTCTTCATCCAACTCGGAGCCCAGCTCGAGTTTGTCGACGCCATGAACCAACTAGGCAATGCGATCGTCTTGTCTTTGTTCGTCCTGGTGGGGAATCCACTAATTGTCATGATCATTATGGGCGTCATGCGCTATCGAGGGCGAACATCCTTTCTTGCGGGTCTGACGGTGGCACAGATCAGCGAGTTTTCTCTCATTCTGGTAGCTCTCGGACTGTCCCTAGGACACATCGGCACCGATGTACTGGGGCTCGTTACCATCGTGGGGCTGGTGAC
Organism: uncultured bacterium; assembly: GCA_965651595.1. Taxonomy (GTDB): domain Bacteria; phylum Actinomycetota; class Actinomycetes; order S36-B12; family UBA10799; genus CBFGTA01. The sequence goes on along the minus strand of CBFGTA010000126.1, from coordinate 826 downwards.
CATTGGGCTTTCCAGCTATATGATTCTTTACTCTAAGCCCCTGGCCAACCGACTCGACCGCTTCTTGCGTCTGTTCGAAAGGCGTATCACCCGACCCGTTCCCGAGACAGCCGCAGAACCTGTCGATGTGATCGTCGTGGGGCTCGGCCGCTTCGGTGGTTCCCTATGCCACAGACTCCTTGAGGCCAACTATCGGGTGGTGGGCGTAGATCTGGACCCTTCGGTGCCGTATGCATGGCGTCACCGTGATCTTGATATTCGTTTCGGAGATATTGAATCCGTGGATCTCATTCACTCTCTGCCGCTGGCCCAGTCGGCATGGGTGGTGAGTACCGTACCGGACCGTCAGGCCAACCTGGCCCTCCTGCATGCACTGGATCAGGAAGGCTACAGCGGCCGCGTAGCGGTAACCGCCAACAACGCCCCCGACACGGAGGCTCTCGATGGACTACGAACTGCTGCCGGCCACGACGTCATCGTCCTACGGCCGTTTGTGGATGCCAGTTCGATCGCTTTCACCCAGGTCGTCGATGATCTCGGTACCCGCTCGAACTAGCTACTTCCTTTGTTGGAACGCGCGGCGGTAAGACGTTTGAGGCTCGCGACAATCGCTGCCGGGTCCCGGCTGACGCCACAGTCCGGTAGCGTTGCGAGCAGCACGCGTCCGTACGGCTTGGACAGTATTCGTGGGTCTAGGATCGCCAAGACACCCTTGTCGTCTTGGCGCCGAATCAGTCTGCCGGACCCTTGGGCCAGCATGATGGCTGCCTGCGCGAGGGAGACTTCCCGACAACCGGCCGAACCTGCTGCGTCCGTTCTTGCCGCG
>CBFGTA010000125.1:0-5500 GCA_965651595.1 uncultured bacterium | reverse complement strand
GAAGACCGACGCCCGCGACGCGTATGCGATCGCGGGTGCTGCCCGAACTTTGCTGCACACCTTGCGCCGCGTCGATATAGGCGATGAATCATTAGCAGACCTGTCGATGTTGGTTGGTCACGATGACGATCTCGCCGAACAAACGACCCCGGTCAGCAATCGCATCCGCGGGCTGTTGTTGCAGATTCATCCCGCATTGGAACGGGTTCTCGGAAAAAACACCTCACATAAAGCAGTGCTAGCGGCACTGGTCAAGATCGGTGGCCCGACCGGAATCAAAGCGGCAGGCAAGGCACGAGTCAGGCGAGTACTCAAAGCCCGAGCACCCAGGATGGGAGAGAAACACACCGACCAAGTCTTCGACGCCCTCGCCGAACAAACCGTTGTGATTCCTGGAACCGCAGCTGCCGAGAAGGTGTGGCCACGGCTTGCTCTGCAGCTACTCGGTGTGCAGGAACAGCGCACACAAGTCGCTACTGAAGTCGAGGAAGCACTCGATGCTCACCCTCTTTCGGCGGTCCTGACATCGATGCCGGGAGTCGGGGTCAGGACCGCAGCAAGAATCCTCATCACCCTTGGTGACGCCAGCGCGTTCCCCACCTCCAGACACTTGGCCGCCTACGCCAGCCTGGCACCCGTCACCCGCAGATCCGGAACAAGCATCCGCGGTGAGTTCCCATCACGAAGTGGGAACAAAGACCTCAAGAACGCCCTGTTCCTGTCCGCGTTCGCGGCTCTGCGCGATCCCGCCAGCCGGGCCTACTACGACCGAAAACGAGCCGAAGGAAAGAAACACAACGCCGCCATCATCTGCCTAGCCCGCCGCCGAACCGACGTCCTCTACGCAACGCTCAGAAACAACCAGACCTACATCCCCCAAACGCCGCAAGCAGCTTGACGAAACACATAGGGACACACCCCGAAACGATCTTCCCGCGATCACCGGCATGTGATCACAATCACTTCGGAGCACCAAAGTGCCTGTGGCTCAGCGGAAATCGTGACGAATGTGAGCTATTAGACACCAAGATCTCGGCGACACATGGTCAAATTGCCTTGTCACAAGTGGGTCATCTGTGTGACAGTGAAGGGGTCGCCAAGTGGAGCACTGTACGCCACCACGAGGTAGTCATAGAACCCGCCCCCGGTTTATCGCTCTAGCTGAGCTCGGACTGGATCGGGACACAGATCGCGCCAACCGGGTGCGACATTCTGGGAGGAGTAGCGCATGGACTGGCGCCACAAGGCTGCCTGCCGTGACGAGGATCCCGAGTTGTTCTTCCCCATCGGAGATGCGGGTCCTGCACTGCTGCAGATCGAAGAGGCCAAGCAAGTGTGCCGCAGTTGCTCGGTGCGCGAAGCGTGCTTGGAGTGGGCACTGGCCTCGGGCTAGGAAGCCGGAATCGGTGCGGTCATGAGCGAAGACGAGCGTCGTTTGGCTCGCCGTCGCGGCGTCCGCGTCCAGTCGGCATAACTGCTGGCTGCCACAGGCATACTCACCTAGTGAGTTCACTTTCACGTGGTGGCTGCTTTCCCGTGGGTTGATCCTCCCGTCGGTTGCTTGACCCGCGGCAGAACAGCCTCGAAAAATCCCTCGTGCTTCAGCAACTGCGATCGCTCCAATACCTGCAATCAGCGGAGCGCGTCGAGCAGAATATCTATGATCACCGAGGTGCCGTGAGGCAAGCGCGGCTCCCACGACACGGCCCCCGCGAGCTCCTCCATGACGAGGGTCCGAACGATGCGGATTCCAAGGCCTTCCTGAGTGTGCGGGTCAAAGCCGGGAGGCAGTCCTGGCCCGTCGTCGCGCACTTCCACGGTCAGCCGGCGGCCTGACCTTTGAAGGATCACCTCCACCCGGCGTTCGCCGTCCACTTGGTCCTCGCCCAATGACACCGAACCGTGTTGGACTGCGTTGGACAACAACTCCGCCAGGGCCATCGATAGCGGAGTGATCACTCTAGCTGACATGCGGCCTGCGGAACCGTGGCGAACAACTGCGACCCCGCCGGATAGATCGTGAGTGAGCCGCACAACGTCGTCGACGACTTCGTCGAAATCAGCATCGTCCTCATCTTGATGCGACAGCGACTCATGAACGACGGCGATTGCTCCCACTCGCCGCACCGCCTCTTCTAGTGCGGCCCTTCCAACGGGCTCCTCGACTCGCCTAGCCTGCATCCGCAGCAACGCGGCCACCATTTGCAAGTTGTTCTTGACTCGGTGGTGGATCTCGCGGATCGTTGAGTCCTTCGACATGAGTTGGCGTTCTTGGCGACGCAGATCTGTAACATCGCGCGTCAACACCAGCGCTCCCTGGTGAGATCCACCGGCGAGAAGCGGGATTGTCCGCAAGCTCACCGACGCATCGACGCCCTCGATTTCCCGCGAACCAGCAATTTGACCTTTCATGATTCGCACCCGCTCCACGTCGACCGGGGCGGGAGAGCGAGTAACGCGCGTCACCACGTCGGTCAGAACCGAGCCCACTAGGTGAGTGGTCAATCCCAATCGGCGGAAGGCTGAGTTGGCGTTGGGAGACGCTGCCTTCACACGCCCGCGCGCGTCGAGTTGCAGCATGCCGTCGCCAACCCGCGGGGGCACAGCCCCCGGTGCATTGTCACTCGCCGGCGGGAAGGCACCTTCAGTGATCATCTGTGTCAGAGCATCGGCGCACTCGCGGTAGGCCTGTTCGAGGGGCCCACCCGATGAGGGTCGCCGGGTGCCGGACTGGGCAACTACCGCGATCACTTCGCCGTTGTGCTTGACGGGGATGGCGACTTCTCCGTCCTTGGCCTTGGCCGCGCCTGCCGGTACGGCGTGTCTGGAGCCGCCCGAGCCCCGAATGATCCGACCACTTGCGCAAGCTCGATCAAGAGAGTTCCGGCGCCCCTTGGGGACGAACCGTCCCACGACATCGTCGGGTAGCGTGGTGGGCGCGGTGTTGGGTCTGACCTGAGCCTCCGCGGTGAAGCCCGTGTCGTTCCAGGTCGGCAACCACAACACTAGGTCGGCGAAAGACAAATCCGCCAACAGTTGCCAATCGGCCACGAGTGCTCGGAGATGCTCGCGAGCGGCGACTTTCAGGTCAGTTCGGTTGCTGAACAGCCGACCGCGGTCGCCTATGAGTGATTGGTCGCTCATCACACTCTCCCCATCTCTCGATGGCAGCCGCCTGACTGCTTGCACTACGGTACGCCCCACCATTGCGCTCGTCACGGGAGGTGCCGATACCCTTGTCGTGCATTGATCCGTCACTGTTTGCCAGCCCCCTCAGGAGCCCAGCATGATGATGAACCGCAAGTTCATTCTGGTTGTCACTGTCATTGTCATCATCGCTTTCGGCATCACCGCGGTTGTGGCCCTGTTCTAGGCCGCGGCTGTGGCAGATCCATCTGTTGTGGTCGAGCCTGCTCGTAGCGAACAGTTCGCCGCGATCGGTGGACTGTGTACTCGGGTTTACCGCCGGGCACAGTTGTGCAGCCCCGGGGGACCCTACGATCGGCAACTTGACCGTGTCGCGGAGCGCATCCTCCCTCCTCGAACCCAAGTGCTGGTGGCTACCTCGAGCCATCGGGAAGCCGCCGCGATCGCCGGAACGATCACGTACTGCGAGTACGGCTCGCCCTTCACTGAGGTCACGGAGCCAGGCGAATGTGAGTTCAGGATGCTGGCAGTTTCCGAGACTTTCGAAGGACAGGGTGTTGCCCGACAGCTCATTTCTGCCTGCGATGCGATCGCCCGTGAGCGTGGGATCCACACTGTTGTCGCGTGTGCGAGTACCACCAACTTTCGCGCCCAAGAACTTTTCGCGCGCACGTTGATGTCTCGGGATCCGAATCGAGACTGGGTAGCCCGCGACGGCACCCGTCTCTTGACGTACTCCCGACCAACCCAGTCCGGGTGATCGGTGTACCGCGTCTAGCCCAGTCGCTAGCCCGCAATTACGGCTATGAGCCCGTCCTCCGAAATTGCGTCGCCCTCGGCAACGCATAACTGTTCGACGGTGCCGTTTTCTTCGGCCAGCACAGGAATCTCCATCTTCATGGACTCCAAAATCACCAGAGTGTCGCCGTCGGCCACGGTGTCTCCAGCAGAAACCAACACCTTCCACACGTTGGCCGACATCTCGGCCCGGACTTCGCTCATTGTCTATCCTTTCGTCCCTGGTCTCGCAAGCTGCCAACAATTCCCGTGTCATACCGCCCCGTGACAAAGCCACGATCTGTGAGCACTTCGTCGAAGAACGGCAGGTTGGTCGTAACTCCCGTAATGGTAAAGGAATTCGCCGCTGCACGCGCCCGTTCAAGGCAGGTCTGCCGATCTGGGGCGTGCACGATGAGCTTCGCCAGTAGCGGGTCGTAGAAGGGTGTCACGACGTTGCCACTGTCATACCCGCTGTCGACCCTCACACCCTGCCCAGTCGGCTCTCGCCATTGTTCGATAGTTCCCGGCCGCGGAAGAAACTTGACGGGATCCTCTGCGTAGATCCGCAGTTCTAAGGCATGGCCGTTCGGGGAAAGAGTCGCCATTTCCGGTGACGGCGGATCACCAGCGGCGATCAAGAACTGCTCCCGAACCAGGTCGATCCCCCACACCTGCTCGGTGACCGGGTGCTCGACCTGCAACCTGGTGTTCATCTCCAGGAACCACGCCTCACCGGAATCGGCATCTACGAGTAGTTCCACCGTCCCGGCGTTTCTGTAGTCCACGGCTTCACCCGCCCGGCGCGCAATGTCATGGATCTCGGCCCGTAGCTGTTCCGACAGCTCTGGGGCCGGTGACTCCTCCACGACTTTTTGATGCCGGCGTTGTACGGAGCAATCCCGCTCCCCCACTGTCACGATCGTGCCATCGGCCATTCCGAGGATCTGAACTTCAATGTGGCGGGCCCGCTCGACAAAGCGTTCGAGGAACACCGCAGGAGACGAGAAAAATCGTTCGGCCCGAGTGCGGGCTGTCTCCCATCTGTCAACGAGTTCGTCGGCCGATCGAGCCACCGACATTCCGATGCCGCCTCCGCCGGCAGCTGCCTTGACCATGACGGGATAGCCGATGCTTTCGGCCGCTGCAAGGGCGCCTTCTGCGCTCGTCACGGGATCGACTGTGCCGGGGCTGATCGGAACGCCAGCCGCCTGCATGAGTTGCCTCGCAGCGATCTTGTCGCCCATCGATTCGATCGACTGCGGTTCGGGGCCAATCCACACGAGCCCGGCGTCGAGGACTTGGCGGGCAAAATCAGCACTCTCCGACAAGAACCCATAACCCGGATGGATCGCCTCCGCTCCGGTCCGGCGAGCGGCCCCCAGAACCGCACTTGCACTCAGATAGGACTCGGCAGGAGGGTTGCTCGGCAGCTCGACGGCGCAGTCAGCTTCGCGAACGTAGGGAAGATCTGCGTCGGCAGGCGAATGCACTGCGATCGTCTCGATACCCATGGACTTGGCGGTGCGAATAATGCGTCGGGCGATTTCTCCCCGGTTGGCGACGAGCAGAGAAC
>CBFGTA010000124.1:0-5555 GCA_965651595.1 uncultured bacterium | reverse complement strand
TCGAACGTCTGTACACTCACTAAAACGTCTCTATGGTCCAACTGTTCGCACCCCCGCCCCCCCCCCTTACAAAGAAGTCGATCGCTGTGACACCGGTTGGGACGGTGAACGTCGTAGATGCCAAGAAGTCTCGCTGGACTTGCTGCGCCTGGGCCGGTTGAGGGGCTGCGAACAGGAACAAACCACCCACTAGGGCGGCGGTCAAGGCCGTGGCGATGAGTTTTCGCGGCGAAGGTCTTGTCAGACTGCCCACCATGCTTGCTCCCCACACTTGGCGTAGCGATTGAACCGTTGTGATCGATGCGCCTGTCGCACACAAGCCGCGCGCGACCCTTAAATGCCGAGGATACACGGCGCTGTCGAAGGAGGCAGGGGTGAGATTCTCGATGGCCGCGTCGGCGGGAACCCGGCCCAGCTGTCAACCAGCCGAGGCTTGACCGTTGCCAGCCCTCCCGATAGCTACCAAGCTTGCCTCCAGCAATTGCGAGTCAGGGCCCGAATAGTCGCTGCCTACCAGTCGAAACCGATTCGTGGGCTCGCCGGTGGCCGGATCTACCTCAACTGCGATCAGTCCAATTCCGATTCCAGTATGTTTGACAGCTCGCGAGTCAGTAGCTCGCGTATCACCTGGGCCGTGGAGAATGTCGCTGGCGTCCATCACTGGAATGTCGATCACATTTGGCGTGGCTGGGTCGGCCGTCGGTGGAGCTATGACAATCATGACATGGCCAGTGTCGTTTCCTTTGTTGTTGGGATCATCGCTGGTCAAAGCCCAAGCAATAACGTCACCGGGCTGGGCTGCAGCTGGCTGCTCCACTGCAGACCACCACCGCGATACGACTCCCTGCAACCCGAGCTCTCCGAAGAACTTCGCGTAGTCAGCGGCCTTGGGATAGTGCGTACTATTGCACTCGACAACCGGATCAGTCGTCGACTCGATCTTCTTGTGCAAGATGTTCATCATGTCGGCATAGGCAGGTTGCGTGTCGTCGCCCGCATTGAGCGCGTAGCAAACGAAGCCGCTGCAGTCGAGCTCATACACGCCAGCATTCGGATCGATGGTGTAGGGATGGTGACGATACTCAGTCTTCACCATGTTCGAAAACGTCTCGACCGCTTCGTTGTACAGGCGTTGCGACGCGGTTTCTGACGGGCCAACCTCGGGCGATGGCGCCACCCACGGATCTGCTGATATTGGCAGAGCCTGGGCCGATTGCGCCAATACGTTCGCCACCATCCGATAGCGGACCTGTTGCACGTGATCCCGATTGGCCTCGACAGCTGACTCGCTGGGTTGGCAACCGGCAGCAGACGTCAGCTCGTCGACCAGCAAAGGGTCGTCGGCCGAACTGGTCGCACAGGCAGTCGCGACGAGTCCCGTCACAACTGTCGCGGCTGCCACCCCCAACAAGCGACGAATTCGAACAGGCCGATGGGCGTTGGAACGAACCTTTCCGATCATGTGACTACTGTGCCACGGGGTCAGCGAAGCCGGAATACATCAACGACTCGTATCGATTCGATAACTGTGCAGACCTGACCACTCTGGCATGAGAACCGGCGCCTCCTCGGCACACCAGCTGTCACAGACGCGCGGCGCACGACTACGCGGGCGCGTCGATGCCGGAATCACCGAAAGTGGCGCCAGAACCACCCGCGGTGGATTTCACGTGGTAGAGCGCCATGTCTGCCTGGAGGCGGAGCGAGTTCGCGTTGGAGGCGTAGTCGGGATAGGTGGACACGCCGAACGAGAACTCGACGGGTGCACCATCGGGCCGTCGCGGCCCCTCTGCCCGCAAAGCTGCTTGCAGGTCACGCCCCATCCGGGCGGCATCGTCGGGGTTCGCTCCGGGAACGATGACGGTGAACTCGTCACCGCCGACTCGACAGATGGGGCTGTCGAGGGGAACCTGCTTGGCCAAGAACCGGGATACGTCGACGAGGTACTTGTCGCCCGCAAGGTGCCCGAACTCGGTGTTGATCTCCTTGAATCCATCAAAGTCGATCATTATCAGGCTCACCGACTGACCGGTCGCATCGGCTCTGATGATCTCGGCGTCGATGCGGTCGTTGAAGTAGCGCACGTTGTAGAGGCCGGTCAGGGGGTCGCGGGAAGCCTGTTCGCGCAGAGCGCGCTCGGCCAGTTCCCGCCGCGTCTCGTCGCGGAATAGCCAGACCGCTGAGCCAGACGAATCAGAACCCTTCTGATCGAGGGAGATCGCGGTAACGTCGTAAAACTTGGACCCGTGTGCGAACGGCAACTCCTCGACGGTGGTGTGTGACACGCCAGCCGACAACGAATTGTGTTCCATCTTGTGAACCAACCCCGGCCAGCACGAGAACACGTCCTTGATCGACTGACCGACAACCGCCTTTGCGTCCAATCCGAACTGAACTCCAGCTGCGGAGTTCACCAGGACTACTCGGTGGCGGAAGTCGGTGACCACGATCGGATCGGTGATGTGGCGCAAGACAGTCGATTCAGCAACCGGCACAATGTCCAACAGCCCGAATCGCTGGGCCGCGATCCCGATACCGACGGCCATGATCCCGGATAGTGGCGGGGCCAGATCTACCTCGAAGCCCGGTAACTGCAGCATGTAGAAGACGCTGCCCACCCACGGGATCAGACCGACCATGAACATCACCAACATCTGCCGGCGATAAATTCCCCGCAGCCCGGCCGCTGCCCGCAGCAGGAGAATCTGAATCGTCGCCAGGTAGAAGTACGACACGAAGACGAAACCCCAGTACAGCGGGCCCCGCAGATAAGTCACGTGCCCGGCAGGATCCGTTTCGAATCCCGTCCAGTGCAGCCCGTGCAGCGGATTCGTGATAACCCACAAGAACACGACGACCAACGGAACAGCGACGAGCCATTCATGAGCCCGTAGCCACCGCAACCGCCCGGTATACCGGATGGCAAACAACGCGAACCAGTAGAGCAGACCGAAGCCCGCCACGTACTGCACCAGCGACAGCGCAATCTTGAAGTTGAGTCCCTGGACCGCCAACTCCAAGCCGTGGCCGACGATCCACAAGGCGGTCGACACGACCATCCCCACGATGGCGATTCCGCTCGGGGAGTGGCGATGCCGCCACAAGTAGGGGAAGACCACCGCAATTGCTAGGAGCGCGAGAACGTCGATCGGTATGACCGTGAGCGCGTGGCCCAGCGATCGCATCACCGAATCGGGGGCCAAGGGAGTCACCTCCTGGTCGGTGATCCGGGCGGCAATCCGCGGTTTGGTCGCCCAGCTCCAACGTCAGAAAGTTGTGCTGCCGAGGCGAGCGGGTGTCCGACCTATCTTAGTCGGCGTGTACAGGGGTGTCGCCGCAGCCAACCTGACCGGGTGAGCGCCAGACACTCGACCGGACAGCCAAGTAGGAGCCGCACCCAAAGGTACCGGCCCCTACCGCAAGTATTTCAACTTTGGACTAGAAGGGAAGTGCCTTCCGCATCGACTTGATGGCGCCGCCGAGTTGGTTGGCTGCCTGCCGCGCGTTCGCGGTCAGTTCCTCCGTTACACCGCGGGCCTCGAGGTCGCGGTTGCCGAGGGCAACGCCCATTGTCTGCTTGGCCCGGCCACTCACTTTGAGTGCGGTGTTCTTAGTGCTGTCAACAACTCCCATGACGTTCCTCCTCGATAAGACGTAACCATGTTGTACCCAATCTGTCCTGATTCAATCACGACCAATCCGCCAAGAATTTACCGTTTCATGCCGTCACGGCATGCACGAGCCCCTCCGAGTCCCTAGCATTCACCCATGGCTGAAACCACGGCCCCCGCGGCTCCCGCGACGCCGTCACCGTCTGACCCGCGCCGCTCCCGAATCCGCTCGATTGCGGCCGGACTCTGCCTGGTCCTGGGATTTCTGCTTCTCCCCGGGGGCGTCGTTTCTTTCTGGGGTCAGAAGACCCTGACTAACACAGAACAGTTCGTGGCGACAGTAGCTCCCCTGTCGGAAGAGATCGCCATCAAGGAAGCTGTGGCGGAGGCCGTGAGTAAAGCCATCGTCAAGAACATCCCCGTCGAGGAATACCTGGTTGACACCCTCGGCGAACGGGCCGCACCACTGGCCATGCCCATCGAGGGCGCTATCGCTTCCTTCATCGACCGAGTCGCACTGAACCTCATGAACCGCCCTGAGTTCAACACCCTCTGGGCGGCGGCCACCGAGCGGCTGCAGGAGAACCTGATTGCCGTGCTCGAAGGTGATCGGGGCGGAGCGGTCACGCTACAAGGCGACGAGATCGTGCTAGATCTCACCGTCGCCATCGAAGCCGTTCAGAAGGCCTTGGTGGAGCGGGGATTCACCCCAGCCGCCAACCTGACCATTCCTGACCAGGCGGATCGGCAGATCGTCCTCATGGACGGTTCCCAAGTTGCCGAAGCCCAGCAGATCTACGGATTCGCCAAACCCATGGCCTCCGTGTGGATCTTCATTGCGATCGGCCTACTGATCGTGGCAGTGGCCCTGGCATATAACCGGGCCCGCATGACCGTCTGGGTGGGAGCGGCCATCCTGGTCACGGGAATCCTGCTCATCACCGGTCTTGGCGTGGGCAACACCGCGTTGAGCAACGGCTTCGCTGGAAACCCGTTCGAGGCGGCCGGCGAAGTGTTCTACGCCCAACTCACCTTCGCACTCAACAACTCGGCCGTGTGGACGATCATCCTCGGCGTCCTGGTGATCGTCATCGGCTGGCTGATCTCGAACCAGCGAGGGGCCGTGGCTATCCGTGAGAAAGCCACTACGTCAAATCCGCTGTCGTCGGGCTACACGCCGAAAGACGACTGACGGGCAACGGCTCGCGACCCGAGCCCCTCGGCACTTGCACTAGGCGTTAGGCGCTGAGGATTGCACGCACGACGGTCTCAGTATTGGCAGCGAGTTCGCCGTCGCCAGCAAGCCGCAGTTCGGGATCAGCCGGGGGCTCATACTCCTGGCCCACGCCCGTCATGTCGGTGATAGCGCCGGCCGCGGCCTTGCGATACAAACCCTTCGGGTCACGTTCCTGACACAAGGTGGCAGGAGTGTCGACCCAAACTTCCAAAAAAGCACCTACGTCAAACTGTTCGCGCACAGCGTCTCGATCGGCCCGGAATGGGCTGACAAGTGCCACAACGACGATCAAGCCAGCATCGTAGAGAACCTTCGCCACTTCCCCGACGCGCCTGACGTTCTCTTGGCGATCTTCAACGGAGAAACCGAGGTCGCGATTCAGCCCCGTGCGCATGTTGTCGCCGTCGAGAACATACGTGTGACGACCGAGCTGGTGCAAGCGATGTTCAACGGAGTCAGCCAGGGTGGACTTTCCTGAACCCGACAAACCCGTCATCCACACGACCAAGGGCACCTGCCCCTTCAGCGCTGCCCGTTGGGCCATGGTGACCGAATATGACTGACGGTGCACGTCCGCGTGGATGCCCACAGCAGCGGGGCGAGAAAGACTCGTGGGGTCGGGCATGAGGTCGGCCTCCTTCAGCGGTACCGGCCGTCCCATCATGCCCGATCCCCATGGACAACGACGAGCGGCGGGCCCATCCACC
>CBFGTA010000123.1:0-5760 GCA_965651595.1 uncultured bacterium | reverse complement strand
TCATTCGTTCCCAAACCATGCAACCGGATCACGCAAGCCGACGCCGTCTACTACCGCTACGACTACCTGCGATCCAACCAGCGCAGGATTTTCGCGCCCGCGAAAGTGTGGAACACACCACCGCCCATCAGGGTGAGCAAGGTGAAGGCTGGCAGCTGCTCGAAAGCAACCCAGCGGGTGCAGCGGAAGCTCCGCAAGCAAGGCCCTGCGTACCGCAAGCTGAACCCAGCTGGTGCCACGGGCTGCTACGGGCGTGAGACCCGCAAGATGGTGAAACGATACAAGCGCACCGCCATGAACAAACCCAGGGCCGGGGGCAAGAAAGCCGGGAATCAAATGCTGCGCCAGCTGGGATTCGATCCGCGATGATCGTCCTATCCGTGCTGGCAGAAGTAGTGTCTGACACAGCGAAATGGGTGGGTCGTGGGCTGCGCCGCTACTTGTGGGCCCAGGGCTACTGGCCCGGTTCACGCAACTGGCACTAACATCGGGTATTGCCCGAGCTGGTCTCTCCCGTCCCGTCCTGGCTATCAACAATGCTGATCCGGGGCAATCCCTAATGTCGCCAAACGTGGCGACACCAGCACACCCACTTGCCTCAAACAGCGATGTCGTACCGATATCACATAGTCTTGATATCTAGGCGGCTATGGAGCGGGAGGGAACCACGATGGCAAATGTCAATGACGTTGCAGCATACATTGTGAACCAGCGGGGTCCTATGTCGGCGATGAAGCTTCAGAAGCTTTGCTACTACTCCCAAGCGTGGCATTCAGTGTGGGAGTCGAGAGTCCTCTTCGATAGCCAGATTCAGGCATGGGCAAACGGGCCTGTTATCCCTGAGTTGTACGCGAGACATCGCGGGCGTTTCCTGATTGAGAGCTGGGACGGCAACGTCAACAACCTTGATGGCGCTGAGCGGGCGTCCGTGGACGCCGTACTTGACGCCTACGCCGACAAGTCACCTCAATGGCTAAGCGAACTGACCCACATGGAACAACCCTGGAAGTCTGCGCGACAAGGCCTCGCTGCGGGTGAACGTGGTTCAAATGAAATCACGGTAGCGTCGATGAACGAGTACTACGAAGGATTGCTCGCCGCAGACAATGAGTAGAAGGCAAACTCGGTTCGGTGGGACACCAAGACCAAAGAAGAAGGTTCCACCCGGACCTAAGTCACAGAATCTAGAGTGCTTGCGGTTCCGCTTTGATCGACTCGACCTCGATGGACCATGGTGTTTTTCTAAAATCGATCCTGACCATTTGAAACAGCTACTTCCGAAGCTAGCTGAATACGAGTCGATGAATGTCGGGGAGGCATTCTCAGGCCGCCCCGGGAAGGACTATTTCTTCAGTCGTTCGAAGCCACCAAGACACTTGGTTGACCGGCTCGAGGAAATCGAAGCCGACGACCTCGATGGCATCTCCAGGCTGCAGATAACCGGGCGACAGAGGCTCTACGGGATTCGTAATCGTAACGAGTTTTCAATCCTGTGGTGGGATCCAGAGCACCAGATTTGGCCCTCGCGCAAGCGCAACACGTAGCTGTCCGGATGGCCAAGAAGCTGAACTTAGGCCGCCCAGAACTCGGTTACGGGCGAGGGTGGCGTTGACGGATATGTAGGTAATCGCGTCGCCTTGATCTGACCACATACTGTCCGTGTTTGCTGAGCAATGTCAGTCAGTGACCGTACAGTGGTTACTCCACCAATTTAAGGAGTAGCGATGGCAGCGTATGTCACAACCCCCACGAGCTATTCAGCATTCGAGGACACGGACGAGGTGTCTTTCCGTTACAAGATTGGCGACAATGGTGTGCTTACCATCGAAAGCCATGGGGCTGGGAAACACGCTGTTGAGGTCCAGTTCAGTCCGTCAGGCTGGCTATCGGTCAGGGCGACGCCGCGAGAGATACCGCCGGTGAAGGCAGTCGTCTTCTAGCACCTTGTGGACGCTGTCCACCGCTAGCGCCGACACAGGCCAATTTAGAGCATCGTAATCCCTGAAAACACGGGACAGCACGCCCAACCCGTTGGGTTCAAGTCTCTAGCGGCTTTTGGCCTTGGGGAAGGCCCGGGCGGCAACGGGAGGTTTACACCTCCTGTGAGTGGGTAGACCTGTCACCGTTGCGCGCACATCCCCCGTTGCGTGTGACCTGCGTGCCCCCGCGCGTGAGCTTCGGCCCACGCGCGGGGGCCGCCTTTCGATTGCCGGGGCATGCAAGAATGGAATACGGAAGATCGACATGTGTTCCCCTGGGGAACAATTGCTCCCCAAACGACCCTCCGAGGCCGTGAAAAACCCCTATTTTGCTTGACAACACACCTTCATGATTGGGTTCAAGTCCCGTCACTCACCCCAAGTGAAAACCCCGTTTCACCAGGCATTATGCGTGGTGGGGCGGGGTTCTCTGCTGTGGCCCGCCCGGCCCGTCGAACGTTGCGGAGGACTACTTGTTGCTGCTGCGCCTGTCGCTGGTCTTGGCTCGCTGGCCCGAATCACCGTCGAAACTGCGAGTTTTAGCGCTGGCCCGCGCCGTGAGTGTCCGTCTACTTTGCGGGACTCGACTCGGTTCAGACGTCCGGGTTCCGGGACTTCGATTCTCCTCTGAGTTCGGCGATTTCGGCGCGCAGTTCTTCGAGTTCGTAGCGACAAGGTTGGCGGTGGGTCACATCCGGGGGCTAAGACAGGCGGAGAGGTGTTGGTGGGCGTGTCGCTCGTAAAGTCACCCTTTACTGGGGCATCATTCTGTTCGCACCCCCTGGCCGTAACTCCCCCGTATCTGCCAGGGGGTGCCTTGCTGGCTGCCGACGTGAGGCCTAGGCGCTGGTGACGGGCACGACCTGCGCGCCGATGCCCTCGAATGCCGTCGCTACTTGCTGAGGAACTGTGTTGTTGTTGTTCATGTAGGCAATATAGGTGTCGCCCTCGATTGCCTCACGAGTCTCACCAGAGGGGGTCTCTTGTCGCAGGTAGGCGATTCCTTCGGACGCCTGCCCGCTCGTCGCGAACGCCACGATCGTCAGTGGATAGTTGTCGATCTCGCAGGTGACGATCGACTGCGCTGCCGGGAACGCGGTGGAACTGTCCGCCTGGGCCTGCACGTTCTCGCAGCCTACCTGGCCAGCGATCTGAGAGGCCTGATCGTCTTCGAGCTGCGGATCTTCTTCCGAGGAGGTTGCTGTCGCGGTAGCGGTGGAACTGGCGTCGGAACTTCCCGAGCTGCACGCCGTCAATCCGACGCTTGATGCCAGCACGATTACGGCCACTGTCGAAACAATTCTCATGCGCGTCAATGTATCGGATGGCTTCCGCTGTTGGCGAGCTGTCGCGGACCGAGCGAAACTGTCGTGGCGCGCCAGTCACTGTCGTGGCGCGAAACAACTGTCGTTGGCAGCAGTAGGAATTCGTATGCTGATATTCGTAGACCAGGGCAGTCAGATCGTCACACGATCTCCACTGACCGCTCGGATCCGACCTACTCACGGGTAACCCTGAGCTACCGGTGAGTAATGGTCACAAAGGATCAGTTCGATCGAGCGAAATTGCCATTTCATGCCGGAATCGTGCGTGATTCTTACCGTGTGGAGGTTTACTACCGCCGGTATCAGGTGAATAGTGGCAAGTGATGCAGGCCACATTTGGCGCCTTGTTGAGGGGTCAGACGGTCGAACACACGCACTACCGACGACTGAGGAGACACCATGTTTGACGCAATCCGCGATGCTAGCCACTCCCAACTTGGCGACGGCGAGCTCGCCGAAACCCTGGCCCGTCGCATTCCGGTCGACGGAGAAGGTGCTCTGTACTGGATGTAGTCCCCGGCCCCGCAATAACGCTCGTGGGTCTCATCGGTAGGGTAAGGGCAACTTCATCCTGACCGACATTGAGGGAGGCCGATATGGGCGAGACAGTGATAGTGGCCGGAGCTCGTACCCCGATGGGACGCTTGCTCGGGTCCGTCAAGGGACTCTCCGCAGCTGATCTTGGTGGAGTTGCCATCAAGGGTGCTCTCGAACGGTCCGGAGTGAATGCCGACCAGGTCGACTACGTGATCATGGGTCATGTGTTGCAGGCTGGCGCCGGACAAATTACGGCACGCCAAGCAGCTGTCAAGGCGGGCATCCCGATGAATGTTCCCGCTCTCACCATCAACAAGGTGTGCCTATCGGGCATGGACGCGATTGCCCTCGCTGACCAACTCATCCGGGCCGGCGAGTTCGACATCGTTGTGGCCGGCGGAATGGAGTCGATGACCAACGCGCCGCACCTGCTCGTGGGTTCCCGTGAAGGCACCAAGTACGGCGACTGGAAGATGATCGACTCGATGGCCTTCGACGGCCTGACCTGTGCGTTTGATCAGTGTGCGATGGGTGAGTCGACCGAAAACTACAACGGCCGGTACTCCCTGACTCGCTCCGAACAGGACGAGTTCGCCGCCCGCAGCCACCAGTTGGCTGCCAAGGCGCAAGCCAACGGCGTGTTCGATGCCGAGATCGTGCCGGTTGAGATTCCCCAACGCAAGGGCGACCCGGTCGTGTTCGCAGCCGACGAAGGCGTTCGCGGCGAGACTACGCCCGAGACCCTCGGCCGTCTCCGGCCCGCCTTCGCCAAAGAGGGAACGATCACTGCTGGCAACGCCTCGCAAATTTCCGACGGTGCCTGCGCCGTCGTGGTGATGAGTAAAGCCAAGGCCCAGGAGTTGGGCCTCGAGGTGCTCGCCGAGATCGAATCCCACGGCAACGTGGCCGGACCCGACGACGCGTCTTTGCACCGTCAGCCAGCCCTTGCGATTCAAGCGGCCTGCGACAAGGCTGGCGTGGCCGTGTCTGATCTGAAGGTTGTTGAAATCAACGAGGCATTCGCGGCGGTCGGGCTGGTATCAACCCGCGAACTCGGAATCGACGAAGACATCGTCAACGTCAATGGCGGAGCGATCGCTCTCGGCCACCCCTTGGGAATGTCCGGTGCTCGCATCACCCTGTCGCTGGCGCTGGAACTGCAGCGACGCGGCGGTGGAGTCGGTGCCGCTGCCTTGTGTGGGGGCGGCGGTCAAGGGTCGGCCATCGTGCTCAAAGTCTGAACACTTCCTCCTCATTGCCCGCAGGGACCTCACCGATGCAGTCCGAACATGCGATCACGTCGATGGTGGAACGTGCTCGCGCTGGTGACAAACGGTCGATCGCGCGACTCATTTCGCTGGTCGAAGACGAATCGGACAACCTCAGAGCCGCCACGGCCGCGCTCATGCCGTTCACCGGCCACGCCCACGTCATTGGGCTGACCGGATCACCCGGTGTAGGCAAGTCCACGACGACCGCCGCCCTCATCCGGACCATACGGGCCCGGGGAATGACAGTCGGCGTACTGGCTGTGGATCCCTCGTCGCCGTTCACCGGTGGCGCACTCCTCGGTGATCGGATTCGCATGCAAGATCAGGCCATGGATCCTCACGTATACATCCGGTCACTGTCGTCACGAGGGCACCTCGGGGGCCTGTCGTGGTCGACGCCCCAGGCCCTGCGCGTACTCGACGCGGCCGGTTTCGACATCGTCTTGCTTGAAACCGTCGGCGTGGGGCAATCCGAAGTTGAGATCGTGGGCGTCGCCGACACCGTCGTGGTGCTCCTGGCCCCCGGAATGGGTGACGGGATACAGGCGGCCAAAGCCGGAATCCTTGAGATTGGCGACATCTTCGCGGTCAACAAGGCAGATCGCGACGGCGCGCGGGCGACGAGCCGCGAACTGCGACACATGGTTC
>CBFGTA010000122.1:0-5855 GCA_965651595.1 uncultured bacterium | reverse complement strand
CCGTAAACTTCAAGGTCGTCAAGTTGAGAGCGCCTGAAGCGTAGATACGTGCCGGGCCCGAACCCAGATCCAGGTTGGCCTCATAGACCAGGACGAGCTTCATCTGGCCCGTCGTGCACTTCTTCTGCTTCTCAAGTTCTTCGTCACACATGTTGGTGAGTTGGCCCGTCACCGACGTATCGGTCAAGGCCAAATCGGGATTCATCGGGATAGCCTCAAGCGTCGCGCCGATGTCAACAATGAACACGGTCTTGGCCGGTGTACTGCCAACGGCTGGCAAACTCTTGTTCCCAATCGTGCCGGAAATTCCGGTAATTGAAATTCCTTCAGTGATCTCCACTCCTGCCTCAGACGCGACGGTGACGCTCCAATCATCACGCGACTGGTAGGCGCCAGTGCCAGATACTTGATAGTCCGTCTGGTCGTCGCCGGATCCAACGTGGAAGGTGAAGTCAGCAGAGAGGGTGATGCCGTCGGCATTGCTCAGTGTGACGGACGCACTGTTGAGTGACATTCCATCCATGAGTCGGCAAGAGGCCGCTGCTCCGAGCGTGTCGACGCAGTTGGCGGCGACGTTCAGCGAACCAACTTTGCTGACTGTGTCGAACTGCCCTTCGCCGGAGAGTTTGAGAGATGAACCATCTTCTGTGTCGAGGGTTACGAGGCCAGAGGCAGCCAAGTTGAACACCGTAGCCTTACCGACGACTACTCCAGTCCACAGCAGGGCGGCTCCGGCTGGTTCTCCTCCAACTGACGGGCCATTCGCTTCAAGCGTGATCTTCCACATGGACACGTCGACATCGGTGGGGTCAACAGTTGGGGAAGGACTTGGTGTGCCGGAATCGCTCGGCTCGTCACCGTCATCCACTGAACCGCCACCCGGGTTGTCCGAACCAATGGGATCGTCATCCGGGCCTGACCCGAGGTCACCATCGTCAACCGAGGCGGGGGTCACAACTGGGGGCGTCGCGGGGTTGTCCAGGGGGGGCAAGGTGTCACTAGATCGAGTGGTCTTGGTGAACTCGAAGGTCATGTCTTTGAACGACCAGTCCTTCGGTAAGGGTATGGACGAAGTCCCAACGCCTGCCGCCGTTCCGCGGAAAGTACCCTTCAATTCGCCAAACACTCCGGCCTTGGCCGCTGACGTAACTTTGCCGCCCGCGGGAACCTTGAGGTCAATTTTGGCCAGCGATCCGACGCTCTGCGGTAGGTACGACTGAACCTTGTCCGAGACGGGAAGTGCTGCCTTTTCCAGCGACAGGGCCCCGGCCGTCAGGGTTCCCTGGACTTCGGTCAAGCTCACATCGGCGAATCGCAACTGTGAGGCGTCGAAGAAGATCTCTGCGTCTTTGTCTCGGCAAGAACCTGCCCAGTTTCCGTTGTTGGATTCACCACTCTTGGGAGAGCGGATTCCCCACTTTTTGGGAATGATCGTGAGCATTGAGCGCAGGTAGCCCTTGCCCAGGGGTACCTCAACGTTGGCCCCCGCCTTCATTTGTTCGACAACGGCACAGAACAGCTTCAGGTTGAGATCTTCGGGAGCTGAAGGTGCAGGTGGGGTCTGATTCCCGCCATCGTCAGACGGATTCGGGTCGGGATCGGGCTCCGTGTCACCTTCCGGCTGGTCGGGGTCCGGTGCAATGTCACCGTCGTCACTCGATCCTCCGTCTCCGTTTCCGGGTTCCGGATCCAGTTGTTCGCCAGGGTCGGAAGGTGAGAGATCCTCGTCATCAAGTGACTCCCGCCCGATGCAGTCGGGACAGTCTTGCGGGCTCGACGGAGAGCCTCCCGCACCCCCAGGAGTTGCAGCGATCGAACGGATAAGGTCCAGGGGTGCGGTCAACAGACTGACTGCACTCATGAAGCGTGCCCCAGGCATGGTGAAGCCCGCGAACTCGGCCGTCACGGGGACGCCTTCCCCGATTGGTGCCCCGTCCGACCAACCAGCGGGTTCTGTGTCGGGCTCTTCTTCGTCGCGCTGTCCAACGTTGATGAGTTTGCCGATCTGAACGGTACGGGTTCCATCATCATCGGTGAGTTGGATGGTGGCCTGGATCCCGTAGACGACGTCAGCGTTGTCAGGCAGCGTCACCGTGAATGTCTGGTTGTCCCATACCGCACTGTCCAGCAGCCCAGCCGGCCCCGCGAACTGCTCCCATGCCACCGAATCGACGGCGGTCTGGGCAGGAGCATTGTAGGTAATGCTGACGTCGTCACCGGCAACGGCAGAGATGACTGACTCGCCGCTGAGTGTGCCAACGGGCGGTGCAGTGACCTCTAGCCCCTCGGTAGGTTTGGCCGGAGCACGCGAGGCCGACTTGAGAAGTTCTTCGATCGATACGCCTCTCCGCGGGTTGAGGTCGGCGATCTGCTGCGGGACCACCGTGACCGTGAATGACCTGCGAAGTGTCTGTCCTAGTGATGTCGCTGTGAATTCGAAAGCCAGTTCTGTCGGCTTGGTGATGGATTCGGGAATCGCGACGGTCTGGGTCGTCGACTCGACCACCTTGCTGGCGATCGCATTCTTGATTTTCTGCCCCTCGTGGTTGACCCATTCGACCGCCGGACCGGCTGTTTGGCGCCAAATTCCGACGACCGGCGCGCCTTCAGTCTGGTTGACCTCGCCGCTGAGAACTACCGTCCGCTCGTCCCCGAGAATGACGACATCCCCTTGCGCTGAACGAGCTGTCGCAGTCATGGGTGGGTTGACGGTCAATGGTGCGGCGAGTTCAAACGATGCGGGGGTGAACTTGCCCTTGGAGGTTTCCTCCTCGACCCGAATCACCGCGGCTTCAGCCGACCGGAGGTTCTTGGTTGCATTGTCCCTGGTGCGCCGCGAGCTCGACAGTTGGTTCCGAGCACGTGTCAGTTGCGTGGTGGTCAAGACCACCGTTCGCCGCGCTTGCTTCCGCGATTTCTTGGCAACTTTGATCTTCCGGGTGAGCTTCTGCTTGCGCTGCGGGCTATCGACGCGTTGACGCTTCTTGACCAGACGCTTAGTTTTCTTCTTGGCGCTGGCGGCAACTTGGCGTGCTCGTTGGGACTGAGCGCGGGCCGCCTGAACCTGCTTTTGCGTCGTCGCGACTTTGGACTGTGCCTTGCGCACGGATTCGTCGGCCCGCGTTACTGCCTGCTGGGCGTCTTCACGCTTCTTGATGTCCTCGGGGGAGTCGCTAGCAATCCGTTCCCGCCAAGTAGCAGAACCAGTGACCTCTACCTGCCCAGGCTCAATGCCCGAAGGCAGGGTTACTCTCACCACAGCTGGGCTCGGGGACTCGTCAGCAAGCAAGGCACGTGTGTAGGTGCAGCGTGCATCTCCCTGCACAATCGAACAATCCCAACCCGCTCCGCGGACCTGAGCAATCTGGCCCTTGTCTGGCGTAATCGTGAGTTTGACGTCTCGGGCCGGGCGCGGCAGTTCGCCTTCAGTCGGCTGTCGAATGACGTCAACTTTGACGAAGCCGTAGCCCCCAGCACGCCCGGGCGCCACCTGCGCAACATGCATGTTGAAAGCCTGGAAGGGTTCACGGGGTGCAGACTGGTCAAGGTTGAGTTGTTGCCCCAATACCTGCTTCTTGAGGGCCTCCGCGCCAGGTTCGTCACTCGTGGACAGATTATCCGGGAGCGCCTGCTCGATGGCATCTTGCTCGATGTCATCGACGACCGAAGCGCTAGCGGGAGCCAGGACGAGTCCCGATGCGAGTAGCGCCAGAGACAAGACGAACACAAGCCCAGACCGAGTGCGGCTGCCCAACTGGCCGAAGGTTAGGCCAGGCTGGTGGGTGCGGTGGGTTCTACTACTCATCAGGTCAGTCCTGTCTCTGGTGCGTGAGGCGTTGGTCGAAATCGTCCGTGCGGGCCCACCTAAGGGTGTGGCAGGTTAGCGAGCCTATGGTGATCATCCATCTCTTGCATGGCGGTTCATCAAAAATTCTCTTACCAGAAGTTGTCATTGACAGGTAGCTCCCGACCGTGATAATGGGCCGCGACAGCGGGTGAGATCGGACGATCGAGATCGGAGGCTGGCACAATCGCTCGGTTGACATCGGCAGCGACTGGCACACCAAGAGCACGCGGAGGAGTCGCTCATTCGATTAGGCCCGCTTCTTGGCAGTAGACGTACCAATCGACCCGCGTATCAGCCGGGCGACCGACGGTTCGCAGCTTTTCTTTCGCGTTGCGCAAATGGTGGCGGGCAGTGTGTTCGGATACTCCGAGGCCGCGGGCGATCGAAGCCACCTTGGCCCCCTGGGCGAAGGCCACGATGACATCTCGTTCACGTTGGCTCAAATCGGCCAAAACCACCTGGCCATTCGATTCGGAGACCTCGGGAGGCGTTCTGTCGGACCGTGTGCTCGATTGAGCCAGCCGCAATGATTCCGACATCCACCCTTCGTGGCGGTGGGCCGCACGCATGGCTTGGAGTAACTCGACACCCGAAGCGTGGGTGCTGACGATCACGTTGACCCCAACCGCCTGCAGGTCGCTGCATTGCTGCCAATCGCTGTCGTCAATCATGACGACGGGTCGGGACCCCGCCAGGATAAGACCACCCAGCGGTCCGTAGCCATCTAGTCCCTGGATTGCTGTAGGCCCGACGACCGAAATCTCGGGTACCGCACGTAATTGCAGCAGAGCACGGAAATCGTCTCCGACCCATTCGACCGCCCAACGTGCATGATGACTGATGAGGGTGGCGAATGCTTCACGGGCGAGTCGCCGCTGTTCGACGATTGCAACTGTGGCCACGGACTGCCTCTCGGTGAACGCTCCATCTCGGTGTGCGGAATTTTTCCACCACACATGACTAATGGAAGGTCACCTTACGTGATGATGTAGCGACACAAGCACACGGGGTAGCGGATTTTTTCCACGGGGCGTACCAGTCGTGGGAACCGTGGCTGCTATCCCGGCTCTAGCCGTCAGCATGTGAAGCCTGCTAGCGCCTCAATTGGTCACGGGAAAAACTACAGTTGAACCCGGCTCGCCACTGGCCTCAGGGCGTGACTCAGCCTGGATACATAGCGCGGAACCGCACCATCTCGTCTTGGAGGAATTGCCAGAACACCGGCTGCGTGCGCTTGAGTGTTCCCGCCCACCCTTGGGTGCCGATTCCCCAGTGACTCCAGTCAGTCCCACCGCGAGACAAGCGGTAAGCCTGCTTGGCGTTGTAGACGGGATCATAGATTTGGGCAAAGTCGATCGTGTTGCGATGCACGTCGTTGAATTGGAACAAGCCATGGTCACGGGTTCCGTTGCCGTTGACCGGACCCACAATGCGCGGGGTGCCGCGCGATTCGCGCATTGCGATCCCGAACGCAGTCCGAATATGAGGTTCAGTAAACCCTGCCTCGAGGAGAACCGCTTTGAGCTGCTGGGACGAGAGAGCCTGACCTGGCGCGACCGCAAAACTTCCGCTACTCGGCGCACTTGGTGCGGCCGAACCACCGCTGGCCAGACGAGCCGGAACAAACCAACGCAGACCGAGCTTCGCCGCACTCGACGGGCCTAGGATGCCGTCTGCACCAGCGCCGGTAAAGCCCATAGACCTCTGAAGCTTCCGTACTGAGTTTCTTGTTGTCTTCAGGTAGTTGCCCGTGGCTCCCGCCCGCCGGAGGCCCTTCGTGGCGTAGCCCTGATTGATCAGTCGAGTCTGCAGACGGTAGACGGGCTTGGAGTTGCGCTTTCCGAGTCGAGCGTGCGGTGACTTGAACTTCTTGCCTCGCACCGGCAGCTTCACCGCAGTCGGAACCGCCACACTCGCGACCACGGCCGCATGATGCGGCACCGCCACAGCACTGCTGGCCACCGGAGCTACGAGCCCCGCGGTGAGCCCCAGCGACGAAACTAAAGTG
>CBFGTA010000121.1:0-5915 GCA_965651595.1 uncultured bacterium | reverse complement strand
CAGGGGTTTGAGTACCGGGTCGAGCTCGGGGTGGCTCCCCCGCGGGGAGGCGATTCGCGCCAAGACCCGCCGCCGTGAGCCCGGGCCCGGGGCGGGCGTGTCGACGTCATGGGGAAGCGAATCTGCGGCCATCTCGCTCCCTTCCTCGCGACTGTCGAGACTGGCTTCAGTCTAGGTGAGAACGGAGCGCGGGAGCCCTACGGTTTGCCCCTTTTGCTGCGCGGCTGCTTCTTCGGCTGGTTGCGGAACCGTTGACGGTGGGGCCGATCATCTCGGGGCGCCTCCTCGGATTCCGCCGAACCGTCGTCGCCACCTGACTCGGATTCATCACCCCCCGGGCCACCAGTGGATCCACTCGCCGTCGACGCCCGTTCCGACGCCTTCTTCTCGGCATTGGCACGACGCAGTTGGACGCGTTTAGTGAGGGCGATCATGGCCGGTTCCCGTTCCTTGATCTGACACAGGAACGGAGTCGCGAGGAAGATCGACGAATAGGTGCCCGCAATAGTCCCGACGAACAGCGCCAGCGCCAGGTCCTTCAAAGTCCCGGCTCCTAGGAATCCTGCCCCGACCACGAGAATCGCGAGCACCGGAAGCAGCGACGTCAAGGAAGTGTTAATCGATCGCACAATGCTCTGGTTGACAGCCTTATTGGCTTGTTCGCTGAAGGTGAAGCGACTCTGCGAGTCGATCCCGCGGGCATTCTCTTTGACTTTGTCGAATACGACCACCGTGTCATACAGGGAATAGCCCAGGATCGACAGGAACCCAATGATCGTGGCAGGTGTCACTTCCAGCCCGAGCAACGCATAGACGCCAACGGTGATGATCACATCGTGGGCCAGTGCCACCAAGGCGGACACGGCATACTTCCACTCGTAATAGATCGTCAAGAACAGCGCTACCGCTACTAGGAAGACAATCAGAGCGGTAACAGCCTTCTTCGTGATCTCGGACCCCCACGAACCACCGACCAGCTGACTGGCGATGTCGTCTTGCGGTACTCCACACACTTCGGACAAATCACGAACCATCTCACGGCTTTGATCGGCTGTGAGTTCCGCGGTCTGTAGGCGAATCCGCCCGTCGCCGAGCTGGGTGGCGATGACTTGACTGCCAGATGTCACCGATTGTGCAGTTGTGCGCGCCTGTTCCACGGAACAGTTGGCCGCCGGGATCCGGAACTCGGCGCCGCCGGTGAACTCGATTCCGAGGTTGAGTCCGCGGATCGCGATGCTTCCGAGTGCTACCAAAACGATGACCGCCGAAATGACGTACCAGCGCCGCCGATTGGGCACGATCGAGTACTCAAGTTGCCCCTTGTAGAGGCGGGCGCTGAGTTTCTCTTTCTTTGCCTTGTGCGGCTTGACTGTCCGCGCTTCGTCGGGGGTGTCGAGGGGGGTCTGCTCGCTCATTCGTTATCACCTGTCCCTGCAGCTGAGAATGCCGAAGCAGACTCTTTTGTGCGGTGCTTACGGCCGGGTCGAGCAAGCTCAGCCGATATATCCACGCCGACCCGGTCGGGGCTCATGCCTGTGAGCTTGCCGCCCTTCTGGAACCACGCGGTGCGGGCAATGATCGCAACCAGTGGACGCGTGAACCAGAAGGCGCAAATCACGTCGATGATCGTGGTCAATCCCAAGACGAACGCGAATCCTCGCACGTTCCCCACCGACAGGTAATACAAGATCGCTGCGGCGAGGAGAGAAACGAAGTCTGCGGCGAGGAGGGTGTTTCGGGCTCGAACCCAGCCGAGTTCACAGGCCACTCGCAAGGTCTTGCCTTCTCGCAAGTGGTCGCGTATTCGTTCGAAATAGACGATGAACGAGTCGGCCGTGATACCGATCGCAACGATTGCCCCCGCAATCCCTGCCAAGGTCAAGGCCAAGCCGACGGTGTTGCTCATGATGACGAAGACACCGTAGGTGAGGATCGCCGCCAAGAACAGGGAAACGATGGCCACGAGTCCGAGGATTCGGTAGTAGAAGAGCAGGTAGACAGTCACCAGGGCCATACCGATGGCGCCGGCAATCAGTCCTGCCCGTAGTTGGTCTTCACCGAGCGTGGGCGACACTGTGCTGACTTCCGCCACATCGAGCGAAATGGGCAGGGCGCCGTATTTCAGAACGTTAGCGAGGTCGCGGGCTTCTTCAGCCGTGAAGTTGCCGTTGATGGATGCTTGGCCACCCAGGATCGCCTCGGAGAAGTACGGCGCCGACACGACGAGACCGTCTAGGACGATAGCGAACTGGTTCTGCGGCGGGGGCAGGTTGACGAGACGACTCGAGACTTCAGCAAGTTTGGCAGCACCCTCGGAATCGAAATCGAGGCTGACCTGCCAGCCGCCAGCCCCCTGCTGCGGGAGCACGGCCTCAGCATTCGTAATCATTGTGCCGAGGATGAAGGCTGGTTCCGTCAGGTACTTGGCGATTCCGTCGGAGTGACAGGTGACGAGCCACTGCTCGGGATTGTCGGGGACTCCGCCTTGGAGATTGTCAGGGTTCTGGCAATCAAGGTCAGCGTAGGCATTTTGGAGGAAGGTGTTGTTCTCGGGCGATTGGATCGGTGGCCGCATGACTTCGTCGTCAGCCTTCCCGTCCTCCTCAGCGGGCCCGAGCCCCACCCCCTCCTGGATGACGGGCCGGAAGTTGAGCTGGGCAGTCTGCGAGATCTGGTCACGGATGTCGCGGTTGAGCCCCGGAACTGAGACAATGATCGCGGCGTTGCTCCCCGATCCTTGGACGGTGACTTCCGCTTCCGCCACTCCGAGCCCGTTGACTCGTTGGCGGATGATCTCAACCGCCTGGTTCAGTTGGTCGTCGTTGATGGGCCCTTCTCCGGCAGCCGACTTCGGCACCAGTGTCACCTGGGTGCCACCCTGAAGGTCTAGTCCCAGACGAGGCGTATCGGGCGTCGACGGCCAAAACGTCCACACCATGAGGCCAACGACGAGAATGGTCAGCAACCCCAATGTGCGCCAGGGGCGTACTACCTTTGGTCCTGCCACGTTCAACTCTCAGATCAGGTCGGGCGGGTCTACAGCAGTACCCGCAGGGCTTGGCTCAGGGTTGTGCCGCGAACCGAACACGGCCCTGGTGTCGACTGGTTGCGCCGACAGGTTAGGTCATCTGGTGAACAGCGGTTACTTCTGCTCGTCCGTCGCGTCATCGGACTCCATGGCTTGCTGAGCGGCCAGTTCCGCTTCACTGGGGGCCACTTGGGCGATTGCCTGCTTGACGAACGATACCTGGACGCCTTCAGAAATCTCCAACGTGACGAGGTCATCGTTGATGTCGATAATCCGACCGAACATTCCTGCGGTCGTCATCACCCGTTGACCGACTGTGAGGGAGTCCACTAAGTCGCGCTGGGCACTTTGACGCGCCTTGGCGGGCTTGAGAATGAACAGCCAGAAGAACAGAGCCATGACACCGATGAGAATGAGAGGAAAGAAGTCCATTGGCCGATCCTAACTGCCCGGCATCTCGTCGACCGGTAGCACCTGCTGAAGTTGACCAGTTTCTTGCTCAGCGGGAACTTCCCCGGAAGCGGGCGACGGCGCCGCCAACCCGCATCGGACCCACGCTGCTGGCGTGGCCACGCGACCCCGCGGAGTCCGGGCGATCAACCCTTGCCTCACCAGGAACGGCTCGACGACTGATTCGACCGTCTCGGGTTCTTCGGCCACTGCGACAGCCAATGTCGACAAACCCACGGGCCCACCGGTGAACTGCCGCACGAGGGCATTGAGCACACTGTTGTCCAGACGATCCATCCCGTCGGCGTCAACTTCGAATATTTCGAGGGCCTCGCAGGCCGTGTCCGTGTTGACGGTATCGCGTCCGCGCATCTGGGCGACGTCGCGAACCCGCCGCAACAGGCGGTTCGCCACTCGCGGAGTCCCCCGGGACCGGCTCGCGATCTCTGCGGCCGCTGATTCCGAGATCGGAATGTCGAGCAGGCGGGCCGACCGAACTACTATGCGCGTCAACTCGTCGGGTTCGTAGAAGTCGAGTTGCCCGGTGTATCCGAATCGGTCTCGTAAGGGCCCGGGTAGCAGGCCCGCCCGGGTTGTGGCACCCACCAGGGTGAACTGCGGCAACTGCAAAGGGATAGCTGTCGCGCCGGGGCCCTTGCCGACGACCACATCGACCCGGAAGTCTTCCATCGCCATGTACAGCATCTCTTCGACCGGGCGCGCGAGCCGGTGGATTTCGTCGATGAAGAGCACTTCTCCGGGCTGCAGGCTGGTCAGTACCGCAGCCAAATCCCCCGCGTGAGCGATCGCTGGCCCGCTCGTCACCCGCAGCGGCACCGACAGTTCGGTTGCCACGATCATTGCCAAGGTGGTCTTGCCGAGCCCGGGCGGACCGGCGAGGAGCACGTGGTCGGCTTGACGTTGCGCTTTCTGTGCGGCACCGAGCAGCAAGGTGAGTTGCTCACGGATGCGCCGCTGTCCGACGAACTCGTCCAGGCTGTGGGGTCGGAGCGCACCCTCGCTGGTGAGGTCTTCGGTGAGTGATCGGGTCGAAACCATTCGATCGGCGGGTTCGTCGGTTTCGTCATCGACGCCGAACGTCCACTCCTGGGACTCTTCCATGTGTCCTCCAGTTCCGGTCAGGTCGTGCCCGCCAAGTACTGCAGCGCTTTCCGCAGCGCACTCGCAGTGTCCCAGTCGGTCGGGGTGGATTCGTCAGCCGCCAGGAACTCCACGGCCCGAGCCGACTCCTTGGCGTTCCAGCCCAAACTTTCTAGAGCCGAAGAGACATCAGCTTGCCAGGCCGAGGCTGGCCCTGTGGCGGACGGCGAATCGGCAGACGGTGCGAACTGCGTGAGTTTTCCGTCGAGATCGACCAAGATTCGTTGAGCGCTGCGGGCCCCGATTCCAGGCACCTTCTGCAAGGATGCGGCGTTCTGGGTGGTGAGGGCGGATACGAGTCCAGACACTCCCAACGTGGAGACGGCCGCCAGGGCGATTCGCGGGCCCACCCCTGATACGCCGAGAAGCGTCGTGAAGACATCGCGTTCCTCGCCGGAGCTGAAACCATATGTGGTCAAGGAGTCTTCTCTGACGATGAGGACGGTGTGGACGAAAATCGTCTCACCCACGTGATGGCCTGCACTCAGTGACGGCGGACAGCTGATGCGAACTCCCAGGCCGCCGACATCGACGACGATGAAGTCTGTCCCAGTGGAAGCGATCGAACCGGACACGTGCGCGATCATGAAGTCACTCTCCGCGAATCGAGGGCGACCTGGCTGGCCCCGTGGGGACGAGCGGCAACCCGCCAACAACCGACAATCGCAATCGCCACAGCGTCAGCCACATCTGCTGGCCCCGGGATTTCTCTGCCCGCCACTCTCTCTGCCATGGTCCGCACTTGGTCCTTGGTGGCTTTCCCGGAGCCGGTCAACGACTTCTTCACCGCCGTGGGTGTCATGAACGTCAAGGGAAGTCCCATGTGCTCAACGCGCACCGCGATCGCACCCTGAGCCTGGGCGGTTCCGCGAACGGACGCGAGGTTGGCCTGGCTGAAGACCTCCTCAATGAAAACCTCTTGCGGCCCGAACCTCTCCGTCAAGGAAATGAGTCCAGTGTCGAGGGTGACGAGCCGCCCGCCGACGTGAACATCGGGAGGCGTGCGAATGCACGAAGCGGCCAGCAGGTGAATCGTGCGGCGCCCGTCGAGTTCGGCGATCGCCATACCGCAACGGGTCAGGCCGGGATCGATACCCAAGACGCGAACGGACCCCGCCGGGCTGGCCGACACTTGTCTAGGCACCTCTGCACCTCCGCACCCCTGCAGTGTAGGCGCCTCCACACCGTGACGGCGACTACTTCGCAGGTGCCTTCTTCGCAGCAGGTGCCTTCTTCGCAGCAGGTGCCTTCTTCGCAGCAGGTGCCTTCTTCGCAG
>CBFGTA010000120.1:0-6049 GCA_965651595.1 uncultured bacterium | reverse complement strand
TGACATCGGCGACCGGGTATTCGCGGTGGGCGTCGGCGCTGCGGATCCCATCACGGACAGCTGAAGATCGGTTCGCCGCCTGGTGGCAGCAACTGCACGCGTTCGGTGCCGTTCCGCGGGTGATGGTCTGGGGCAGCGAAGGTGGGATCGGGTGGTGGCGCGGGCAGCGTCCTGAGCTGACTGCAGACTGCCAGGGGTTCCGCGGGACACTCGCGTCGAAGGTGTTGATCTGCAAGCCTGCGAACCCGGAAGCCAACGGCCTGATCGAGCGCTTCCACGACTACCTCGAGCGCTCGTTCCTGCCCGGTCGCACGTTCGATTCCCCGGCCGACTTCAACGCCCAGCTGCAGGCATGGGTGTCCAAAGCGAACAGCCGTCATCACCGGCCGTTGGGCTGCCGCCCGGCAGGTCGGGTCGATGCGGACCGGGCCGCGATGCTGGCTTTGCCGCCAGTGGCCCAGGTCACGGGCTGGCGCTGGTCGGCGCGGCTACCGCGTGATCATTAGATTCGTATCGATAGCAACGACCCCTCGGTTCATCCGTCCGTGATCGGTCTCACAATCGAGATAGTCGCCGGTTTGCAGCAGTTTCAGGCGTTTCCCGATGGACGTCTCGTCGCTGATCACGAGCGGATCTGGGCGAAGCATCAAACCGTGACCGGCCCCGATCATGTAACAGCGGGCAAAGCGCTGCGCCAGCAACGATTCGGGATCGCGAAGGCGCCCGCGGGCCATGATGTTGCGCGTCGCTGCCTGGATGACTACGACGTTCTGCTTGGCGTCGATGGCGGGGCAGCCTGATGGCCGCCCGGGGATCAGCAAAGCAAGAGCGCGATCTCGACAGCGAAATCGCGTTCGGCACCAGAGTGCTGAGATCCCCGAAATGTCTGCCCGCGAAACCCACGGCAGTGAAGGCCGCATTCGGGCCCCCGGTTCCCGTCACGCGAGAGCCTGGAGGAGTCCGACTTCAACCATGCCCCCGGCATGAAACGAGAACTCATCCTGCAGTTGGGAACCTTGGACTTCGTCACCGCGAAAGAGAAAGCGATCTCCGTCGGCCCGCCCGGCACCAGCAAGACCCATCTGGTGACCGGCCTGGCAATTCGTGCCTGCCAAGCCGGTCACCGAGTGCTGTTCGCGACCGCCACCGAATGGGTCACCCGTCTCGCCGATTCCGACCACAGCGGCAGGCCCCAAGATGTACTCACTCGACTGGGCCGATACCCACTCATCGTCGTCGAAGAAGTCGGCTGCATCACCCTTCGAAGCTGAAGGCGCGAACCTGTTCTCGCAACTCGTCTCAAGCCGATACGAACGAGCCTCGATGATCGTGACATCCAGCAAGCCTTTCGGGCGCTGGGGCGAAGTCTTCGTCGACGACGTCATTGCAGCAGCCATGATCGACCGCCTTGCACACTACGCCGAGGTCATCGCCCTCAAAGGCGACAGCTACCGACTCAAAGACCGAGACCTCGGCCACGTCCCAGTAGCCGAAAGATCAAACAAATAGCCAACCGGAACGGCTCAATAACTAGTTGCCAAGAACTGTGCAGGGTTCACTTGCCGCTGACAAAACCGCCTCGTCGTGTATCTCCAAGTTAGAGGCACGCCAGATCATTACATCTACATCATGAACAGACCAGGGCTCGGACAGAGCCGGCGGATCTAATTGTGAAAAGCGGCTAGTGCTGCCTTGGCTCTAGACCTCAGCAGGGAACTTCCAAGGGCCCTTGCCCTTCGGTACCGCTAGGAGGTTGTAGCCCACCGTGCGCCTCGCCTTGAGGCCGTCTAGTTCACCTACCCGCCCAAGGTGTATCGGCCGTTGAGACGGCCGCAGGAAGTATACGTCATAGTCGCCACGAGACATCACCGATCTTGTCGCTTGGTGAGTCCCGTCAGATCCATGGTCCTCATAGATGACAAGTGTTTGGGCGGCTTCGGAACTCGACAGCGAGTCAATAACCTCCGCTTCAGCACCTTCGACGTCTAGTTTGACAACAACAAACTCGTGTCGAGGCAGAATGTGAGTTTCAACCAATGACGCCACCGACACTGACACGACACGACATCTTCGCCTAGGACTGTGGGTGCCGACTCCCTATCAAACTCACTTCGCTTCGGTCGAGCACGTAATGCCGAGTGAGACACGCCACTCTGGGGCATTTCGATCGAGTGGACTACACCCGCCGTAGCGGCGACTGCGGCCCGCTTCGCGACAAACCTATTTCCGTTCAGTCGGCGATTCACCACCAGCCTCTCAAAATTTGTCGATGACGCCTCGACAGCCACCGCGTCCTGGCCTCCGAATTCGGACGACGATACGAGTACGCTCCAGTATCCGTAGTTGGCTCCGCAGTCGAGAAACAGCCACCTCTGATTCCTCCAGACGAGCAACTGTTGTTCGAGTTCCGGTTCGTAGTGGTAGCGAGGCGAGACGAGGCGATTCCAGTAGGGGTCATCCAGGTCGAAGCTGAATTTGGTTCCGGGAGCCAGTTCGACAGTCACCCGCCGACGATCAGCCCCAACGAGCCGACCAATTTGCCGTGTCATGCGCCAAAACCCTCGGCCTCTAGTGGCAACCGCGACTAGTCCGGCGGTTCGTATTGCCCCGATCACTGACCGCTGGCGCATTGTGGCTGGTCCGACTCGACGACGCACATGGCCAATCTACCGTCACGCGCAGTTCCGAACAACTCCCACCGCGCGGAGCCCACTCCGCCTTGCCACTTGCCTGACCAATCTCGCTGTGAGCCTCGTGAAGGCGACATGGTTGATGATCAAGTCCCACGCCCGAAGTACGCCGACCCGAACTTCAGATCCAGGCTGGTTTCACGCGTCCGTTGAGTAGACTGACGCAGTGGCGTCCATAGTTACCGCAGCAGTTCTCTTGGCTTGTACTGTGGTCTTGGCCGTTGCGATGGTTCGCGGAGTCACATCGGCCGCCCGCCTCGCGTTGGCCTGTTACCTCTTGCCGGTCGCTATCATGGGACGGACGCTGACCAACATTCCCCTTCTAGGGTCACCAAACGTATACCTTGCAGACTTGCTCCTGGCTCTGGCCCTCGGGCTCTCGGTCCCTGCGGTTTGGGCTGCCTTACGAATTCGGATTTTCCGAATCTATACGCTGGTTGTGGCACTGCTATCAGGTGTCATGGCGGTATCTGTGTACCGGGGATGGGACGCGGACTACGTTGGAGCAGTCAAGTATTCGTACCTCTTCATCCTTCCCTGGTTGTCAGTGGCCGTTGCGGCCCACATCGTGGCGCTCGGTGAGAAGATCAGTCGCCTGCCAGTCAGGGTTGCATCAACCGTGGCCGTCGTGACGGTCGTCGCAATTGTCATGTCGCGGTCTCTGCCAGGAGTGACCGTCGTGGGTCAGGCGGTAACAACTGCGATTATGCTCTGTGCCGTATTGGCAGTAGGGGTGGCCAGTTCTGTCCAGGAGAGGAACCGAGTTGCGCTGTTCCTCGGACTTGTGGCAGCGCTAGTATTCCTGTCGGGCAGTGGCCAGCGCGGACCAGCACTCGCTCTAGCAGCCGCCGCCATTTGCACCTGGATGACTGCCCACGCGTCGCGTTTTGCAATGCGGAAGATCGGCGTCGGGCTCGCAGTCGTGTCGCTATCCGTTGGATTGTTCGCCGGTGCTGCGCTCGTCGGTATAACACCAGGCCAGGCGATCCCGGGCCTGGGATTTCTCGAAGCCCGCGTTACGGCGACTTTCGACTCCCCCGATTCGGAGGCCCGCGCCAACACTGATAACCGGCTCATCCAGTGGGAATGGGCGTGGGAAACCACGACGCAGGAGAACCTGTTTTTTGGGTTGGGGGCGGGCCGACCAATCGAAATCTCGGTCACGGGAGACCAAGTCGGAGACTACGACCCGATGTCAGGTCTCCACAATAGCTACCTGGCTCACTACTTCTACGCTGGCATCGTCGGATTCGTTCTCCTGATCTCCGTGCTTACATGGGTAGTGTGGAGAACGTTTTCGGCTAGAAACTGTCATCCTTGGGCCCCCGCAGCGCTGGGCGCCCTCATCGGTGGCCTGATCACCGCATTCACCAACGTCGTATTGGAAGCCCCTTACGCGGGAAGCTTGGTATGGGCTCTGATCGGCGCAGGTTTTGCCATTTCTGTCGGCCAGCCACCGAGCGAGACATCGAACGTGTCCAGTCGTGCCGTCCCACCCATCCACGATCGCCCGACCGCCGAACACGTCGCCTCGTCTAGGCTTTGAGTTGACGGAAATGCACGCGATGACGGCCCAGACCAACCGAATCGGATTGTCTGCTTCGGCCAGCAATCCAGCCGGACTGCCCGGTATCCGGTGTACTCCGCCAAGGCCGGAGCCCGGCCACTTCGGCCACGCCACAGGGAAGAGGAAAATCGGACTACAATCTGGAAGATGCGTATCGCTTACGTCGTATTTCACGAAGGTGGCCCCCAGGACGGCGTAAGTCAGAAGATCGTGATGCAGGTCCGATCCTGGCAAGACCTGGACATCGATGCGCGTCTCGTCATCGTAGCCCCCTCCCGTTACCAGGAATTCTGGACAAGGACGCTGCCACAGACCACCGTCGTACCTCGTGGGAGCGGCAGTTCTCAGCGCGCAAAAATCCATGCCTTTCGGAGTGCCAGCAAGCTCGGCCCTGACGTCATCTACCACCGGGAGCCGATGCCAAATCTAGCTAGCCTCGGTGTGCGCCGAACCGTTCCCCTTGTACTTGAAGTCAACGCAGACTTGCCTGCTACGGCACGGCACCAGGGATTGGCCCCAGGACTGGTGGGCAGACTTGGCCGATCCGCAATGTTGCATAGGTCCGATGCGTTCGTTGCGGTCACCAACGAACTCGCTAGACAACTACCGCAGGATCGTCCGGTGTGCGTAGTTGGCAATAGCATTGAAATTCCAACCTCCGCCGCTCGCCCGTACCGCAATGAATTCCAGGACTCCAGGCCAGTACTCGCGATGCTGGTATCAAACGACGCTCCCTGGCAGGGCATCGACCGCCTGGTTCGACTCGCGACAGTCTCACCGGACTGGAGTTTCCGGGTCGTCGGCTTGGACAACTGGGTTGGCGCACCTCCGAACGTTGAATTCCTCGGTAAGCTGGATCCCGATGGGTGTCGGCAAGTCCTGCAGTCGTCAGACATTGGTATCGGTTCCCTCGGAGCACATCGCAACGGGATGGGAGAAGCCTGCACTCTCAAGGTGAGGTCCTACATGGCGGCAGGACTACCAACGATCATGAGCTACCACGACACGGACTTCCTCAACGGTGCAGACTTCATCCTCGAACTTCCTGCCTACGAATTCGATATCGCGACGGCTCGGGAAGAAATCCGACACTTCGTTAACCGCTGGCGTGGAGAGCGAATAGACCTAGAACTCGTTCGCCATCTCGACGTTCGTGTCAAGGAACAGAAGCGCATCGAATTCGTGCGGACTGTCGCGGCCCTGGGGCACACTCATCGGGGGCGAACAGTGCGTTAGTGGGATTTCACAACGTAGTGCAGCCGCCGTAAGAATGGCTTGAAGCACGGGATTCCAGTGTTTCGGAACTTCGGATCTACGCTTGGTTCCTCGGCTTGCTACAGGAACTGGCCGTCAAACCGGCCGTCATGAGCTGAACCGCGAATTGGGGTATACTCTGCCCGCGACGAGCAACAACCGGCAACGTTCTTGTGGCTTCATGCCCATCCATGCATGGCAACGTGCAGCTGATACACCCACACGTTTTTCTAGAACTGGCCTCTTGGGCAGTGATGTTGGACATCATCGTTGGTGCTACCAGCAACCAGGGATTCCTATGTGTCTGAACAGGATTCGTTGACACGGGCAAGCAGGTTGCGCCAGTTTCTGCGAAACTCGAGGAAGCTGTACCGCTCCGAGTATGTGGCCTGAGCACACGCCGACATGGCAGCTAGTTGATCGCCATCAGTCAGCAATCCGCGGACGCATCCCACCCAGTCGTCAGCATTGCCACTGTTCACCAAGATTCCGTTGGAACCATCCTGGACCATTTCCGCGATCGAGCCGACTGGTGCTG
>CBFGTA010000119.1:0-6253 GCA_965651595.1 uncultured bacterium | reverse complement strand
TGGTGCGCCGCCGGGGACTCGAACCCCGAACCCGCTGATTAAGAGTCAGCTGCTCTGCCAGTTGAGCTAGCGGCGCAGAAGAACTCTAGCAATCGGACTTGACCCGGTTGCAAGTGGTAGGCCCGGTTCACAGACCGAACAACCGCAGGTCCCGCCGACATCTTCGGCTACCTACAAGTACAGGCCGGTGTCTGCGTCTTGGACGCGGGACGAGGCCACAGCATGGACGTCCCGTTCACGCAACAGCACGAACTGCCGGCCCTGCAGTTCCACCTCACCGCGGTCTTCCGGTTCGAACAGGACACGGTCACCCACTTCGATTGTCCGCACGTGCGGACCCACCGCGACAGCGTTGGCCCAGGCCAGGCGTCGACCCACAGCTGCCGTCGCCGGGATGACGATTCCTCCCGACGAGCGGCGTTCACCGTCGCCGGAGTCCTCGGCAACTAGCACTCGATCGTGGAGCAGCTTGATGGGCAAGGCGTCGTGGTCGTCAGTAGCGACCATCAGGTGACAATCTTTTTCACGACGACAACACCCACGACTACACCCACGGTGACCGCCACCCGTTCCACCCGAATTCCCCCGAACTCGTCGAAATAGACACCCCGCAGCTTGGCTACGCCGACGGCCACCAGATGCTTGGGCTCGAGCTTGCGCTGAACGGTGACGTTGAGTTGCCCAAGCGTCTGGGTTAGGCGCTCCCTGCTCGCAGCCAAATCGGCCTCGATCTGTTCAACGGAACGGGTGCTCGGAGTCACTACGGGGGAATTATCGGCCGCCATGGATCCTTAGCGTAGACCGCTCACGCTCCGGTCACCACACACGCCCGCCGAGGGCCCAACAAATCTCACCCTGCACCGGTGGAACGGAAAGTCCGGCCACCGTCTACTTCCGATACGCTCGAACCACCGACCGCAGGCCGCGGACGCCCCCAACTGCCAACTTTGGAGATACGATGAGCCGACTAGAACCTGGTGACACCGCCCCGGAATTCACCCTCGAAGACGACGCTGGCCAAACGATCTCGCTCGCCGACTACCGCGGACAACGGGTCATTCTCTATGCGTATCCGGCGGCGATGACTCCCGGCTGCACGACCCAGGCCTGCGACTTCCGCGACAACTACACGGCCCTCGAATCTGCTGGCTACCAGGTCCTCGGAATCAGTCCCGACAAGCCGGAAAAACTCGCCAAGTTCCGTGAAAAAGAATCACTAACGTTCCCTCTGCTGTCTGATCCTGACAAGGCCGTCCTCACCGCCTACGGCGCCTTCGGGGAGAAGAAGATGTACGGCAAGGCGGTTCAGGGCGTGATTCGCTCGACGTTCATCATCGATCCAGACGGGGCGATCGAGTCAGCCCAGTACAACGTGCGGGCCAAAGGCCATGTGGACAAACTCAAGCGGGAACTGTCGGTCTAGTCTCCGCGGAATGCCGTCGAGGCATCAACCCGCGGCTGCGGTTGCGGTTCAACCGGTCAAACCGGAGCCGATAAGTGAGCCGATGATGAACGTGACGCCAGCCGCCGCAACGCCCACTGCTAGTTGGCGCAGAGCGGCTTTCGCGACACCCGATCGAGCCGAATAGCCAACTGCAGCACCCACCGCGACCATCGCCAACAGTGACAAACCGATCGCTACCCACATCGCCACCATTCCGGACGCGAAAACGTACGGCAGGACGGGAACGGCCGCACCCGCGGTGAAGGCCACGAAACTCGCTACAGCAACCTTCACTGGTGAACCAAGTTCGTCAGGATCGAGGCCGAGCTCCTCCCGCACCAAGGTGTCCAGAGCCGTGTCAGGGTCGGACATGATCTGCTCGGCGGCACGGGCGGCAGTCTCCCGGTCCAGGCCTTTCGCCCGGTAAATCAACTCGAGTTCACGCTGCTCCTCTCGCGGGTTGTCTTCGAGCTCCCTCTGCTCGATCGCAATTTCGCGCCGGAAAATGTCTCGCTGACTCGCGACCGATACGTACTCTCCAGCTGCCATCGAGAAGGCTCCAGCGAGTAGGCCGGAAATGCCGGCGAACAAGACGGTGGACGAGGATATCCCCGAGCCAGCGAAACCCATCACCAAAGCCGTGTTCGACACCAACCCATCGCTGACGCCAAAGACTGCCGCGCGTAGCGACCCCGACTTGTCAGCCCGATGGTCGTGCTCGGCCCGACTCAGACTCTCTCGAAACTCCTCCACCGAGGCCGGAGGGCGACCGCCCGAAGAGTCGGGCCCGGCGGCCGCCAATGCGTTGAGACGTTCAGCGTGGGCATGTTCGTCGGCCACGATCTGCGGTGTCGCGTCAGGCTCCTGGTCATATACGTCGGCTGCTCGCCGTTCCTCGGCTTCGAGATCACCCAGTACCGCATCGATGGTGCTGCGGCGGGCCTTGCTCAACAGTGCCGTCGACGTTGCGTCGAGTTCGGTCACATCATCTGGCACCGGCCAGCCATTGATTTCCAACTGTCGTGCCCAGTGGTCAGCATGGCGTTGTTCGATCTCGGCGAGTTCCAACAAGGCCTCACGGCGTTCACCGGTGGTGAGGGTTGCAAGCTCGCGATAGAGGTTGCGGGCAGCCCGTTCCGATTCCAGGTAGTGCAAGAACCGAGCCCGCTTCTGACGTTTCATGCGCCTAGTGTGCCCGAACCGGGCAAGTCCGCACGTGCCCACTCGCGATTCGCTGGCCTGAGAAGGGTGAACTTTCCGTTAACGTGACGGATTCCGAACTACGATGAAGCCAATGTCTACCGCCATCGTTCATTTCGGGACCGGCCGCATCGGGTCGGCCCCCCTCCAGACTTTCCTGCGACGCAACACGCAACTGCTCGCCCAACATGGCATCACTTACCCCGACTTCCTCGGTAAGTCGAACCACTCCCTGCTCGCGGACCCGTTCATTCGCCTGGAGTCAGAAGGTGATCTCCGAACTCCGGTTGGTGACCACCACAACCCGGCGTTCGTCGAACGGATGCACCATGAACTCTCGGTTCGAGTGACCGAGAATTCAACCTGGATCTTCTCTGGCGACCAGCTGTGGAGGAAACTCGTCTCGGAATCCGAAGTGAAGGCCCTGGCAAGCTTCTTTGCTGCCCATTTCTCCGACGTGTCGCTGATCGCCTACGTTCGACGGCAGGATCACCGGATCCCCGCCCGCTTCACCCATCAGCTGCTCGGCGGTCGCGACGTATCCTGGGATCGGCACTATTTCGCGGCAGCCAGCCAAGGCGTCGACTACTGGAACATCCAGCAACTGTGGTCTGAGGCCTTCGGTACGACGGTTGAGATTCGACCGTTCGTGGAACGCTTTCACGGCGACGTGACTGCATCGATCGGCGACTTCCTCGAGTGGGCTCAACTGCCCACCGACCAACCGTGGGAGTTTCCGGCCAATCCGGTGGTCGCGTCGATGAGCGCATCCTCTCTAGCGATCACTGCTGCCCTCCTTCCCCACATTCCTCCCCGAGACAAGGCCTCAGACCTGCTGCGAGCGAGGTGGTCTCTGGCCGCCGCCGTCAACCGGCTGGTACCCGGGGAGGCCCTCGCGCTGCCCGAAGACGCATGTGCCGACATCCTGAATCGGCACGAGCTCGGAAACCGGACGCTCGCCCAACAAGGCAACTCGCCGCTGTGGGAGGAATGGCTCGACCAACCGTCCGCCACAGACGGGCCAGCCGAGTTGCCTCCGGTGACCGCAGACGACCTGGCGCGGGTGGTGTTCTACTTGCCCCGCGACCCGGGAGCTGAGCACTTTCTCCCCGACAAGTCCCTCACACCCCCAAGCTCGCACGTCACATCCGACTCGAGTTCCAGTGTCTTGAGTCGGCTCGCTCGCAGGGCAGGGTTGGCGGGCTAACCTGCCCTCGGCCGGCCTCCACAACCCGCTATGATTCGAGTGCGAGCGGGAGTGGCGGAACTGGCAGACGCGCAGGATTTAGGTTCCTGTGCCTTCGGGTGTGGGGGTTCGAGTCCCCCCTCCCGCACGCCCGACACGATGTCGCAACCCGAATCCGAGTTGGTCGGGATCGGGTTGCGACATTGCTGATCGCACTGGTGTGTGCGTGGAGGATCTAGATTCGCACCTTGGCGAAAGCGACTCCTGCCCCGCTGACACCTTCGCCGTTGATGGCGAATACTCTAAATCTGTACGTGATCGTCCTCTTGCGAATCGGTTGATCACCTCGCACCGTCAGGTTCAGGGTCGCGCGGAGCAACTTCTTCCGCT
Source organism: uncultured bacterium (assembly GCA_965651595.1). Lineage (GTDB taxonomy): Bacteria > Actinomycetota > Actinomycetes > S36-B12 > UBA10799 > CBFGTA01. The sequence goes on along the minus strand of CBFGTA010000119.1, from coordinate 2,033 downwards.
TCAGCTTGAATGAGCGCACTGAAGGGCCCACAACCTTCTTGACGATCACCGGAGATTTGCCTCGCACGTTCACCCAAATGCGGTATAGATCAACATCGCCGTGGGCTGGAACGCCCCAGCGCAGGGTGTAGCTCTTGGCCTTCGGCCCGCCTTTGACCTTCACGTTGCGCGGCCTAGTTGGCTTCGTCACGGCTGGACTATCACTGTGGAACTGGACCCGTGGCGCTCCGTCGCCTGCAGCGACTGTCGCCTCTGCGGGGATCTTACTCGATCCTCCCCCTCCACCTGCAATGTAGCCGCCGCCACCACCGGCGAACCCAGAGCCGCCGCCACCACCAGCTGACGTAGCTTGTGTTGTACCGGCTACGCCATTAGAGCTTCCGCCACCACCACCGCCGCCGGTGGAGACACCGCCGGATCCACCTCCGTAGCCAGCGCCTCCGCCACCGCCCAGATTGGTTCCTACGCCCGCGTTGGCGTCCTGACCAGGACTACCCGCGACTCCACCGTTTCCGCCCATTCCCGGGCCCGAGGCCACACCCACGCCGCCGGGGGTTGCTGCGCCGCCTCCAGGCGATCCGACCCTGTCGATGTCCGTGCCAGCGTCTCCGCCGCCACTTCCGTGGGCCCCTCCAAAGCCGTCGCCTCCACCGCGGGCCCCTGCCCCGCCACCGGCGCCAGCGATGATGAGTGCATTATCAGGGTCCGACGCGTCGGTGTGCGCAAGGCTGGAGTAGGCGCCCCCGGCCCCGTTCCAGTCACCACTCTGACCGTTCTGACCAACAGTTAAATACAACTGCTGACCCGGGGTCACGCTGAGTGTGGCGACGATGGCCGCCCCGCGGCCGCCCGGTTCCGGGCCGAATTCATGGACCCGATCGCCGCCATTGCCACCGACGACCGTGACCTGCAGCTCCGTCACCCCATCGGGAACAACACATACCGGTTGTGTGGCGGGAGTATCGAAGGTTCCTTCGCAGGCCACAGGACCATTTGCCCCGACTGATGCTGGATTGGCCAGTGCAATTGCCCCGGCCACAATCACAGTAGACAAGACGGCACATGCAAGGCGGTTCTGACCGCGGGGGGAAATCGACATGGCGCAAGTCTAGTGCCAAGAAGTACCCAAGCATAATCGGCAAGTGCCCTGAGAGTGGAGCAGTCTTCGCCAACCTTCAACCGACCACCTGACAGTCAGGTACTACGGGTTCTATGCAGTGAGGTTGGTGACGGTTTGGCGGGTGGCGTGGCTGATGGGCGGTTGGCGTGCGAGTGGGCTGTGTGGTCGATGGTGGTTGTAGTAGTCGAGCCATGCGTGTAGCGTTTGCTGGCGTTGCTCGTTGCTGTCCCAAGGCCTCGCGTAGAGTCATTCGGTGGCCATGGTGCGGTGATACCGTTCGACTTTCCCGTTGGTCTGCGGTTGGGACTTTCCCGTTGGTCTGCGGTTGGTAGGGGCGGGTGCGCTTGTGAAGGGTCTTCGACCCTGCCAGCGCGCGGCCGCGAACGCCCACGACCGGTAACACGACCCGTTGTCGGTGAGCGCGCGGCGGATCCGGCGGATCCCGTGCCGACGGAACCACTTCACCGCGCGCTGCCAGAACCCGGCCGCTGTCGCACCGCGTTCGTCGGGGAGTTCCTCGGTGTAGGTCAGGCGGGAGTGATCGTCGGTCGCGGAGTGCAAGTAGACGTACGCGACGCGCTGCCAGCGTGCAGCGAGGTGTTGCGCCGATCCGCGACCATGCGCGCACCAGCCTCCTCCATCGGGTATTCGGCCGACTTGCTTCACGTCGACGTGGATCATGTCGCCGGGACGCGCCCACTCATGACGCCTTGGATGTTCGCGCAGATCCTCCCCGTCGGAGGCGATGTCACGGAACCGGTTGATCCCACGACGCACGAGCACCCGGTGGATTGTGGAGACCGGGACCTCGTGACCTCGCTCGCGGAGTTTGCCAGCCAGCTGCACCGGCCCAACCTTGTGCGGACGACGTAACTTCTCGATCAGGTCCTCGACCTCGACCGGTGTCTGACGC
>CBFGTA010000118.1:0-6385 GCA_965651595.1 uncultured bacterium | reverse complement strand
GCGCGCTTCGTTCACACCGAAGAGGTCACTGGTTCGAACCCAGTATCGCCCACCCTTGATCGTCCATCAGCGTGAAACGACAGCGCTACACTTCTTGAAACTAAGCCCCCGAGCGCCTGCAACTCGTGTCAAACCATCGCTGGACTTGCGTGTCGCTAGTCTAGTTTGGGCGAGCGCCGGTGCGGAAACTAGCGCACCGGCCCGATCACGAGACTCAGAAACGAGGCAGACATGCGAGTGGTGCTGGTGACCGACGGCCAACCCGTCGACGTCGAAGTGCCCGACGACAGCCGCGCCCAGGACTTGTTCTCCGACCGTTCCATCGTGGTAGCGCTCATCAACGGCCAACTCGTGGACCTCGACACGGCTCTCACCGCTGGCGACGAAGTAGAAGCGGTACCGGTGACTTCGGAACTCGGGCTGATGGTTCTGCGCCACTCCACCGCCCACGTCCTGGCACAAGCGATGCAAGACCTGCACCCGGAAGCCAAACTCGGCATCGGGCCCCCGATCAAAGACGGCTTCTATTACGACTTCGACCTCGAGCAGCCTCTCACTCCCGACGATCTCACTGCCCTGACGAAGCGCATGCAGCAGATCGTGAAAGAAGGTCAACTGTTCCGCCGCCGAGTCGTGTCAGACGACCAAGCGCGCAGTGAGCTCGCTCACGAGCCGTACAAGTGCGCGCTAATCGGGATGAAGGGCTCCGCTGACGATTCTGAAGTGATGGAGGTCGGTGGCGCCGAACTGACCATCTACGACAACGTCCACCCACGAACCGGGGAACGTCGCTGGGGTGACCTCTGCCGAGGCCCGCACATCCCAAGTACCCGGCTGATCCCGGCTTTCAAGCTGATGCGGACGTCCGCCGCCTACTGGCTCGGCAACCAAGACAATCAGCAGCTTCAGCGCGTGTACGGCACGGCGTGGGCCAACAAAGACGACCTCCAGCAGTATTTGACGTTCCTGGAAGAGGCCGCTCGGCGCGATCACCGTCGCCTCGGTTCCGACCTCGACCTGTTTAGCTTCCCCGACGAGATCGGATCGGGCCTGGCGGTGTTTCACCCCAAGGGCGGAACGATCCGCGCCCAGATGGAGGACTACTCGCGGCGCCGCCACGAAGCCGCCGACTACCAGTTCGTCTACACCCCGCATATCAGCAAGTCGGCGCTGTTCTCGACCAGTGGTCACTTGGACTGGTACCGCGAAGGCATGTTCCCGGCGATGCACCTCGACGAGGAGCGCGATGCTAGCGGCAACGTCCGCAAGGCCGCCATGGAGTACTACCTCAAGCCCATGAACTGCCCCATGCACAACCTGATTTTTCGATCCCGCGGGCGTTCCTACCGTGAATTGCCGTTGCGGCTATTCGAGTTCGGTTCGGTGTACCGCTATGAGAAGTCCGGAGTGGTGCACGGACTCACTCGGGCACGCGGGTTCACCCAAGACGACGCCCATATCTATTGCACGCGCGAACAGATGCCCGGCGAGCTTGACAGCCTGTTGCGGTTCGTACTCGACCTGCTGCGCGACTACGGACTCGATGACTTCTACCTCGAATTGTCCACCCGCGATCCCGACAAGAGCGTTGGCACCGACGAACAATGGGAGGCGGCCACCGAGGCGCTGCGGCAAGCAGCAGCCCGTCAAGACCTCGAACTCGTCATGGACCCGGGAGGGGCCGCGTTCTACGGCCCGAAGATCTCCGTGCAGGCCAAGGACGCAATCGGACGCAGTTGGCAAATGTCAACCATCCAGGTCGACTACAACCTGCCTGAACTATTCGACCTCGAATATCAAGATGCGGACGGCACACGCCAGCGTCCCGTCATGATCCACCGGGCCCTGTTCGGCTCGATCGAACGCTTCTTCGCAGTCCTGCTCGAACACTACGCGGGTGCGTTCCCTCCCTGGCTGGCCCCGACTCAAGTCGTGGCGATCCCCGTCAGCGATGCGCACGTCGACTACCTCGACGGGGTGGTTCGCGAACTCAAGCGCCGCGGAGTGCGGGCTGAAGTGGACGCGTCGAGCGACCGCATGCCCAAAAAGATCCGCACCGCCCAGAAGCTCAAGATTCCATTCATGTTGATTGCTGGTGATGACGATCAGTCTCAGTCGGCAGTGTCATTCCGTTTCCGCGATGGCAGCCAAGACAACGCCGTCCCAGTCGCCGACGCCATCGATCGCATCTGTCAAGCGATTGATGATCGCGAGCAGGTATAGCGATGCCCAACCCTGACGACTGGGATCGACTCTGGACTCCCCATCGAATGGCGTACATCAAGGGGGAGAACAAGCCCGTCGACACTGCCGCATCGGGTGAGTGCCCCTTCTGCATAGCGCCGACCCAAACTGACGACGAGGGACTCATCGTTGCCCGCGGCGACCGGGTATACGCCGTACTCAACAAGTACCCTTACAACTCGGGCCACCTGCTGATCTGCCCATACCGGCACGTCCCCGACTATCTGGGCCTCGACGCGGAAGAACTCGTCGAGTTTTCCGATTTCACGCGCCGTGGCCTGCGCGCCTTGTCCGCGTGCTCCGCACCCCATGGCTTCAATGTAGGGATGAACCAAGGCGCCATCGCGGGAGCTGGAATCTCCGGGCACCTGCACCAACACATCGTCCCCCGCTGGGGAGGCGACATGAACTTCATGCCCGTCGTGGGAGCGACGAAAGTCCTTCCCCAGTTGCTCGAAGACTCGCGCGCACTGATCGCCCAGGCGTGGCTGGAGGACTAGATGCTCAACCAAACGAATGCCCGCAAGATAGCTGCCCACGTCATCGACCCAGTCGCCCGAGGCCTCCTCAGCCTCAAGATCACCCCTGACATGGTGACAGTTGTCGGAACCATCGGCGTCACCGTCGCCAGTTTCGTGTTCCTGACGCGAGGCATGTGGGTGGCTGGTGTCCTCGTCATCGGCGCGTTCATCTTCTCCGACATGCTCGACGGCACGATGGCGCGATTGTCGGGCAGGTCGGGCAAGTGGGGAGCGTTCCTGGATTCCAGCCTGGATCGGGTGGCCGACGCGGCCATCTTCGCATCGCTGCTGATCTTTTTCGTGAGTACCGGGCAGTCAGCGCTGGTAGCCGCCGCCACGATCTGCCTGATTGGCGGTGCATTGGTGTCCTACGCCAAGGCTCGCGCCGAAGGGCTCGGCATGACGTGCAACGTGGGATTCGCCGAACGAACTGAGCGCCTGATCCTGGTGCTGGTGCCCACCTTCTTGGGCACCTGGATTCCCTACCTGCAGGCAGTGGCCCTATGGGTGCTTGCTGGCTTGACGGTGCTGACAGTATTCCAGCGATTCGCCCACGTCTACCGCCAGGCGAGCCGCCCGGTGCCGCCGGAGGCAACCGCATGAGCGCGAAAGAACAACTCACGTACTTGTCATACGCGGGCGGTTGGACAACAGTTCGCCGCATGCCCGAGAAGACCGCATACCGGACGTTCGGTCGCATCGCCGACCGGATGTGGCGGTCTGGCAAAGGGGGAGTGCCGCAGCTAGAAAAGAACCTACAACGAGTATTTCCCGACGCCACCCACTCAGAGTTGCGAGATCTGTCGCGGGCGGGAATGAACAGCTATATGCGGTATTGGTGCGACGCCTTCCGCATTATCGACTGGGATCGTGACCGAATCGTGGACACATTCGAATGTGTGCACGCTGAGCGAATCGGCGACCCGGTGAAGGCGGGCACGGGCGTGGTGGTGGCGCTGTGTCACATGGGTAACTGGGACCATGCCGGAGCCTGGGGCGCGCTCACCCAGGGCCCCCTGGCTTCGGTGGCGGAGAAGCTCAAGCCCGAGAAGCTCTTCAAACGGTTCGTCGCGTACCGCGAAAGTCTGGGTATGACCATATTCGGTCTCGGCGACGAAGCGGTGATGGACGGCTTGACGGATTTCGTGCGCGACCGAAGCGGAATCGTGGCCCTGCTCGCCGACCGCGACCTGACTCCCCGCGGAGTGGACGTGACGTTCTTCGGGGAACCCACTCGGATGCCTGCCGGTCCGGCGAGCCTCGCCCTGCGAACCGGAGCGCCGCTGCATTCGGCAACCCTGTGGTACGACCGATCCAAGGCGTACACCGAGATCGGTCCCCGCATCGAGGTGCCGGAATGGGCGCCGAGCGGGGATGATGCCCGCGACCATCCGCGGCACGACGAAGCCGTGGCCCTCATGACGGCCGAGTTCGCCCGGAGCATCGAAGCGGGAATCCGCGCCCACCCTGAGGATTGGCACATGCTGCAGAAGCTGTGGCTAGCCGATCTCGACGCGGCAAAACTGGCCGAGTCTGATGCTCGTGGCGGTCGGCGGTCGTAGTGCGGATAGGCATGGTGTGCCCGTACGACTGGTCGGCGCCGGGTGGAGTGAAGCAACACATCCGCGACCTGGCCGAAGAACTCATCGTGCAGGGCCACGAGGTATCAGTCCTGACACCGAGCGAAGGCGACGCCGGGCTAGAAAGTTATGTTGTGTCGTCGGGCCGCCCCGTCGCGGTTCCGTACAACGGTTCAGTTGCTCGAGTCAGCATCGGCATGGTGTCGGCCCGCCGGGTCCGCAACTGGGTCAACAATGGCGAGTTCGACGTTCTCCACGTGCACGAACCCGCCGCCCCTAGCCTGTCGGTACTGGCTTGCTGGGCAGCCGACGGCCCGCTCGTGGCAACGTGGCATTCCTCGTCGGAACGATCACGCGCCATGTCAGCGGCTTCGTCGATACTTCAGACCGCGATGGAGAAGATCAGCGGCCGAATCGCTGTGAGCGAGAAGGCCCGCCAGACGTTGGTGGAAAACCTCGGCGGCGATGCTGTCCTCATTCCCAACGGGGTGGCTTGCCGCAAGTTCACCGGCACCGAAACCCTGCCCGGCTATCCGCGCTCGGGGCCCACAGTGTTGTTTCTTGGCCGGATCGACGAGGCGCGCAAGGGTCTGCATGTGGTGCTGCCAGCGCTTCCGGCGATGGTGCAACGTCACCCAGATCTGGAACTACTCGTCGCGGGCCCCGGCGACGTCGCAGCCGTCGAGGGATCCATCGACGCTGGCGTTCGCGACCACGTCCGCTTCCTCGGTCTGATTTCCGAAGACGACAAAGTGAGAGCGTTCAAGTCGGCCGACGTGTACCTCGCCCCCAACACGCACGGCGAAAGTTTCGGAATCGTTCTCTTGGAGGCCTTGGCCGCGGGCACGGCGGTTGCCGCGAGTAACCTGGAGGCGTTCCGACTCGTGCTGGAGGACGGCAAATCCGGTCGACTATTCCGCAACGGCGACTCGGCCGACCTCGCCGAGGCAGTGAGTCAACTGTTGGAGTCTCCGCAAGAGAGGCAACAGTTGCAGGCAGAGGGCGCCCTGAGGGCACGCGACTTCGACTGGTCGACCGTGGCGCGCGATGTCGTGCGTGTATACGATTCCGTGATTCAACCCGGCGTCACTGTGCGAGCTGATTTCAGCGGGCAACTGTTCGGGCGACTGGGGTAGCGGCGATGAGTTGGGGATGGGTCGGAGTCGCGGTTGGAGTGTTGTTGATTCTGGGGTGGTACTTGTCGAACACGGCCGGACGACTCGACCGACTACATCACCGCGTGGAGACCGCGTGGGAATCCTTGGACGCCCAAATGGTCCGTCGGCGCGCGGCTGCCCAGCGGCTCGCCGACTCAGGTCTGCTCGACCCCGGATCCAGCGTGATCGTCAGCGACGCTGTCCTCAACGTTCGGCGCAGAGACTCAGATCGGGATGCGCGCGCCCAGCGCGAAAGTGACCTCACCCGAGCCCTGCGGGCGGTCCTGCCCGACCGGGGTGAAGTTGACGAACTGATTGCCCTGCCCGGCGCGGACGACTTGTTCGACGAACTCGGTGGTGCCGTACACCGCGTGGCCATGGCCCGCCGCTTCTACAACGACGCCGTCCGCGCCTGCCAGGACGTCAGGCACAAGCGAGTCGTGCGCTGGTTCCGTCTCGCGGGCAAGGCGGAACTTCCCCGATCGTTCGATATGGACGACTCGATCCCGCCCGGACTCGTCGGAAGGTGAAACCCGAGGCACACTTCAGCGACCAGCGTTGACACCGACGCCGACCAACCCGCAGTTCCCACGATGCGTGGCCCTACGATGTGTCCATGACTGAAGTGACTCGATCATCGACAGGCGCCACCGGTCAGCGCGGAACCCGCACGGTCAAGACGGGAATGGCCGAACAGCTCAAGGGCGGCGTCATCATGGATGTGGTGACGGCTGACCAAGCTCGGATCGCCGAGGACGCTGGCGCCGTTGCGGTCATGGCACTCGAGCGTGTTCCTGCCGACATTCGGGCCGAAGGTGGAGTGTCCAGGATGAGTGATCCGTCCATGATCGACGAGATCATTGCGGCGGTCACCATTCCCGTC
>CBFGTA010000117.1:0-6413 GCA_965651595.1 uncultured bacterium | reverse complement strand
CCGCGAGCAGGATCTGCTCCGCCGTCATGCGAGAGCCGTCAGTAATGAGGTGCCACAACTCGATCATGAAATGGACGACGTACACCACTTGAGCGACGATCAGGCCCAGATAAAGCGGTACCTGCAGCCACCGCGACAGGAACATGACATAGCCCAGACTGAACCGGGCGCTCTGGGCTGGCGTGGGGGTCGCCGGGGCTTGCTCTGTCGTACTCACTATTCCTCCCAATCTGCCAACACTTGCCGGGCGGCACTGTCGCACCGCGAGCATTTCGCGTTGACGCCGCGCTCATCTTAAGCACCGTCGCGCTGAGGACTACCGGCGCCCTCTACCGAGAGCTCCCACAGACTAGGGTCGGTTCATGGCCAAGAACCGCATACCTGCATCTTCCACAGTCCCAGACGCCGATGTACCCGTGGTCGGTCCTCGTCAGCCGTGCCCGTGCGGATCGGGCCGACGCTATAAGGCCTGCCACGGTCGAGCTGCCGCCCGTGCCGAAACCGCCTTGGTGGTGAGGCCTTTCGAAGGCTTGGCCAGCGAATGCGACCTGGTGGCGATGGCGACTCTGGTTCCTGCGGCTACAACCCGCGTCCGATTGAACGACGACCCAGACCGGCCCGTCACGTTGGCGACGGTCTTGCCGATGGTGTGGCCAGCACTGCACCGCTCGGATGGGGCCATCATGGCTGGCCTGCAACTGAAGGGTTCTTCGGGGGATGTGTCCCGTGATGTCGCTGCCGCCATAGAAGAGGCCCGTTCGCTTCCACCGGGTAGCCCAGTGCTCGACACGAGCCGACCCGGCCCCGGGCCGCGCCTCCAAGATTTGATCGTGGACGAAGAACTCGACATCACGATTCACGAGGGCTTTGACTACTGGGTCGATGCGGGCACAGAAGCGGGATCAAACTTCACACCGGAGATCACGGCAGCTATCGAGCGAGCCAACGAATCCATTACCCCCACGCAACGGTTGTCAGCCACACCTGCGGCCTACTGGTGCCGCCTCGGCAACCGCGAGTATCTGCGTTGGGTACTGCCCCATCCTGAGGACGACGTGCTCGACGCGTTCGCCCGGATGCAGGAGAATGGCCGGCTCCACCTCGGGCCCGGCACCAAGTACGCCGGCTCGTTCCGAGCCCTCGGGTGCGTGGTTCCGGTGTGGGAGTTGGCCCCCGGCGACACCGCCGACGAGGTTGAACAGCCGGTCGCTGATCTGGGAGAAGCACTCACCGAAGCCTTAGCCGCTCACGAGCCGCTAACGAACGAACAACGCCGCTTGCGGGCCGGAATCGTCGGCCGACAACTCACTGTGCGCTAAGGCCCTTGGTCCTGTTCCCTAAGGGCCTTAGCGTGGGGTCTTAAAAGATAAGGTCCGAACGTCACCGACGGGGGATGCAGTAACGTTCGGACATCCCCAAAGCTACGCGCACTAGCGGGTCATTGCAAGTGAGTTTGTCGAGAATCTGGCAAGAAGGACTAGTCGCTTAGGTCAAACTTTCTTGCAGGTTCGCACACCAACGGCGAGACCATCGATCGACGACTACACAACGTAGCCAAGTGGAAATTTTGGTTCGTAAATTGTAACTATACGTACTGACTTGAGGCGTTGGAGGGAAATCACGTATAGCAGGCCTTTTCTGTGCGCAAGGTGACACTTGCGTGAGGATCGTCACACAATAATTCTTCATGATCCACGTGTCCGGGAGTGTCGGGCGCGCCACGGCGAGGGCGGCAGGTATTAGACGAATCGTGGCCGCGGGGCATGCCATTCCCATCGGGATATAGCTGCCTCGCGGCCACGGATGATCGGCAGAAGTAGATCACTTAGCGATCGGGTGGCAACAACCGCCGTAAGGATGTTCGGCACCATCCACGCGGTGGTCGTTGATCAGGCTTCACCCCCGCGGATTCCTGATGACTTCGGTATGCCCAGAGATTCTCAAGGTATGCACGCTCACAGGAATTTTTTGTCTACGCGGTGTAGTGCGGCCACCACTTTGTGTCAGCTCGTGCCCGTGAGGTGCCTGACGATCCGCGGCATCCGCGCCTCTGCGCTCGCCACGATGATCGTGTCTTGTGGACGCTGCCTAGACTCTGGCCATGGCAGCTTCGAAGTCCGCAAGTATCGACGCGTCGTCGTTGAAGCAGTTTGACCTCGCGGTTTCGTCTTTGCTGACCCTGCTCGGAGTCATGGGGCCAGCGATCCTCAAAGGAATCGTCGACAACAACTCGGACATCATTTTTGTGACGGGTTGCACTGTCATCGCGATGGTGGTCGCTAAGGCCTGGACGTCGGTTCTGGTCACTCACGCCCAGGAGCCACGTCGACAACTACTGGCCGGTATCGGCGCCAAAGTCAACGAGATTCCCGCAACGATTACTCCCGCGGTGGTGGTCCTGGTCCTGGTGGGAGCCTGCTCTCTCCTGGATGCTTCGTTCGCACAGACCGAGACCGTTGTGATTGTGGGCCTGACGATCGTATTGGGTCTGGCCTCAGCCTCCGCCGCCTGGCACAGTCGCACCTACTGGAAGCGCTCCGTGATCCTGGGAGTGATCGGCTTCGCTATAGGCTTGGGATTAGTGCTCATCAAGTTGATCGCCGGGACTCACCCGTCCTCCTTCGGGTGATGCCGTCACCCGATGGTGCTGCGCGCCGTCCGCCGTCAGGCGACTCCACCGTCGGGCAACGCTGCCAGTCGGTTGGCCTCCTCGATGACTTCTCGAACCGGTGTTCCTGTGGCCCGAGCAACAGCCACCGCGTCCTCGAACTCAGCTTGCACAGTGTCGATGGGGGACTGCCCGATCGCGCCAGACCAGCCCCGCTTGACCCGAACCGGGTGTCCCGCCACCGTCACGGTCGTGGAGTCGCGTTGACTCGTGAGGCGTTGGACGGGCGTGACGCGAATGCCCAGAGTCGGGGTTTCCCGACGCACGATCTCCCACATCGTTGCCACCTGGTCGGCGTCGCACAGGGCGCGGAGTTGCGCTCCAGGTCGCTGCTTCTTCATCCAAATCGGCTCGACCCAGGCGTCCCGCGCTCCACCGGCAAGTAACCGATCGATGACGTACGACCAGATCCGAGGATCTGCATCATCGACATTGCACGCCACTTCCACGATCGTTTCGCTTCCGGCGGCTGCGGAAGTTCCGTACAACATGCGCACGACGTTTGCTCGCCCCGGGAAGTCACGGCTGCCGGCCCCCACTCCGACAGCTTCTAGACGTCCGTCGGGAACTGGGCCGAAATCGTCGACGAGTTCGAGCAAGAGCGCCAAGCCTGTGGGTGTGCACGCCTCGTGACCAGCGATGCCCACCGTCGTTACCGGGACTCGTCCACGTGCGGCGGCGGTAAGCAGTTGGGTGACGGCCGGAACTGGGACTGGCAAAACCCCGTGCTCGGCTCTCACTTCACCCGACCCGATGCCAAGGCGTGATCCCGTAATGCGCATCTCGGTGCTGGGGTCGCGCGAACGTAGGAAGTTGACACCGGCACACACTCCCACGATGTCGGCAATTGCATCGAGGGCCCCAACCTCATGAAATCTCACCTCGTCGACGGGTATTGCGTGGGTGGCCGCTTCGGCCACGGCGAGGCGCCCGAACACCCCACAAGCCATGTGCTTCACCGGGTCGGGAAGTCCCGCCGCTTGCTCCAGCAGTGCCTCGATCACCGACAGCCCGCGATGAGGTTGGTCCAGGCTGGCCACTATCTCGATGTGTCTCGCCCGCAATCCGGCCCGGAGAACGACGGAGTGATTCAGCCCGATCGCGGGTGGAGTAGCCGAACCGGATGTGCCCTGCCCGGCAGCAGTCACCACAGATTGAATCGCCTCCTCGACCGCTGGTCTCGGAACACCAACGTCAAGGAGGGCGGCGAGCAGCATGTTGCCGCTGACACCCGCTGACGCGTCGATGTACAAGAACCGTGAAGTCGCGGCACCGTCCATGTCAGGTTGGCCGCCGATCCGAACGCTCCCGCGTGCCGACAATTCGTGCGGCGGCTATCGCTGCACCGAACCCGTTGTCGATGTTGACGACGGTGACACCCGGGGCACAAGAATTGAGCATGGTCAATAGTGCCGCGATGCCTCCGAAAGAAGATCCGTACCCGACGCTCGTCGGCACCGCAATCACTGGTACAGAAGTCAGGCCGCCGACAACGCTGGGCAGGGCACCATCCATCCCAGCGCACACGATCACCACATCGGCTGCCCCCAACTGGTCACGGCGCGCCAAGATGCGGTGTACTCCGGCGACACCCGCGTCGCGGATTCTGGTCACTTCCAGCCCCACTACTTCAGCGGTCACTGCACACTCAGCAGCGACGGGCTCGTCTGAAGTGCCCGCTGTCACGATCGCCACCGCACCGATCACGGCTACCGGTCGAGCCAGGACGACCGTGCGGGCGACAGGGTCATGGGTCGCGTCGGCCCCGAAGTGTTCAAGCAGTGCCTCCGCCGATTGCGCTGGCACTCGGGTGGCCAGGATGCTGTGGTCCGGGTGGGCCGCAGCCAATCCGGTCATGGCCGTGAGTGTCTGCTCAGGCGTCTTGAACTCGGCGAAGATCACCTCTGCGTGTCCGAGACGATCAGCTCGGTCCGTGTCCAACCACACCCTCTGACCCTAACGTGATCGGCCGCCTCGCGCACGACGCATACCCCCTGGGGGTATGATGCTTGGCATGGAGCACAACCCACCGGGGTACCGGGACTCGCAAAAGGACCAACTGCGTCGGCTCCGACGCATCGAAGGTCAAGTACGCGGCCTGCAACGCATGGTCGAGTCCGAGCAGTACTGCATCGACGTGCTGACTCAGGTGGCTGCCGTCCGCCGAGCCCTCGACTCGTTCGCCCTCGGAATGCTCGACGAACACCTCAGCCACTGTGTCCACGACGCCATCACCAGTGGTGAAGGCGCTTCCGAGAAGATCGCGGAAGCATCAGCGGCGATCGCTCGCCTGGTCAAGAGTTAGGGGCCACTATCGACGAAGCCAGGCGACGAACCACTGTCGACAAGCCGCGTTAGCCAACGAGGAGGAGTAGTTGTGACGACCTACCAAGTCGATGTGAGTGGAATGAGCTGCGACCATTGCGAGCGCGCGGTCGGCGAAGAGCTCGACGCTCTGCCCGCCGTCGAATCCGTTGTGATCGAACTCGTTCCAGACGGAACATCGACGGTCACCGTGCAGGCGACAGCTCCACTGCTGGAAGCGGATGTGCGTGACGCAATCGACGAAGCCGGCTACGAGTTCCTCGCGCTGAAGGAGCACCCAGTTCGGATTGCGAGCGACTGATGAAACACCGTCGGTCGGTAGACCTTGGCATGTGCACGGTCGGGAGCTGACTATGCCCATGAACCGGCCGGTGCTCCATCCGTGGTGGCGACTTGTCTCCCTGCTCGGTGTTGCTACGGCGCTCCTGCTGATGCACACGGTGACCGTCGCAATTGACTCCCACTCGACTGGAGGGCCGACAGTTGCGGTCGCCGCGACCAGCCACCACGCTGCAGCCACAACCAAGGTAGGAGGCGCCGGAAGCTCCCCGGTCGTCGCCGCGGCCCCGCACGCCAGCGGAAACATCGACCACAACCAACTCGGTCATCACGGTCTGAGCGGAATGTGTCAGTTCGATGGGGCTGGCACGGCTGCCGTGTGTGTGGGTGTCTTACTCCTCGCGGTCGCGGTGTGGCGACGCCGCCCGAGCTGGCTACACCGACTGCCGGAACCGAGCCCGTTGCTGTGGCCGAGACGGTCGCGAGCGAATTCTGTGAGACCCCGAGCCCTGAGTGAGTTATCCGTACTGAGGTTGTGAGCGATCACTGCGGCATAGCGCTGTTGGAACGCTCGCATTGGCGCTGTCATTGCCGTCCACCGCAACGCGGGCCGCGGAGCCCGTAAAGATCCCTCAAATCTCATCCCCACTACAGCTCACGAAAGGAAGTACCCATGTTTAGTGCACACCATCGTGCAGTCCGTTTGCTCGTCGCAGGAGCTGCAGCCACAGCTGCAGTCCTGGCGGTCAGTGCCTGCACCAGCAGCAGTTCACCAGCACCGACTCCATCGGCGTCGGTCGCGGCTAACGACGGTCCGCACAACACGGCGGACGTCACGTTCGCCCAAGAAATGATCCCGCACCACGAGCAAGCCATCGAGATGGCCGAACTCGTTCCGGACCGCTCGACCAACCAGGAGCTGCTCGACCTCGCTCAGCAAATCGAGGCCGCTCAGGGCCCTGAGATCGCCCAGCTGCAGTCGTGGCTGAACCAGTGGGGCGCCGAGGTGCCGACCGAAGGTGGGCATGGCGGCCACGGCGGAGACCCGGCCGAGCACGGAATGATGACCGACGAGCAAATGAACGAGCTCGCAGCTTCGAGTGGTGGCGATTTCGAACGTATGTGGCTCGAGATGATGATC
>CBFGTA010000116.1:0-6477 GCA_965651595.1 uncultured bacterium | reverse complement strand
GGCAAGGTAAAGGGGCTCGTCGTGAGCGCCACAGCAGGGCAACCCAACGCATTCGGGGTGGCGCGGTTCACCTCCCGCGGAAAACTGGATCGCAGCTTCGGCAAGAAGGGCGTCAAGGTAACTGATTTCGAGGTGGCGCCACAAATGAATGGAATGGCATGGCGGTCAGCAACCTCAGTCGTCCTCAGCGGTGGCTATGCCAGCCTCGACACCAGCGGCCTGATTATGGCCGCCTACAGCACCCGGTAGTTGGGGCAGTTGGCTGGACTCTTTGGACGCCACCGGGCGACACCAAGACGGTTGCTGATAACTGCCCGCCGTAGTTATCCCTAGCGGGCCCGAACCATCCGGCCCTGCTACGGCCTCCCGACGCCTGCAGCGGCAGGCACCTCCACCGGACGTTGCGCAGAGCACGGGGATTTTCGCTACCGTGGGAACTATCCAAATCGCAGGCGATACGTCCGGAGGCCCAGTGTGAGTACTGTCCATCGGGGAACAATCTTCCACATCAGCGAGTCTCCGCTGGTCGCAGATGCCCCCGACAATCTTGCCCACTTCCCTGACGGTGGACTCGTCGTCAACGACAGCGGCATCATCGAATGGTGTGGGCCCTACGCAGACCTGCCCGATGAGTTCGCGGACGTGGCCGTCACAGACCATCCGGACAGCTTCATACTCCCGGGCTTCATTGATACTCACATGCACTTCCCGCAGGTCAACAGCATCGACTCCTACGGTGGTGGGCAACTTCTGGAGTGGCTCACCAACTGCATTTTCCCGTCGGAGGCCAAGCTCGCGGATCCAGATTTCGCGCGCGGTGCCGCAAACGAATGGTGTGACCGAATGATCACGGCTGGTACAACTACCGGCCTGATCTTCGGTTCCCAGTTCCCTGTTGCGCAGGACCTGCTATTCGAGACTGCCCGCGAAAGGGGGCTGCGGATCATTGCCGGACGAACAGTGATGACGACTGGCCCGGAAGCGGCCACGCCATTGTTGACGTCCGAGTCTGAGGCAATCGAGCTCACGCGGGCCGAGATCGAAAAGTGGCATCCACTGGACCCCGAAGATCGTCGGAATGCCCTGCAGCAGGTGGCGGTGGTCCCCCGCTTCAGCCTGTCAGTCACCCCCCAGACATTGGGCGCACTCGGGGAACTCTACGAGGAATACAGAGACAAGGGCGTCTACTTCACTTCCCACCTCAACGAGAACAATCGGCCGGGTACTGGTGAGATCGACACTGTCAAGCGCCTGTTCGACGTCAGCAGTTACCTCGACACCTACGACGGGAAGTTCTTGCCCGGCTCGCGGCGCGGGGGGCCAGGATTCTTAGGCCGCCGGTCGGTCATGGCCCACGCGGTTCACTGTCAAGACGTCGAACTCGCTCGCCTGGCCGAAACCCAAACATCCATCGCCCACTGTCCGGTTTCTCAATTGTTCTTGGGATCAGGAACGATGCCGTGGAAACGAACCACAGCGGCCGGTGTCAACGTCGCGATCGGCAGTGACTTTTGTGCTGGCGACGAGTGGTTCATTCCGCAAGTACTCAACGCCTGCTTCAAGGTCCACATTTCCGAACCAGGTGACGCCAGCCTGTCGTTGCATCCGGCCGAACTCCTGTTCACTGGCACGCTGGCGGGAGCTCGGGCCTTGGACCTGGAGGACCGCATCGGGAACTTCGATGTGGGCAAGGAGGCAGACTTCGTCGTCATCGATCCATCACGTTGGCACCTGCTCGAAAATTCGCTGACCTGGGGTTCTCGGCCCAGCGACCCGGGAGTCGCGAGAGACGCTTTGTTGTTCACTGTCCTCATGGCGGTGCGCGAAGCAGCCCTTACCGAAACCTACGTGCGCGGTCGCAAGTTGCGCACCAACTCCTAGTCCCGATTTGTTGGAGACATTCCCATGCCCCGCAACGCAACGTTTATCGCCGCGTTCCGAGTCGATCCCGAACGACGCGCGGATGTGCTGAACTGGCAGAACAACCTCGACTCTCTGGCCGCGAAACAACCAGGCTTCGTCGAATCGGTTGCAACCACGCCCGACCCCGATCAAGACGACTGGGCGGCGGCCGTCACGTTCTCGTCAGAGCGCAAACTGCGCTCCTGGCTCAACTCACCGGAACGCGCAGACATGCTGGCCGAGGGGGACCGCCTCGGTGTCATCGAGTCGGCACCGCCAATCGTTCTCGTGGAAGGGGAACGCCCTCCCAGTGGTGTAGGCGTCTTCATGCACGAAGTGGAGCCGCAGCATGTCGACGAATTCGTGGAAGTCGAACAGGATCTGCGTGATGCAGGCCGACGGTTCCCAGGGCACCAAGGGGGTGTGCTGCTTCCACCGGGCAAGGTCCGCAACCTGTGGATCTCAATCGTTCGTTTCGAGAGCGATCAGGACCTCACGCATTGGTTAACCTCACGGGACCGCTCGCATCTGCTACCCCGTCTGCGATCGACACTCGACCACGACTTCGAACAATTCACCCGCAGCACGCCCTTCGGGTCGATCGTCCGCTTTCAGGGCGACCAGGCAAGTGTCACACCGCAGTGGAAAGTTGCGATGGTGCTGCTGCTGGTCCTGTACCCCACCGTCATGATCCTGTCGCGGTTCCTGAACCCGATTCTTGATGGTCTGGGCGCCACACCGGGAATCGACTTGTGGATCGGCCAGATTTGCAGCACAGCCTTGCTCACCTGGCTTCTCATGCCACTAGCCACCCGTGCCTTTCGGCGCTGGCTCGACCCAATCGACGGTGCAAGTCTGCGAGTCACGCTGATTGGTGTTCTCATCTTGCTCCTGCTCTACGCAGCCACTCTCATAATCTTTTCGTCGATCCGTTGGCTACAGTTCTGGGACTATTCCAGCACCTGAACATCAAGTAAACCGGGCCCAGCGACGACCGCCACACTAATGGCTGCTCCGTCCCTCGGATGTGCCCGATGCTCATCAAGAATTCACTGAATCATTCAGTCAACTTGGCGGCCGTGCGGTCGCTATCAGGTGGAGAGTATGTCAAGATCTCACCGCACCCCCTGTACACCAATCCAAGTCGCCGACCCAAAGGAGCCCCGTGGGAAAGCTCAGACCCATCATTGCCGTTGCCTCAATGACATCACTAACGCTTGGACTGATGGCTGCACCAGCCGTCGCTGGCGACCAAGCCGGCCTCGATCCCGGATTCGGTTCCGGAGGCATCGTCGACCAGCAAATTGGCGGCGAGGACACCTACGGGGACAATGTGGCCCGACAGGGGGAGAAACTCGTCGTGAGCACCAGCTTGGGCAGCCCTTCATCGTTTGGTGTCGTCCGGTTCCACCCCAACGGCAAGCGCGACACGTCGTTCGGCAACAACGGCGTCGCCCGCGTGAGCGAACCCGGCGTGACCCTCCGCCCGTATTCGCTGACGGTGCAGCCCGACGGGAAGATCGTTCAGGTCGGATCACGGTTTGCCGACTCCGAAAAGACCGTCGCTATCGTGGTGCGCTACCGCCCCAACGGCAAGCGTGACAAGGGATTTGGCGCCAACGGTGTCAAGCGAGTCGCGTTCCCTGACGATATTTGGTTCTCGGGAACAGAGATTGTCCGCATCGATCAGCAAGGGCGCATCTTGTTCACCGGCACGACGGGACCCGAATGCGGATACATCAGTTGGGATCCGCAGGATTGCCGAGCGGCAATCGTTCGCCTTACCCCCAAAGGAAAGTTCGACAAGACTTTCGGTTCGAAGGGCCGGACGACCATCCGCTGGGGCAACCGCCTGTTCGATCCTCGTTCGATCCTGGTTCGCTCCAATGGCACGATCTTGATCACCGGCTACCGAACCGGGCAGAACGCCTACCGCGGGGCGGCAGCCGTCGTCAACAACCGCGGCAAGCTGTACAAGAAGTTCGGCAAGAAGGGCAAAGTGAGCCTGACGGTGAAGTCGTCGACTCAACTGCGTGAGGCTGCCGAAGATAGTGCCGGCCGCCTGGTCATTGCGGCGAGCAGCGGCACCGTTGACGTCACGGCCTTCACCGTCTTCCGCCTCAAGGCCAACGGCAAAGTCGACCGCAGCTTCGGCAAGAACGGCATGGTTCGCCGCGGGCCGCGAGTGGGTGTCTCTGATGGCGCTCGGTCAGTGCTGCTGGATTCTCGCGGAAACATCTACGCGGCTGGCATGGCGTTCCTCGACCCCGTGCCTGAGTCCACTGCTTTCTTGCTGGCCAAGATCACACCAAAGGGCAAGTTCGTGCGCAGTTTCGGCAACCGCGGGATGATCTCTACCACGATGGATACTGCGGCCCAGGTGAATGGAATGGCTTGGCGTTCAGCGTCGTCACTAGTTCTCAGCGGCGGCTACCAGACGTCCGAGCGGAGCGGCCTGGTGCTGGCTGCCTACCGGCTGCGCTAGAACCGCCGAGTCCGCTGTCGGGTGCTACCGACCCGGCTGTCAGCTTGCTGCTGGCTGCGGCCAACGGACATCGGGCAGCGATTCAACGCACCGAGGGCCTCACAGTTTCCCACTGTGGGGCCCTCGGCGCGTTACCAGCTCCTCTAGCAGGGGCTGTTCTGCACGATTTCAGTCGGGCAGGTCACGTTGTACCAGGAAGCTCCAGTGGCATTGATCCCCGTCAAGGTAGCGCCAGCGAAGTTCGTGCCGATCAGAATGGCGTACCGCAAGTCGGCATTGGCCAAGTTTGCCTCCTGCAGGGCAGCACCTTCCAGCAGCGACCCGAGCATGAAGGCCCCGGACAAGTTCGCTCCCTGCAGCAACGCCCCGTTGAGGGTTGCCCCGTACAGGATCACTCGCCGCAAGTCGGCACCCATCGCGAAGGCACTTCCGATTTCGATGTTGTTGGCGTTGGCATTGCGCAGATTGGCGCCGGTCAGCGTCCCTCCGTACAAGTTGGTGTTCACGAACAAACTCGTCGGCTTGGGCTTGGTGCTCGGCCCAAAGGGCGGGGGTGGAGTAGCCGGGTTCGATCCTGGCACCCGCGCACTCTGGAAGCTCGCTCCCTGCATGTTGGCGTTGGTGAAGTTGACGTCCTTGCCGCGTACGTTCTGGAAGCTCGCGCCGATCATAGTTGCGTTGGAAGCTGATATTCGCGCAACCTTGGACCCATTGAATACTGCGGCAGTGGCATTGGCATGCTTCATCTGGGCGTCGACGAAGTTGGCCTTACGTGCAGTCACTCCACGAAGACCGGCATTGGTCAGCTTGGCGCCCTTGAAGTTTGCGCCATTGACGTTGGCGCCATCGAGGAGCGCGCCGTTGAGACGAGCACCCCTGAAGTCAGCCCTCTGCAGCTTGGCGTTGCGCAGGTCGGCGTAGCGCAGGTTTGCGTTGCGGAAGTTGGCTCGCTTGAGGTTGGCCTGAGTCATCACAGCGTGTTTGAGATCTTGACCGCGGAAATTCTTCCCAGCCTGATTGCCGCGGATGACCAGATGCTGACTCCTGCTCGGCTGGTGGGAGGCTCGCTTGGGCCCAACTTGAGCCGTGGCCGCATCCGACACGATACGAGTAACGCCGGCCTGTTTGGTTGGGGTTCCGGCTGAGTTGGGCGTTGCTGACGCAGGGGTGGATGCGGCGGCCCACAACCCCCCGGACAACACTGTGACAGCGATTGTTGCGCCGAGGCTTCGACGGCAGAAGCTGGTTACCATTGCGCCATTAGAACAGGTCTCGACAGGTATAGCTATGCCGACTCACCCGCCACTTGGTCAGGTCCCGCAAGTACCCCTTCTTGATCGAATCCATGCGCGTGAACCAGAGGTCGCCAGTGGCGCAAGAGTCTGCGCTCTACCCATGCCACATGCATGCCATTACGTGCGTCGCGGCCAGGCGCTCAATCCCAGCTACAGCCCACGGCAACATCCCGAACATGGCCAGCCCTACCACCGTCAAGGTGGCCCGCGGCTGGCGGCGTTGGTCCGGCGCGGTAACGAGTCGTTCAATCCGAGCAACCGGTTGTGAGCCTGACGCTCCAACCGCCGTATGCGGGACGTACCCGCCAGCAACAGCGAGCATGGCCCTAGCAACCGTGTAGCGGTCGGTGCGGCGGACGGCCACATCATCGGCGGCCAATTCCAGGAGTCGCTGAATCTCTGCGCGCCCTATGCGGAAAACAGGCAAGATGCCGAAGCAGTCGCGTAGAGCATCCGCGATAGCGAAAATGGCGTGATGTCGTCCCGTAATGTGGGCACGTTCATGCGCGACAACAGCGACCAACTCCGCTGGGCTCAACGACTCCAAAGCTGCTGCGGTGATGACGATGGCGGGCTCCCGACCTGCTAGGCAGTACACCGAAGCCCGATGATCGTCGGGCACTACCCAAAGTCCATCGATCGTCGGATGCTCCTGGCCTACGGCCCGGACAGTAACCCGCAAGCGCTCGCTCGCAGTCCGGCTTCGGTGGAGGTGGCGCCAGACTGCCACTGCTCCGGCAACGATCACTCCTGCCGAAAAGATCAGCAGAACTGAACACAGCAATAGCGGTAGCG
>CBFGTA010000115.1:0-6503 GCA_965651595.1 uncultured bacterium | reverse complement strand
TCGGCCTGACCGGCAGTAGCGGTCGCAGTGAACGGGGCCGAGCTCAGCAGGCTGGCGAGCAACACCGCACTCACCGCCGCAGCGAAGACCAGGAACACTAACGATCGCTGACGTGAGATGCGGGGGGAACGTATCACTCGGCGACTATAAGTTCATTGGCCGCGGCCCTACAAGATCCAATCCGCAGACTCATCCAGTGGAACGTTCTAGCATTTCGCTGGAACGTTCCACCCCAACACTCGATAGCTGCGGGTCGGATGGTGGGCTCGCGCTCAACCCGGGTTCGTTGATTGTCGGCGGTGGACGGTCCAGGTCAATTCAGTGTCGGTGAAGGGCCCGCCGCTCAACGCCCCACTCACCATGGCCGCCACCTCCACTGCAGCTTTGCGCGCCTCCCAGGTCAGCGTTGTCATCGGCACGCCCACGACTGGGATGGCGAGATCTTCACCGATGACCGCGACGGCGATGTCTGCGGGCACCCTGAGGCCGCGACGGTCCAAGACCTCGCCGACGACCGAGGCAGCTGGCCCCGAGTCGTCCACATTGAGCACCAGCGAGTCGGCCCCTGCGGCGAGTACCGCATCGACCGACTCCGCACTGAAGGGCCCCTGCGAGATGATGCCCTGTCTTCCACGCGACGCGCACCAACTGCAGTAGGCGTCGGAGAGTGAGTCGACCGGCATCATCGGCAACGGCTCAAGTATCCACGCCGGTCGGTCAAATCCGCAGTCAACTATGTGGTCGAGCAATTCGAAGATGGCATCGCCGACTGGGCCAGTGACCCAGGTGACAGGAATGTCATCGGGGACATCAAACTTCTCGATGCAAGCGACCACGAATCGTCCGCGGAATCCGCGACGCACGAGCCGCTGCAGATCGTCAACACTGGGGTAGGCGGCAACGATAACGTCCAGCTCCATGACCAGAGCGAGGTCGGCATCACCATCAAAGACCCGCACGTCGATGTGCTGTTGCGACAGTTCTGTGACCAGGGTGTAGACGACTCGCTGCCAGTAGGCCTTGGGGGAGCCATCGTTTGAATCGTCCAAGAGCCCCGAAAAATAGCCACCAACGATGGGGCGCGACTGCCCGGAACGCAATCGTCGCGCGACGGCGTGCGGCCGATAGCCCTGCTGCCGGGCGGCCTCCTCGACTGCCCGGCGGGTTGCTTCACTGAAGCGGCCAGTCCCGTTGAGGATCGCCGAGACCGTAGACACCGAGACGTGGGCCTGAGCGGCCACCGACTTGAGTGTGGGCCTGGGGTCCATGTGAGTCGACCGGCGCTCGGATCAGCCCCCCGCAACGGCCGGGATCACGGACACACTCGAACCCGCCGGAGTTGGCGTATCGAGCCCGCCCGCAAAACGAACGTCTTCGTCGTCGACATAGACGTTGACGAATCGGCGCAAGGCTCCGGCGTCATCCAGGATTCGTGCCCGGATTCCGGGGTAGGAGGACTCGAGGGCCTCCAACACGCCAGCGAGCGTGGCACCAGCCCCGGTGGCTGCCGTGTCGACGGCCACTTCGGCCTGCCCACCGGTGTAGGTGCGCAGAATAGTAGGGACACGCACGGATACCTGTTCACTCATTGCAAAGCCTCCCGAACATCATCAACCTGTGGTCGTATTGTTGCCGACACTCCCACCTGGCCGATCACCGCGTCCAGGGTCTTGAGGCCTTCTCCCGTGTTGAGGATCACCGTCTCGGCATCCCGATCAAGTTTGCCATCGTCGATGAGCTGCTTGAGACTGGCCACAACTACCCCGCCCGCAGTCTCGGCGAATACGCCTTCAGTTCGCGCGAGGTGGCGAATCCCGTCCACGACCTCGTCGTCGGTGACGGACGCGATTGACCCGCCGGTGCGCCGCACAACATCGAGAGCGTAGGGCCCGTCGGCTGGGTTCCCGATTGCCAAGGACTTGGCGATCGTGGCAGGCTTCACCGGTCGCACCACGTCGTGGCCAGCATGAAAAGCTTGAGCAACCGGAGAACAACCCGTCGCCTGGGCGCCGAAGATCCGGTAATCCTTGGCGGGTACCAGTCCGAGGGCAATGAGTTCACGGAAGGCCTTGTCGACCTTCGTGAGCAGTGCCCCCGACGCGATAGGGATCACGACTTGGTCCGGCAAGCGCCAGCCGAGCTGTTCGGCGATCTCGTATCCGACGGTCTTTGAGCCTTCGGCATAGTAGGGCCGCAGGTTGACGTTGACGAATCCCCAGTCATTGGTGAGCGGGTCACCGATCAGCTCGGAGCAGAGTCGGTTGACGTCGTCGTAGTTGCCTTCGACGGCGAGCAGGCGGCCCCCGTAACAGGCCGTTGTGACGGTTTTTCCGTCTTCGAGATCGTGCGGAATGATGACCACGGAGTCTTGGCCAGCCCGGGCAGCAGCCGCCGCCACGGCGTGCGCCAGGTTGCCTGTTGAGGCGCACGATAGGGTCGTCAAACCCAGACGGCGGGCGGCGCTTTGGGCGACTGCTACGACGCGGTCCTTGAAAGAGTGCGTCGGATTGCCAGAGTCGTCCTTGACCCACAGCGCCGACAATCCGAGTTCATCGGCGAGCTGGTGGGATCGCAGAAGTCGCGTCCACCCGGGGGCCAGGTTGGGCTCATCCACCGCTCGGGAACTCACTGGGAGCAAGGCTGAATAGCGCCACAGGGATTGGGGGCCCGACTCGATGGATTCTCGTGTCACGTTCCCGAAGTCGTACTTGACTTCGAGGGGACCGAAACAGTCGATGCAGGCATAGGTGCTGCCCAAGTCGTAGGTCGCAGCACATTCGCGGCACACCAACGCCTGAGCGGGACCGAAATCGAGTGGTTCGATCGACAGACACGAAGTGTCTACAGTCTGGGTAATCGTCATAATTGAGGCCTCTCTCCTCATCTACCCCATGTCAGCTCCTCATGAGCTGATTGGGTCGGAATTGGCACCGGTTTGATTCGTGAGGCCGCTGCGCGTCTCACGACGGAGACACTGACGGACGTGAATCAAATGGTTGCCGGGGCTTCATCGGGCCGTTCCCTCTGCCCCTCTGGATGAGCGGTATTCAGTTGTGAGCCGCGAGCCGAAGCGGGAACTTCACCTGCGCGCACTGAGAGCCTATCTTACGACAGGCAGTTGACTGACGGCACACCAATTCTGGCACGCGTGGTACCTGAGTCGCCCGATGTTGGCTGATTTCTCGACCCGACTCCGGCCGGGACTCCTTCACTTGCGACCATTGCGGGAGGAATTTGTCTCCGAAAGGACTGCGGGTGGACAGCAACGCTCAGGCTCTGTTGAGCGAGCGCACGAGCCGATGTGCCGACTGGCCGATTCGCCTCGTGGCCGAAAACAAGCGGCAGTCCGGTCTGACGGTGACGGTGATTCTTCCCGCCCTCAATGAAGAGGCCACTGTGGGTGCGATCGTCGAGACGATTGTTGAGAGCCATTGCAAGCCCACCGGTTCCGGCCTTGTCGACGACTTGGTGGTGGTGGATTCGGGATCGGTAGATGCCACGAGTGAAATCGCTCGGTCTGCTGGCGCGCGAGTGATCCACCGCGACGACATCCTTCCCGAGGTTCCTCCGGCCGCCGGGAAGGGCGACGCTATGTGGCGGGGACTAGCTGCCACCACCGGCGACCTGGTCGTGTTCATCGATGCCGACCTCAAGTCGTTCACCGCCGACTACATCACGGCGCTGGTCGGCCCGCTACTCGTCGACGACACAGTGCAACTGGTGAAGGCGTTCTACGAGCGGCCCCTGGTGGACGGGGCAACCTTCCGACCCGCTGGGGGAGGTCGGGTTACTGAGCTGGCTGCCCGCCCCTTACTCAACCTCATCCGACCCGAGTTGGCTGGCGTGATCCAGCCCCTAGCTGGTGAGTACGCTGCCCGCCGCTGCCTCCTAGAAGACTTGTCGTTCCCGGCCGGCTACGGGGTCGACACTGGTCTACTGATTGACACCATCGACCGACACGGCCCGCAAGCGCTCGCCCAGGTGGACCTGGGTGTGCGTGTCCATCGACACCACGACGAACTGCGCCTCGGGCCGATGGCATCGGAGGTGATGTACGCCGCCCTGCGACGCACCTCAGCGGGCGCACACGAGCACTTGTCGAGGAGCCTCACTCAGTACGCGGTCGCCCCTGACGGATATCGCCCGACAACCCACCCCATTAACGGCGTCGAACATCCGCCTTTGTCAACCCTGGTTTGACCGATCGACCCACGGGCGATCACGCAAGGCACGATTCTGCTCCCGCACACGCAGCAAGCGAGACACGAGGTTCGGGTCGTGCGCTAAGGCCTCGGGAGTGTCGATGATGGCCAGCAGCCGCTGGTAGTAGCGCGTCACTGAGATGCCAAACGTGTCACGGATGGCTGCCTCCTTGTCGCCCCGGCGACGAAACCACAACCGTTCAAATTCCAGTAGCCGAGCGTCTTCTTCGGCGATGCCTGTCGATGTTGCCTTCACGGTCCGGCCTCGCCTTCTGGGCCTTCTCGGCGGGGGGCCGAGTGATTCTCGACATCAGCATTCGGTGCGACAGCTCCAGAACGGGCCAGCTCGCCGATGGACTCGGTGAGGGCGCGAACCTGCTCTCGCAGCTGGGCCACCTCGGATTTGAGCGCAACCTGGTGGGCTTCTGCTTGCTCCTGTCCCTCCTCGGTCTTCCGGACATCCTCGAGAAGTTCCTGGCCTTGGGCGATCATCTTGCGGCGTTGGTCGCCCGCCAGCACCCTTTGCGCCAAGGTCGCCGTCGCCGCCGACAGCAAGCCGATCCCACCCAAGAAGAGCATCACTGCGACGATCCGACCGCCGAGCGTGATGGGGTAGTAGTCGCCGTAGCCGACAGTGGTGATCGTCTCCATTACCCACCACAAGCCAATACCCAACGACGTGATGTTGGCGTCAGGATTCTGGCGTTCGAAATACACCACCGACACAGCGCCAGCAACCACTGTGATCGTGGTGAGGTACAAGGCAAAGATCGGCAGGTTCTGCGCCAGTGACTGCTTTCCGCCCTTGAACAACCTCAAGAAGGCCACCAGCACCAAGCCGATACGCAGCGGCGGGAAGACGATCGCGATCAGCTGAAACACGTGAGTGCGCACATATCGCGGGATGTTGTCCGCGAGCGAGAGTCCGATCACGTAATCTGCGATGAATGCCATCCAGCACACTGTCATGATCTGCGTGCCAGCGTGCACGGCCTCGCGATCACCGACGTCAAGCGCCAAGACTAGGCCCACCAGGAAGGCGATGCTGAACAGGTACATCGGGTACGCCGACCAACGTCGATAGAGCGCGTTGAGTCGGCGGCGGCGTTCGAGGCTGGTTTCGATCAACTCGCGCTGACGCGACCTCTTCGAGTGCTTCCGCGACCGGTGAGCCTCGGGTACGCGTCCGATGACATCGTTCTCCTCGGCCCGTTTGGCCTCGCTTGGGGACTCGTCACCTGCCACGGTCTAAGGATGGCCTGTTGAGAGCCTCCTGGCGGTGATTGGCTCGACCTTGTCGGGGGGCAATTTGTCGGCAGGTAATCGTGAACAGCTCCTCGCCGCCGAGACTGGTTCGACCCGTCAGCGAGTGGCTCTCCAGGTACGAGACCAAACAACACGACCATCGATGACCGCTCGCACGACTACCTTGCCTTTGCGTTTGGCCCGGACCCGAACCGGCCCGTTGGCCGATGGCACCCGCACTTTGGCCGCCTTCTTGGGCTTGACGCTGGTCCGCACTGTGACTGCACAGCCAGCCTGGGTGCGGACCTTCTTGACGAGTCGCACCTTCTTCCGCACCGGGAACTTCTTCTTCTTGCGCACGCCAACAGCAGTTGCTGTACAAGCCGGTAGCGGCTTGGGAGGTACGCCGATGTAGTGGTAGGAAGTGGGAACTGTGCTCGCGTCCCCGCTGTTGGGCAGCGCGGAATAGGTGTTGGTCACAACGACGGGCACGTTCCCGGACCCACCCGAAGGTGTCACCGCTTTGACGGTCGAGACTCCGGTGACGGGGTCAAGAGTCACGCGCACATTGGTGGCGGGTTTGCCTCCGACCGTCACAGTGGCTCCTGGGTAGATGTTTCGGCCAGAAATTGCAATTTCCTGGCCCCCAACTGCGGGACCGGATGTGGGAGCCAACGCAGTTGCGTCAGCGCAGCCGTGGTTAGCGAGCAACTCGACTTGCCAAGTCCCGTAGATGTCACCATCTGGGATATTGGTGACGCCGAGTTCGGGGTTCTGCGTACCGTCTGGCGAGAAGCGATCTCCCAAGCTCATTCCGTAGCTCGTGCCGGTGGATTGGGTTCCGTACTGGTAGACGTTGAACCGGTCAAACTGGGGCGGGGATGACCAGGCGGCACCGTAGGCGGGAAGACCGCCCGGGGTCCACCAGTTGGATAGGGGCGGTTGCTGCGGGTTCGGTCCAGGTGGCTGATTCGTGTTCCAACGCTGGGAATCGGAGAGCGCCGTGCCGGTCGAGTCAGATCCCCAATACCCCATCGCGAACGACACGACTAGGTC
>CBFGTA010000114.1:0-6593 GCA_965651595.1 uncultured bacterium | reverse complement strand
CAAGAACGGGGTGGTCAGTCCAGTCAGAGGAATGAGTCGCGTTACGCCGCCGATGACTACAAACATTTGCAGCCCGATGATGACGGCGAATCCCACGCTCATCAGTTTGCCGAACGGGTCGCGGCAGGCAATCGCGGTGCGCAAACCTCGTTCGATGATGATGCCGTAGATCAGCAGAATCGCCATGAATCCGGTCGTTCCGAGTTCTTCGCCGAGCGCGGCGGTGATGAAGTCGGTCTTCGCGAATGGTACGAACTGGGGGTAACCGTCACCCCATCCCGTGCCGAAAATGCCGCCGTTGGCCAGCCCGAACAGGGACTGGGCGATCTGGTACCCCTGGTCATTGGCGTACGTCCACGTGTCGAGCCACACCTGGACACGCAAGCGCACGTGCCCGAAAAGCTGGTAGCCGATGAACGCACCAATCCCGAATAGCACGGCCCCGATCACGATCCAACTGCGCCGGCCGGTGGCGACATACAACAAAGTCACGAACAGGCCGAAGAACATCAGGGCGGTACCCAGGTCACTTTGGAATACCAAGATCCCCATGCTGATCAGCCAGGCAACCAGAATCGGCCCCAAGTCGCGACCACGCGGCAGTCCCACGCCCAAGACCTTGTGACGCACGATGGCCAAAGTGTCGCGTTTGGTGACCAAGTACCCGGCGAAGAAGATGGTGAGCAGGATCTTGGCGATCTCCCCCGGCTGGAAGCTCATCGGACCGATGCGAATCCACAACGTGGCACCGTTGACGGTGGCACCAATCACGGGCAGCAAGGGCAACAGCAGCAAGACAACGCCCGCCACAAACGCTGTGTAGGTGTACCGCTGCAGCCGACGGTGATCGCGCACCAGCAGGATCACCACGATGAACAGCCCCACGGCGACTGCCATCCACGTCAACTGGGCGACGACGTCAGGCGTGGGGGCAGTTGCATTGTTGCGGGCAGCGGACTGTTCGGCGGCCAAGTCGAGGCGATGAATCATCGCCAGGCCGATCATGTTCAGCAATGCTGCACTCGGTAGCAGGAAGGGATCGGCGTACGGCGCGAAAAAACGCACAGCGCAGTGGGCTGCTATCAGGACTACGGCGTACACAGCCGCGATGACGGCAATGTTCGCCGGTACTGTCCCGTTGATGGCGAGATCGACGTTGATATAGGCGTAGAGCCCAATGATTGCCGCCAGAATCAGCAACATCAGCTCGGTGTTGCGGCGGTTGGGGACCCGAACCGATCGCGTGTTCTCAGCAGAATCCGCAGGAGCGGTGGGCGCGCTCATGGCGTGACTCCCGCTGGTGCGATTGCCCCCTCGACAGCAGGATCAGATTCGCCCGGTGGCTCGTTCTGTAGTTCGGCGGGGCGTGGCGGGCAGCCTACCGGCGTCCGTGGTCGCTGGCACTTGTCGCGTTCGAGCGTCAACTCGTCGACGATCGCCGTAGCGGCAGCGAAATCCGCCGCGGGAATAGATTCGTTGACGCGTTCTTGCCAGAAGTACGGCAGCTCACCAACGACAATGTCGGTGTCTGCCACGGGCCTCGCGAGCCCGTGCTCCCCGAACCCGACCGGGACCCCGCGGTAGACCGCCACCGTTCCGTTGTCGCTGCCCACGTAGTACTGGGTGTTCGCGAACAGGAGGAATCCGCCGATGGCGGCTAAGGCAACGAGCAAAGCGATGCCGCCGGCGATTCCGGCTCGCAAACCAACCCGAGGCGACGGTTGTTCAGCATTGAGTCCAACCGGTTCGGTGATCGCGGTCAAGGGCGCGGTCACATCGGCAGCTGCGGGGTCCGGTTGAGCGTCGGCCGGAAAGTCAAGACTGGGTAGGCGCGACCGGTTCCGCGGCTCAGCTGCCGCCCCTACGACGACGGGTGTGCGAGTCTCCCGGCGCCGGTCACCGACCCCCACCGCAACCACATCAGCCACCACGCACGTCACGTTGTCGGGCGCGCCGTTCTCTAAGGCCCTGTCCACCAAGTAGGTGACAGCGGCAGTGGGGTCGGCCATTTGTAGCCCAAGCCCGAGTTCCTCGCGCGGCACGACTCCGGACAGACCATCGGAGCACAGCAGCAGGCGATCGCCGGCTTGAACCTCGCGCACCGACAACACTGGCTCGATCGGGTGGATCCCATCGAGCGCTTTCGTCAAGAGATTGCGTTTGTCGTGATGTTCGGCCTCTTCTTCAGTGATGTCGCCTCTGTCGACGAGCTGCTGAACATAGGAATCGTCGCGGGTCAGCTGCCGAACAGCTCCGCCACGCATCAGGTAGGCCCGCGAATCGCCCACGTGTACGACGTGCAAGCGATTCTCGGCGCACGTTACTGCAGTGAGAGTCGTTCCCATCCCGGAGTAGTCGGGTGACTCTTTGGCGAGTTCGGCTAGCTCAGCGTGCGTGTTCTCGACGGCTGACGTGAGTGCCGCTCCGATGTCCTTGCCGGGAGGCTCAAGGTCGAGTTCCGCGAGCATCGCGATGGCTGTGGAACTAGCCAGCTCACCGGCCGCGTGCCCGCCCATTCCGTCCGCGACGATGAGCATCGTGGAGCTGGCGTAGCCGGAATCTTCGTTGCCAGAACGCACGAGTCCCACATCGCTGCGGGCGGCATAGCGCAAGACGTACTCCGCAGCGTCACCGGTTGGGTCAGGTGTGGAAGTGGGGTCGGTCACGGTCACTTCCGCAGCTCGAAGACGCTGCGGCCGATCCGCAGCGGACTGCCGAGCTCGAGCACCGTCGGGCCGGTGATGCGGGCGCGATCGATCCAGGTCCCGTTGGTGGAGCCCAAGTCTTCGACGATCCAGCGCCCCTCGGACTGGTACAGGCGAGCGTGATGGCCGGAGGCGTAGTCATCCTCGATGACGAGCGTATTGTCAGCCGAGCGACCAATGGTGACCGCCGACGTGCCTAGCGGGAGGACAGTGCCCTCCAGAGACCCGTGGGTGACGACGAGAGTGCGCGCGCGGGGCCGGTCTTGACGGGTAGACCGTCGCGCTGCCCGTCGTTGGGTGGTGACCGGGATCCCGGCCGTCGACGGCGCCTGGATGTCGCGGCGAAGAGCCGACACCGTGAGATAGACGAAGAACCACAACAGGAGCAGAAAGCCGAGACGCAGGGCCGTGAGGGCCAACTCGCTCATCGCGGGCTCCGGAACGTCATGCTCGTCGAGCCCACCCGAATGGTGGCGCCGTCGTGGAGCACCGTGTTCGACACTTTGACGCCGTTGACGAACGTGCCGTTGGTGGACTGAGCGTCGCGCAAAGTGACTTGGGGGCCGACAGTGAGCTCCGCGTGGAGGCGGGAAACGCCGGGATCGTCGACGCGAATATCGGCGTCTGGACCGCGACCAATCCGGTTGACACCTTCTCGTACCGAGATTCGGCCGCCAGCCACCACCAGATAGGGGCTGCCGACTTCCTCGGTGGGTGTAGCGGTGGTGACAGCTGCTTTGGCTTCCCCGCGGACCAGGAACATGCCCGTGTCGAGATCAGAATCATTGATCATGAGAACTGACACAGGACCCAGGAACGTGTAGCGCTGCTCCTGTGCGTAGTCGCGCAACAGACCAGCAAACTCGGCTTCAAGGGTCTCGGCATACTCAGACAGGCGCTCAAAGTCCTCGTCGGACAGGGCGACTGTGAACGAATTGGGAACCACTGTCCGTCCGCGGCTAACGATCGCGGCACGGTCGTCGAGTTCCCGCTGCAGACTAGCCGCGAGTTCGACGGGCTGCACCTCACTCTTGAACGCGCGGGCGAAGGCACCGTTGACCATGCGGTCGACGCGCTGCTCGAACTTGTCGAGTAGCCCCATGGCACCTCCTCTGACCGATCGTGTGGCGAAACATGGTCCGCCAGCAGTGGCTCGTGTGGCCGTGCGGGTCACTGTCCCGCTAGCAGCCTAAGCTCGATCGTATCGACCAGACGGTGAGTTTCGTCGGATGCCCGACGTCCCAGCCCCAACATTCGCCCCCGTCCGCGGAGGATGCCAGGGCTCTACGACTGTGGATGTCCACAAATTCGGGGTGGCTTGTCGCCGACGTGGGGTCTGACCGGAGATACTCGGCAGGTGACAACTCCTGGATCGGCGAGCCCCGGTGGCGGCCCAACGCCTGCGGCCGACCTAGCGGCGGACAGCCAGTCCCCGGCGACTGCCCCCGTAACCGAGAGGGATGTCCCGGACTCGGAGGAGGCCACGACAACCGGCTGGCGGCCTGGCGGACTCGAGTTCCTCATTGCTCTGATGATCGTCCTGCTCTTCTTTCAGGGAACGATTGCGAGTTGGTTCGACGATCCTGCGCTGCAAGCTGGCACCACCATTTTCGTGTCGATCGTGGTTCAAGCGATGCCGTTTCTGGTGTTGGGTGTCGTGCTGTCCGGTGTGATCGCCGCCTTCGTCCCCGCGAGCTTCTGGCAGCGAATCTTGCCCAAACGCGACGGGCTAGCCGTGCCGGTTGCCAGCGCGGCCGGAGCGGTGTTGCCAGCTTGTGAATGCGCATCGGTTCCGGTCGCGAGCGGTCTCATGCGCAAAGGCGTCGCCCCTGCCGCGGCCTTGGCGTTCCTATTGGCAAGCCCGGCCATCAACCCGGTCGTGATGGTGAGCACCTATGTTGCGTTCCCAGGTCAACCAGAAATGGCTGCGGCCCGATTCATCGCCTCGCTAGGTGCAGCTTGGATAATGGGCTGGCTCTGGCTGCGCTTCGGCAAGCGCGGTTGGTTGAGCATCCCCGATCGTGCCCACCTGCACGGCAAGACGAAGTGGCAGACGTTCCGGTTCACGGCCAGCCACGACTTCCTCCACGCTGGCGGATTCCTGGTGGTTGGAGCGATCGCCGCCGCGGTGATCAACGTTGTGATCCCGCCAGAAGCCATCGACGCTGTGGCATCGAACCCGTTCTACGCCATTGCGTTTATGGCGCTCTTGGCTGTCATCTTGAGCATCTGTTCAGAAGCCGACGCCTTTGTGGCGGCCAGCCTCACTCAGTTCTCGCTGACGAGTCGACTGGTCTTCTTGGTCGTGGGCCCCATGGTTGACCTGAAGCTGATCGCTCTGCAGGGGGGCATCTTTGGGCGCAAGTTCGCTATGCGCTTCGCTCCGGCCACTCTTGTCGTCGCCACAGTGTGTGCCGTACTGGTGGGGTGGTGGCTGCTATGAGGCGCGACGTGCAGGCGGTCCTGCTGATCCTGCTTGGTGGGGCAACTCTCAGGATCTCCCTCACGGACATCTACTTGCGGTACGTGAAAGACGCGATGCAGCCGTTCTTGATCGCTACTGGGGTGATTATCGCCGCCTTGGGTGTCATGATGCTCGTCGACGTCATTCGCAACCCTCGCCCTGCCCCGGCGCCCGTGACTGCCGGTGACGGGGAATCTTCGGGTTTAGGTTCGGACGATCCCGGTGCAAACGACGTCCGTACAGACGATCATGGCGCCCACGACCAGGACGGGCCCGGCGAGCACGCTCACTTGCGGGTGGCGTGGCTGATGTTGCTGCCAGTCCTGGCCATCTTCCTCGTTGCACCCCCGGCCCTCGGGGCCTTCTCGGCCGCTCGAGATCCAGGACGAGTAAGTGCCCCCGTGAACTACGACTGGCCAGCCTTGCCGGACGACCCAGTCGTCGAACTGTCGGTTGCGGAGTTCTCACAACGCGCGATTTGGGACGAGAGCCGATCGTTGGCGGGTCGTGAAGTGATGCTGGTGGGCTTCGTGACGCCTCTGGTTGACGGGGAGCCCTCCGGGGCCTCCTGGTACGTCACCCGCCACTCGATGGCCTGCTGCGCGGCCGACGCGGTGGCGAGCAAGGTGGCGGTGTTTGGGGCGCCACCGCTGCCATCAGACACATGGATCCGAGTGGTCGGGCAGTGGCGCCCCGTTGAAGGCACCGATTCGATTCCGGAAATGACTGCCGAATCAGTGGAGCAGATCAAGCCACCACGCAATCCGTACGAGTAGGTGCCTTCGGGAGGTCACCCGACCCTAGGGAGTCGAGCCGGGTGACCGATCAGTGGGTGTGCGCATCAGCGGGCGAGCGGGCCGCGTCTAGTGGATCGTCAAGACGCCTGAGTGGTGCATCGACACTTGGGCGAAGCCGAGGATCTCGCCGGTGCGTGACACGGCGACGTGCCCGAGCTTGCGGGACCCGCTGCGGGGATCGGTGGAGACGATCCGGTAATACATGGTGTCGCCGACATACAGCGGCGTTTGTTCGGGGACCGTGTAGCTGAGTTCGTCGTCAGCGAAGTCCTGAATTCGCGATTGCAGGGAACCACAAGACAACGCAGTATCTGTGGTCTTCATCTGAATCATCCACTTTCTTCTGTGTTCAAGGACGTCTCGATATCTTCGAGATGACCTGACCGTGTTGTTCCCGCGTCTGGTCCATTCGAACCTGTCGAACTGAGATTGCGGTCACAAACATGCACGTTCTGTAACGATTTAGAATGTCTATGCAGGACATATCGACCGAACGGCTGATAGAGGGGTAGATCAGGTCAGCCTCACCAGCGGCGCGGTTGATCGAATCTCAACCGGGAGGTCAGCGGTTTCCCAACCGGCGGATGACCTCTGCGGGGCGGTTCGTGATAATTCCGTCGACTCCCT
>CBFGTA010000113.1:0-6671 GCA_965651595.1 uncultured bacterium | reverse complement strand
GGCGAGTTCTTCGCGCCGAAGCAGTACCGTCTGCTCGCTATCCGTTACGGCTACGACCGCAGGCCGAGGAACCATGTTGTAGTTGGATGCCATCGACCGGTTGTAGGCGCCAGTCGCGGCCACTGCGAGCAGGTCCGTTCCCACGAGGTCCGCCGGTAGCCAGGCGTCGGAGACAACGATGTCTCCGGATTCGCAGTGCTTGCCCACCACGCGGGTCAGAATGGGTTCGGATTGGGAGACCCGTGATGCCAACGTAGTGGTGTATTCGGCTCCGTAGAGTGCCGTGCGAATGTTGTCGCTCATTCCCCCGTCCACCGAGACGTACGTGCGGTAGCTGCCCCCATCAAGCTCAACGGGTTTGACAGTGCCCACCGAATAGACAGTGATCCCGCTGGGACCAACGATCGCTCGGCCGGGCTCGAAGGCTAGGTGCGGAACGGGCAGGTCTTGTCTTCCGCACTCAGTCGCCACGATGCGACGAATCCGGTCAGCCATCTCGGCCGGTTCTAAGGGCTCGTCGTCCGGCGTGTACTTGATCCCCAATCCCCCACCCAAATTGAGTATTTCCACCCGGACGTCAAGTTCGCGGCGCAACTGGTCAGCAAACTGCACCACTCGATGCGCTGCGACTTCGAACCCGCTGGCCACGAAGATCTGTGACCCGATGTGACTGTGGAGTCCCGCGAACTCGACTCGTGGCAAGGCATGGACGCGGGTTACCGCTTCGAGCGCGTCGCCCGAAGCTAGCGAGAACCCAAACTTTTGGTCCTCATGGGCGGTGGCAATGAACTCGTGGGTGTGGGCTTCGACCCCGACGGTGACTCGCACCAGTACCCGGGCAGACGTGTCGAGTTCATCGCAGAGGAAGCCCACCCGTGCTATTTCCTCGAACGAGTCGACGACGATGAGGCCGACCTGTGCCTGCAGTGCCCGCCTAAGTTCCATCGTCGACTTGTTATTGCCATGAAACAAGATTCGGTCGACCGGAAAGTCAACAGCCAAGGCGCACTCAAGTTCACCCAGAGTGCAGACATCAATGCCGAGTCCAGCTTCAGCTACCCATTGGGCGAACGTGGTGGAGAGGAACGCTTTGGCGGCGTAGTACACAGTGGCGGGCATCTCGTCACTGGCAAACTCCGTCGCATACTCGCGCATGCGGGCACGCGTGTCATCGGCGTCCATGACGAGTAGCGGAGTGCCGAACTGCTCGGTCAGTACCCGCACGTCGTGACCGGCGACTTCGATGGCTCCGTCTGCGTTTCGCCGTGCGTGGCGTGGCCACAGCGTGGGGTCCAGGTCGAGGTTTGAGTCGTCAGGCCGAGGTGGGGCTCCCGCCGGAGGCTGAACATCGCCATGGCGGGGGCCAGCGGGATGAGGTCGCACAAAAGACCAGGGTACCTGCAGAGCCTGCAGTCGCCGGACTTCGCCTATCACCGAGAGGTTGGTCCGAGGAATGCTTTACATCCTCTCCGGCGCGGACACTCCCAGCATCAATAGACCATTCGCCAAGGTTTGCCGGGTGGCTTGGCATAGCCACAAGCGCGCCACATGTGCACCCGTCGTGGGATCGTCACCGCGGGGCAGCACCCGACAGTTGTCGTAGAACTTGTGATAGGCAGTTGCCAACTCTTCCAGATAGCGCGCTACGCGATGGGGCTGGCGCAACTCGGCAGCGCCTCCCACGATGCGGGGGAATTCACCGAGCACCGCAACAAGGTTGGTCTCAGCGGGTTCGGTGAGTAGGCCCGGGTCGAATTCTTGCCTCCGGTAGGCGATTCCAAGAGCGTCAGCGCCCCTGAGCACGCTGCAAATCCGCGCATGAGCGTACTGAACGTAGAACACGGGGTTGTCATTCGTCTGGCGAGAAATCAGGTCAAGATCGACAGTGATCGGCGAATCGACGGGATAGCGAATGAGCGTGTATCGAGCAGCATCAACGCCCACTTCGGCAACCAAGTCTTCTAGGGTGACCATGTCGCCGGACCGCTTGGACAGCTTCACAACTTCGCCACCGCGCACCATCGTGACGAGTTGTCCGATGAGAACTTCAATAGCGACGTCCGGATCATCTCCGGCAGCGGCCGAAACAGCTTTGAGCCGGGCGACGTAACCGTGATGATCGGCCCCGAGCAGATAGATGTTGACGTCGTAGCCGCGGGCTCGTTTGTCTATGTAGTAGGCACAGTCGGAGGCAAAGTAGGTAGGGTCACCGTTCGCTTTGACCAGGACTCGATCCTTGTCGTCACCAAAATCGGTGGTGCGCAGCCAAATTGCGCCTTCGTCTTCGTAGACGTGTCCCTGGGCCTTGAGTTGCTCTAACGCCCGTTCTACCCCTCCAGAGGCGTGTAGCTTGCGCTCCGAGGACCACCGGTCGAAGTGGGTGCGGAAGTTGTCAAGCACCGCGCGTTGTTGGGCGAGCTGAAGCACTAGGCCCTGTTCCCGGAAGTCAACCCTGCTGCGGCTCCGATCGCGGTCCAGGATGTCTGGATCAGCCGCCACAATTGCCGCCGCCAGCGGCGAAACATAGTCTCCGTGATAGCCGTCCTCAGGCACGGGTTCACCGTGGGCGACAGCGTCGAGTGACGCCCCAAACTTGTCCATTTGGGACCCGCGATCGTTGACGTAGAACTCCCGGGTCACGTCGGCGCCGGCAGCATCAAGCACGGAGGCAATGGCGTCGCCGACTGCTGCCCACCGGGTATGCCCCAGATGCAGGGGGCCCGTGGGGTTAGCCGAGATGAACTCAACGTTGATCCGCTGGCCCGCACAGGCCGAGCCCCGGCCATAGTCCGCACCCATCTCGCAAATCGCTCGGACCAGCTCGGCGGCCGCCGAAGCCTGGATCGTCAAATTCAGGAATCCAGGCCCTGCGATGTCGACCGAGACGATTCCTGGCTGAGCACGCAGGCGGGAAGCGAGCGCCTCGGCTACCGTTCGCGGATTGGTCCGGGCTGGTTTAGCCAACTGCATGGCGACGTTAGTCGCCCAGTCACCGTGTTCGCGATTCTTGGGACGTTCAACAGTGACCGCTGACGGCACCTCGTTGGGATTCAACGTTAGGTCACCTGCAGCCACAGCATCACGGACTGCACTCACGATGAGGTCATTCAAGTCAGCCGGATTCACGAAGGTGAGCTTAGTTGAGGATGCGCGCTCGGCTCCGAGCAGGTGAGCTTGGTATTGTTCACCTCACCCCTCATGCC
This sequence comes from uncultured bacterium, assembly GCA_965651595.1. Taxonomy (GTDB): domain Bacteria; phylum Actinomycetota; class Actinomycetes; order S36-B12; family UBA10799; genus CBFGTA01. The sequence goes on along the minus strand of CBFGTA010000113.1, from coordinate 3,468 downwards.
CCCGTAGCTCAGGGGATAGAGCAGTGGCCTCCGGAGCCATGTGCGCAGGTTCGAATCCTGCCGGGGGCACCCGGTTGGCTCTATTCTCAGCACCACTGTCCACGCACCGATGTCGGGTGCTGGTGCGGCCTGCAGCTATCTCATTGACGCACGACTCACGTTGTGCCCGAAATCTGTTGTCTGACTGTGGATCGCGCTGGCCCGATCGACTCTTCAACCAGCTCAACCGGACGTACTAGAAGTCGTACATGACTGTCAACCACCGGGAGCAGACCTACCCAAACTGACCTCGCGAGACTCCATATTGTAGGCCACACGAGATTGTAGGCCACACGAGTGAACTGCGTCGACGGTCACACCTATGTGTAGACCGCACCTACATATACATGTATGTTTATGTAGGTGATCTTGATGTCTTTCTTGGGAGCCACTGTGGGCGATCATCAACCGGCGACACCTGTTCGCAATCGCGCGTTGCGACCAAGATGGACAGCTGCAGTTGCTGTGCTATCCGCCACCGCGATCGCAGCCAGCAGCCTCGCCGCTGGCGCCGATTTGGCTCAGGCCGCCAGTTCGGGTCACACGGCCGGGGCTGGTTCGTATCTCACAGACTTGCCCGCTGGGGCGGCCCTGCCTCAAGGCTGCGGTGACCTGGGGAGCAACCCGCGCCAGTTCGTCGAGCCCGATGCTCCTGCTGGCGCCTTGCCCACCAACTCATGGTGGTCGTCACTACTGTTCAAGAAGACCAACTGCCAGCATTCTGAGACCCTGGTCGCAAATCCGCTCAGCCTTCGGGCCGAGTCCGGCGGACTCGGCGTGAGCTATCCGACAACGCCAGCGATCTCAGGGGGCAGCACTGGGCCAGCGGCGTTTCACTACAATTTTTCGCGGGACTTTGTGCTGGGAACCCGTGGTTTGAATGCCCCGACTACAACGGTTGAGTCATGGAGCGATTGGTCCGTGCGACCGCGATGGAACGACTCGGATCGTACATTGTCCGCAACGATCACCCGTGGCTCACCGTTCATCTACGCCGAAACCTCGGGCGCACCAGCAACGCTGCACTTCGAGACTAACCCCAACATCTGGCTCGACGATGGACCTCGCCTGGGGTTCCGCGTCAATGGTCACGACTATGTCGCCTTCGCCCCGACCGGTGGCCACTGGTCGCTGGAGGGCTCGGTGGCGACGGCGGACATGTCGGGCGAGGACTACTTCTCGGTCGCCGTGCTACCGACAACTTCGGCAAGCCCCGCAGCTGATCGACGCCACCTCGCTGAACAGTTCAGCGACTACGCGTACGCATTCGTGACCGACACTGCTGTCGATTGGGAAGTCGATCCAGTCACGAGCACCGTCAACGCGACTTACTCGGTCAGCACCGAAGCCAGGGAGGGAAGCACCACCAAGACCGTGCTTGCTGCCATCCCACACCAATGGCGCAATTGGATCGGAGCAACTCCGATTGGTCCGGAGTACGTATCGGGACGTGGCGCCATGAAGGTTCTTCTGGGAACGAATGCGTTTACCACCAGCGACACGTTCCATGGGGTCTTGCCCGAGTTGCCCTCTGTCGGATTGGACCCGAAACTGACAGATGAACTGCGCGGTTTGGTAGCTGGCTCATCTGGTGGTGACCCATTTGCGGGATTCGCCAACGACACGTACTGGACCGGCAAGGCATTAGGTAGAGCCACTCGACTGGCAAACATCGCCGACCAACTCGGTATGGTCGCCGAACGTAACCACCTCGTTGACGCCATGCGCACGCGCATGACGGATTGGTTCACAGCCTCGTCGGGCAAGTCGCAGCGAGTGTTCTACTACGACCGAAACTGGGGAACCCTCATCGGCTACCCGGCGAGTTACGGATCTGACACCGAACTCAACGACCACCATTTTCATTACAGCTACTTCGTTGATGCGGCCGCCACCGTAGCTCGCTTTGATCCCCAATGGGCCACCGACTACGGACCAATGGTGGAACTGCTGGTCCGAGACGCGAACAACCCCGACCGCGACGACCGAGACTTCCCGCACCTGCGCGGCTTCGATCCGTACGCCGGACACAGTTGGGCTAGCGGGACCGGTAGCTTCTTCGCTGGCAACAATCAGGAATCGTCGTCAGAGTCGATCAACTTCGCCCAGGCACTGATCCAGTGGGGAACCGTCACCGACAACCAGCGTCTGCGTGATGCGGGAATCTACCTCTATACGACAGAGTCTGCCGCCATCGGTGAGTACTGGCATGACCATACTGGGGAAAATTTCCCTGCCGGCTTCGGTCGCGATTCGGTCGGCATGGTCTGGGGCGACGGTGGAGCATATGCAACGTGGTTCTCGGCCGCACCGGAGATGATTCACGGCATCAACATGTTGCCGATCACGGCTGGGTCCGTACACCTGGGTCACAATCCGGATTACGTTGCCACCCAGGTTGCCGAACTTCACTCGATGCTCAACGGAGAACCTACCCACTGGCGCGACGTCATCTGGCAATACCAAGCGCTCGCCGACGCACCAGCCGCATGGGCCTCTTTCCGCGCCAATCCTGACTACCGTCCAGAAGAGGGCGAGTCTCGGGCGCATGTGTTCCACACCCTTCGCGCCCTCAAGCGACTCGGCCAGGTGGACACATCGGTGACGGCCGATTCGCCGGCCTACGGGGTGTTCCGCCGGAACGGCGCCCGCACCTACGTGGCCGCCAACCTGGGGGACACACCGACAGATGTGACGTTCTCCGATGGCACTGTCGTCACCGTGCCCGCGCGTTCGAGTGTCGCGACCGGAGCCACAGAATGGGTCAGTGGGACCCCCGGCTCAACCACACAGCCGCCCAGCCCGACGCCCCAGCCTACGGCTGAGCCTGAACCGACACCGACCACTACACTGACGCCGACGCCGACAGTCGACCCCACACCCACACACGAACCCGCCCCCACGCCTGAACCCACCGATGGGTTCTCCGCGCTCGCGCCCATCCCAGCCGCAGCCGCCCACCAACGCCACGGCGGACACATCGACGGCACCGCCGTCACCCACCTCAAGAACGGCGACTGGCTCCGCTTCGACAACGTCAACTTCGACCCAGAAACCACCAACCAAATCCTGGCCCGAGTCGCATCCGGAACCCCCCACGGCTCCGGCCTGGTCGAATTCCGACTCGACTCCCCCACCAACCCCCCACTCGGCACCTTCGCCATCGCCAACACCGGCGGCTGGGACCACTACCGCCTCATCCCCGCCAACACAGCAACCGCCACCGGCACCCACACCCTCTACGTCACCTTCACCTCCGGCTACCCCAACGCCTACGTCACCCTCGACACCTTCGCCTTCTGGGCAGCTCACCTCAACCCACCGGACTTCACCAACCCCCAACCACCCACGCCACAACCCGAACCCACACCCACACCCACACCCACACCTGAACTGACACCGACACCGACACCGACACCGACACCGACA
>CBFGTA010000112.1:0-6804 GCA_965651595.1 uncultured bacterium | reverse complement strand
CCAGTGCCCACACCACGTAGAACTGCCATTCCAGGCTCAGTGTCCAGAAGTTCATCACGGGGTTGTCGGTGACGTCGCCAGCGAGATAGTCGGCGGAATCACGCGCGAACGAGACGTTCACGATCTGCAAGGCTGCGTCGCGAATCGACGCAAGATAGGAGCTGACAGTCAGAGGCGATGCCAACACCCAGGTTGCTGCAGCCGTCACGATGAGTACCACCGTCGACGCTGGCACCAGCCTGCGCACCCGGGAACCCACGAAGTCCCACCAGCCCCGGCCGCGGGGCTGCCCAGCAAACACCGGACCCAACAAGATGCCGGTAATGAGAAAGCCCGAGATGACGAAGAAGACGTCCACACCCACAAAGCCGCCCGTGATGCCGGGAACTTTCGCGTGGTACAGGACCACCGCCAGCACCGCCACCGCCCGCAAGCCCTGGACGTCGCGCCGCCAACGGCGAGCAGGAGTGCGCTCGGGAGCGGAAACGCCAGCGTCTGCGGTATGACTCGTCACCACAGGCAATCTCCTCCGATTCGCACCACTGACCGGCCGATCTGACCCGGCCTCAGCGCTGCTAGGCATGGAGTTTCTACTGTAAGCGACCACACGTCTGCGGTGAAGCGACACTTACCGATTTCACAGCAGGCTGCAGCTCCCTGGCCGACCTCGGCCAATCGGGCCGGTTCAGGTAGCCCCGAGCCCTCGATGGACGCCCACGGATCGCGATGAGCCTGGATGTCGCTGTGGGCCTGAGCGACTACAGGTAACGGCGCTCGTTGACTGATGTGAGCCCAATCTTCGTGAATAGACCCTTCTTGGGCGCCGTGGCCGAATGCTTGCTGAAGCGCTTCCACCTCAGGCTCAGAATCTGGTGTGTGCGGTTGATCATGCGGCGGGTCTCGTGACCGAAGTAGCCGGTCTTGCCCGACGGGTTGAGTTTCCGGTGGAACTTGCCGTTCTTCTTGGAGAACTGCCGCAACTTCGCCTGAGTCCGCATGACCGAGCGATTCGACTTGCCGAACTGCACGTCCGTGCGAATCACTTCACCCTTGATGAGCCTCCCCCACGGGTCGCGCACAGGCTCAGTGGGTGGCACGGTTCCCACGTCGGGGTTAGCCACGTCGGGACCTGCTGCCATCGCCTGGCTCACCAGGTTCTGCCAGTAACTCATCGACCATCCCGTGTCGACTTTGCCCTGGACTCGGCCAGCGTAGTCTTTGTGGTTGATGACGTTGGCAACCGGAATCCCGGTGACGTCGAGCACGGCCGCAGCCATCTTGGCGGCCGTGTCGCGCTGCTTGGCGGTCAAGTCGCGGGCGGGCCCGCCCTGCGACTCGATTTCAACCCCATAAGACCACGCGTTCATGCGAGTGGCCGAGACGCCGAACATGGCATCACCGGCGCCAGCGTGCCAAGTGCGGCGGGCGTAGACGAAGTACGGGTTGCCTGACCGGTCAATGTAGAAGTGGCTCGCCCGCACTGTGTTGCCGGCTGAGCTCTTCACCCCGTACATGATCCAGTTCAAGGAGTGGTCGTTGCGCAGACGGCTCGCGGGAACTCCGGTGCCAGTGTCGTGCATCATGAACACGACCGGGCGGGAACCCGAACCAGCCAGGTTTGCGTTGCGTTCGTAGACGGGATCGTCGTAGCCGGGCATCAACTGAATATCTAAGCCGTAGGCACGCATCCGATCCACAATGGAAGCGGCCGACGGCCACGGATCACTCATCGGGGATGCCGCAATGCTTTGGTCGATGCCGTCGGGGTTGGTGTCCCAGTAGGGGCCAGCGATGCCGCGCGGGGTGTGGCCGGTAGGTCCGGGCTGGTAGTCAGCTGCCGCATCAACACCAGCGCCCACTGAACTCGTTGACACCGAAGGGGCGGCCACCACCAACGTCGTTACCACCGCGACGCTCGCACCCACCGCGATCAGCGGACGCACGGTTCGTTTGCTGGCCACTTCCCACCACTCCTTCATCGTCATCAACGAACTATCACCGGTCAGCGGCAACTCTGGCCGACAACCTGCCGGGCCGTCAGTTGCTCGCCGTGTCCTTCGAGGGTGACTCGCGGAGTCGGCCGGTGTCTCGCCGATCTCGCACATTCACCCCGTGCATGAATTGATTCACACATTCGCGGCCGTGTCTGGAAGTGCTCTCACACTTCGCAACTTGCTGCCACGTCGCCCCCACGCCACGCGCAAATGTGCCAAGAGTTCGGCACGGTGAGTCATACGGTGAACAACGTGGCCCTATCGGTGCCCCGGTTTGGCGTCCGCGCCAGGCCGATCGGCAACGACCAGGCTACCTAATCTTGGTGGGAGGTCAGACATGGCGATCCAACTTGAGCACCACAGCGTTCACGTCGTGAAAGACACAGAACGCAAGACGCTGCTGGTGGTTGACGACGAAGAATCCCTCGTTGACTTGCTCAGCGATGCGTTCACGTTCGCTGGCTACGACGTGTTGACGGCACGGTCGGGCACCGAGGCCATCGGCCAGATGCGTGCGCACACGCCCGATTTGGTGATCCTCGACGTCAACCTGCCCGACGTCAACGGTTACCAGGTGTGCCAACAGATCCGCGCCGACGGCGTCACCGCACCGGTCATCTTCCTCACCGCCCGCGACTCCCGTGACGACTTGCGTGCCGGGTTTTTCTCCGGCGGCGACGACTACGTGAGTAAGCCGTTCAGCCTCGAAGAGTTGAGGCTGCGCGTCGATGCTGTGTTGCGCCGCTCGGCGAACACACCCGAAGTCCAAGGCATCATGACGTGCGGCGACGTCGAGTTGAACTTGAGCACCTACGACGCTTCCAAAGCGGGGCGCCGACTGGACTTATCACCGACGGAGTTCCGGCTGTTGCGGTTCTTGATGGCCAACAAGGGCAACGTCGTCACCAAGTCCGAGATTCTCGAACACGTGTGGCAGTACGACTTCGGCGGCGAAGCCCAGATCGTGGCTACCTATATTTCCTACGTTCGGCGCAAGATCTCCGGAACTCCCGCTAGCCCCCTCATCAAGACGATTCGCGGCGTCGGGTACACGCTGCAGGAGCCCATCGTCCGGTGAGCCTGCGCTCAAAACTCACGGCCGCGGTCATCGCTTTGCTCGCGGTGGCGATGTTCATCGTGGGTTGGGGAGTGGTGTCGGTCAACTCCTCGGCAGCCCTTTCACGCACCGACGACCGGCTCGGCCGCATCGCCGACCGTGCCTCCACCGACCCGGGCGAACGGTCCAAGATTGCCCTCGCGCCGTGGCTGGGCACGACGCGCTTCGTTTACGACCCGCCCCTGCGCGTGTGGCACCCGGTATCGGCAAACCCTGAGGCCGCTGAAGCATCGATGGAGTTCCCCGTTCCCGGTAGCGATGCGTGGACGACCCTGGCAACCACCGCCGTGACTGTGCAGACCGAACACGAAGGGGCTTGGAGGGCGCGAGCTTTCATGGGCGCTGACGGTGAGCCTGGCGTCGTCGCTGTGTCGATGGATGAGATCGAAATGGCAGACCAGGCGCTGTTGACGAGTGTCGCGGCGATCGGGCTCGCGGTTGTGCTCGCGGGCGGGGTCGCGTCGTGGCTGCTGATCACCCGAAGCTTGCGACCAGTCGAGGAGATGGTCGCCAAGACCGAGGCAGTAGCTGGCGGCGACTTTTCCGTCGCCGACACGCCCTCGACGAGTAAGCCCTCCGACGAGATCGGCCGACTCAACCAGTCCCTCGACCATATGATCGACGAGATCCACCACGACATCAACGAACGTGAACAGGTGGCGGCCAGATTACGGCAGTTCGTGGCCGACGCGTCCCACGAACTACGCACCCCGGTGGCGGCAATCCGCGGGTACTCGGAGCTGATGGCCTCGGGTGGCGCCCAAAATCCGGCCACTCTGGACCGGGCGATGACTCGCATCCGGTCCGAGGCCGAGCGGATGGGCCGCCTCGTTGACGACCTGCTACTGCTCGCCCGCATCGATCGCCGCGTCGACCGCGACTGGGAACTGATCGACCTGGTCGCGCTGGCCGAGACATGCGCCGACGAGTTCACGATCCTGTTCCCCGAAAGCCCCATCCAGGTGTACTACGGGCACGGCCCGGCCATCGTGTACGGCGACGAACAGCAACTGCAGCAAGTACTGATGAACATCCTCAACAACGCAGGCAAGCACTCCCCGGAAGGTACGCCCGTCAGCTTGACGGTCAGCGCCGACGCTGAGCAAGTCGACCTCGTCATTGACGATCAAGGATCAGGCATCCCGGCCAGTCAGCAGGACAAGGTGTTCGAACGCTTCTACCGCATCGACCCGTCCCGATCCCGCCACAGCGGCGGTACCGGTCTCGGGCTCGCGATCGCTCACGCGATAGTCGACGCTCACGGCGGATCGATCAGCGCCGGGCAAAATCCGCACGGTGGGGCCCGCTTTACCGTCAGCCTGCCAGCCACCGATCCGGCCACCGTCGACGCCGACACGTTCGGCCCCGACGCCGTCGACTCGGCAACGGCGAGCACCCAGGGCGCGGCTCGCCCCGGTACCACAGACGGGCCGGTGCCACGTGCGGCGGGAAGCCCCGGTTCAGCGGCGGCGCCCGGGACCGGGGATATCGTCCGCTTGTCCGACCAGAGCCCAACCCCACGGGTCATCCAGTTGCCCCGCGACACCCCCACCAACCGCACCGACTAACACCACTGCGGCCCATGCCCCTGCCCCCGGCGGGGCACGACTACGCCCACCGATACCCCACAGCCGTTAGGCCGATTCACGGGTCGGGGCTGCAGCGCGTTCTAGTTCATCAGCTACATCCCGCAGCCGCTGAGCCGTGGCCGCCAAATGGTCTCGCGCGGCGTTTTCTTCGGATTCAGCTAGCCGTTCGAGTGCCCACTCTCGCAAGAGTGCTGACGGGCTGGTGCCGAGTGCCGCCGCCATGGTTCGCAGGCGCTCAATCTTGCTGATCGGGATACGCAACGAGTAGACGGCGGTAGGCTCCTTGGCCTGTTCCGATAACACCGCAGCGTGTGGCGACGGGCCCAAGTCCCGCGACTCCTCCGCATCTTCAGCGGCCTGACGAAGAATCTCGTCCAAAGTTGGTTTCATCGCGCACCTCCAATTGTTTCAACTGCCCATGCCGTGGCGATGTACCACGTCCCACTCGGTGGGTGATCCTCGCTATACAACGTCACCGCAATCCTCAACCCCGCGGACGACGAGGAGCCCGTCACGCGGATGGTCAGCCCATTTCGCGATCTGCCGTCATCCACGAGAGCTGCAGGGTCGAAGACCGCCTCAATCGCCCACTCTGGCTCAATGTCAACCTCCCCTGACGCCGCCTTGCGATTGCTGCGGGTGCGTAGGTGTTGAGCCACCGCCGCGGTACATACCAAGTCGTGAATCGGCAACTCTGCGAACGGGATCCCGTCGTAGGTCCCGTCCTTCCCAACCCCCGCCATTAGGCCAGTATGTATTACTTGTCATACACTTGCAACCTAGTGGTAAGCCGATCGGCTGTTAGCGCGTTGGCACCTTGGGCGGCCTGGCCCACTTTGGACCTGTCCCGTGGCATGGCAGCAGCTCCGGCGCGGAGGGGCGGGTGGTAGGCGTCAGGACATCTCTAGGCGGTGGGTGGCGAGGAGTGCGGTGTCGGAGAGGATGTCGCCGGTCTGGCCATCAGCGACGATCTGACCAGCGTCGAGAATCACTGTCCGTTCACAGAGTTCTTGGGCGAACCGGAGGTCGTGGGTGACGACTATTTGGGTCACCGGCAGGTTGGCGAGGAGGTCAAGCAGTTCTCGGCGGCTGGCCGGGTCGAGTGTTCCCGACGGCTCGTCGAGCACCAGCACGTCTGGGCGCATCGCCAGAACCGTCGCGATGCACACCTTGCGGCGCTGCCCCAGTGACAGGTGATGCCCCGGGCGGTCGGCAAGATCCGTCACACCGACGGCCGCCATCGCCTCCGCAACTCGCTCGTCGAGCTCTGGCCCGCGCAGGCCCAGGTTGTACGGCCCGAACGCCACGTCTTGCCGGACGGTAGGCATGAATAGTTGATCATCTGGGTCTTGAAACACCAGGCCCACTCGTCTGCGGACTTCTGCCATGTGCGGCTCAGCCACTGGCAGGCCCGCAACGGTCACGGTTCCGCGGCCCGGGGTGAGGATGCCATTGAGGTGCAACATGAGGGTGGTCTTGCCCGCTCCATTGGGCCCCAGCACCGCCACCCGCTGCCCTACCGGAACGTCTAGGTCCACGCCGAACAAGACTTGGTGGCCATCGGGGTAGGCGAACGCCACATCCTCAAGAGCCAACGCCGAAGTGTTCACGCACCCGCCTGCGTCCACCACGCCACCGCACACACCAGCCAGGCAGCACCCACGACCGCGACGGTACCAACCCACTCGCGCCCCCGCCCTGATCGGTCGGTGACGGCAGGCGGCATCTGTCCCGTGTAGCCGCGGGCCAGCATCGCCACGTGCACTCGTTCGCCCCGCTCGTAGGAACGGATGAAGAGGTGCCCGGCCGAGGAAGCAATCGGTTGCACGTCTCTCAGGCCGCGGGGGGCATAACAGCGGGCCCGACGGGCGGTCGCCATGCGCCGGGCTTGGTCGGCGATGACGCTGATATAGCGCAGCATGAACATGATGATGTTGACCATGATGCGCGGCATGCGCAGACGCCGCAGACCGTCGACAAGTTCCTCAGGCGTCGTGGTGGCTGCCAAGATTACCGCGGCCAGTACGCCGATGGTGGCCTTGGCGAGAATGCCCCAGGCATCCCACAGCCCCTGCTCGCTGACCGACGCGACGCCGAGGTCGAT
>CBFGTA010000111.1:0-6899 GCA_965651595.1 uncultured bacterium | reverse complement strand
CCCACCGACGCCCCCGCCACACCCCTCGAAATCCGCCTCGCCAAAGTTGCCTAGCCATGTGACAGCATTCGTCCCACTGCGGGCCGAAAGCGATGCCAAGTTGTGGCTCGTCACTGGATTGGCTTATAGACGCATGAGCGGTTTCGGAATCGGCCGGGAAGTCGCTACCGTTTCGACATGGTGGCCGATTCGACGTTCGTCAGTGTCGATGTTCAGTACGGCCAGATCTTCACTCGGGAATTCTTCCAGGAATGCATCCCGACGGGCGTCGAGGTGCTGGATTCCCGGGTGGTGTCGAGTCCGTCGGGGCCACTTGTCTTGGCACAGAAGTACGCGCCGACTTCATCACATCCGATCGGAATGTTCCCTTACGAGTGGACTATTCGCGAAGCGGGTAGAGAACGAACGCAGCAGATCATCGTCAAGTCCAAACCGAGCGCGGCTGGATTCGCCCGAACGGTCGGGGAACTGTTGACGGCCCAGGGCGTGGTGGTCGACGACATCGAAGACCTGATCGCGGTCTCTGACCTGGCCATGCCGGACGTGCGTGAAGTGCAGATGTATCGGATACTGGCTCGCGCAGCCGAAACCCGTGCCTTGGCCCCTGCAATGCTTGGTAGCTACCTTGATCCCAGAGCGAACTTCTTCGTCCTCGTCTTGCCTGTGATGGAGGCGGACTGGCTGACGCCGGAGGTGGGGGATCTCGCGCGCTGGGGGACGAGTCAACGCCAGGCAGTCATGCGACAACTAGGAACCTTGCATGGCTACTTTTTGAGCCGCTCTTCCGAGGTCCCGGATGTGTCCGAGGCGCCTACCGCCATGAGCGCGCCACGGATGCTCGGCCTGCGGCCACTGTGGGAGGGGCTTGCTCATCATGCTCGTCACAGCGTGGGGAGCGTGCTCAGTCGGGGAGCCTATTCGGACTTGCACAGATGCGTGGCTGATACCGGGATTCGCTGGGAAGAGATCGATGCCAGCCCCAGGACCGTTGTTCACGGCGATTGCCAGGTCAAGAATATTGCTCTGCCACCCAGCCGGCCGCCGCTGCTCTACGACTGGGAAGTGTCGACGATGCACCTTCCTGCCCGCGACGGGGTTGAGTTTCTAGTCAGTTCGAGCCCGCTCGAAATTGCTGATGATGAGATTCATGGACTTGTCGAGCTACACCGCCAGATGGTGGGTCACGTGAGCGGCCACCACCAACCGCTAGACGAGTGGTGGCGGCAGTATCTGCTTGCTGCCGAGGACTACCAAGCCACCCGCTTCTCGCTGTACTTGGCGATCGAAGATATCGAAAGCCACGACATCGTTCGCGGCCAGCAAGTGCTTACTCGGCTCATGAAGCTGGCGCGACAGAAGAGTGGCTCATGACTCGGATCGTGATCGTCGTGCCAATCGACAACCCCCAGGTGCTCCGCCCCGCAGACCTGCAAGGGTACGCGAAGCCAGGGGTCGACCTCGTAGTGCGTCGATGCAACCCTGGAATGCTTATGATTCGCAGCGAGGCTGACCTGGTGTGTGCTGCTCCGGCGGTTCTCGCCGAAGTGGTGCGGGCAGAGTCAGACGGAGCCGATGTAGTTGTGATTGATCTGATGGCCGATATAGGGATCGCCGCGTGTCGCGAATTGGTGGATGTTCCCGTCGTCGGGTTGCCAGAGGCAGCGATGACCAGCGCGATGCAGGTGGGGGAGACATTCTCGGTGGTTTCGAGTACTCGGGCCAGTGAGAAGCTCATGTGGCGATCCGTGCGGGCCCTCGGCGTAGCTGACCGGCTCGTCAGTGTCCGAGCGGTCGAGCTTGACGCACACAGCGACTATCTCTCTCGAGAGAACCTGAGCCGACTCGCAGAGTGTTGCCAGCAAGCGGTGGTGACTGACCGCGCCGACGTGTTGATCTTCGGGTCAGGGAGACTCTTCAACGTCAGCCGCAAGTTGCGCGCGACCAATCCGAACATAGGGCGAGTGCCGTTTGTGGAACCTTTGGGTGCGGGGATCGCGGTTGCGAACGCTCTCGTTGCCATGGGGGTGAAGAACAGTCGGGCTTCCTACCCGGCGGTCACCGACCACTCGAGATCACGTGTCGTGAAGACCGCAGATCCTGTGGCGTAGCGAGGATGCAATCGCTTTCCCGCACAGTCCACCTAGTTGTCGACTACCGGGCGTGATTGCGCGGCGTTAGCAGCGCAGTGGTCCATCTATCGGAATCTGCGGCGGTGCCCCAAACAGGAATCGAACCTGTGGCCTACCGCTTAGGAGGCGGTCGCTCTATCCGACTGAGCTATTGGGGCGTGCGCGGCGCTAGCACTGCGGGTGGCGCCATGCCGGGACTAGCGTATCTCGCCCGACCCGTCGTGGTGGGCGACCGGCGTGAGGTTCTGGCCGTAGGTACGCAGACGCCAGTACACCAGGAATCCAAATCCGAGGATGAAGATGCCCGCGATTGCGGCCGTGGCCAGGCTGATCGTGGGTTCGGGAGGGTTGGGCTGAAGTGTGTAGTGGTAGGCGACGGTCGTTTGGGCGCCCGCTGGCGGCGGGTAGGGTGCTGAGTCGGCGGCGCGGCGGCTCGCTGCCCGCAGGTAGGCATCCGCGAGGGCGGGATCGTTGGAGGCCGATACGATCTGGCGATACAGCGCCGATGTGCCGTCTTTGTGCAGCCGCTGACTACCCTCGGCGAGCTTGCCTGCCCCCTCGGCCAACCGCTCTGATCCTTCGACGAGTTGGCCGGACGCGTCGGTGAGCACATCGAGGCCAGTGCTGAGATCGCCAGCACCGTCGGCGAGGTCATCCGAGGCACTGGAGGCCCGAGCTGACTCGGTGGCCATTTGTTCCGCCGCGGTCGCGGCCTGCTTCAGGGCTTCAGACAGCTGGACTTGGCCCTCGTAGATGCCCGGCGCGGATGGATCTCCGCTCTTGAGCGCTTCACCCACTTGAATGACCGCTGCCAGCAAGCGACTAATCGCCTGATTGTTGATCGCCTGCAGGCCTAGGGCGGCAGCGCCAGACTTCAGAGCCGACGAGCCGATTCCGACTTCTGCCTCGACGAGTTTCTGACAGTTGTTCGGGTCGAGAGTCGGAGTGGGCGGCGCGCAGGCCGATGCGAGAACCTCGGCAACCTTCACGCCCGCAGCGGCCGCATCGGAGGCCCCACTGGCGGCCGCTAGGCGGGCGGCGTTGACTGCTTCGGAGATTAGTCGCACTGCCTGAACCATGGTGATGTTGGGAGGAAACGGCTCTCCCGGTGATGGCAAAGGAATCGGTGGGTCATCGGCTGACCCGACGGCAGCGGCCAGTTGATCGACAGCAGCAGCTAGCGCAACCGAGCCATCACGAATCGCCTGTAGCCCGGCGGGGCCCGATAGCTGATCGAGGGCCGCACTTAACTGCCCCAAGCCGGACGCTATTGCAGCCGACCCGTCCGCCACTTGGGCAGCACCGGCGGCTGCCTCACCGGTCCCTCGAGTGAGTTGGCGTTGACCGTCAGTGAGGCGGTTCTGCCCTTCTTCCAGTTGCAAGGCGCCGGCGGCGAGTTCGCCCGCTGCCACATCGAGCTGATCCACTCCGTCGGCAAGTTTGCGGTTGCCGTCGACGGTGGCGTTAAGTGTGTCTGCCACGAAGGCGGTGCCGGGGTCTTGGGGATTTCGGATCGGGGCCGCGATTAGTTCTGCCGCAGGGGCCGCCAACTCTGGTCCGTTGATGGTGAACCCCACCTGCGCGCGGTAGTCGCCGATCGGTGGATACAAGACCAGCGGCCAGTCAAGGACGGTGTTGCCGTCGTCTGTGGTGGATACGACTGCTTCTCCGGTTCCTTCTACCGCAGTTCCGCGCGAGACGATCACCCGCAAACTCCCGATGAACGGAGCGAAGACAGGGAGTTCTTGGGTCTTGGTTCGGCCCGCAGCGTTGGTATAGGTGATCGCTTCCCGTTCGACGTTGGTGTTGGTGACGGTGTACGTCACCCGCACAGGACCGGCTGTCTGTGGAAGATCGGCAGGGTTGAAGCCCCCATCGTCCGCGCCCGACACTGTCGCGTAGCGGACATGAACGGCGATCGGCAGGGGCTGGCGGAACCCGGCGATGGTGGCAGCCGTGGTCTCTCCGGGTCCACCAATCGGAAACAGGACCGTATCGCCATCTACTACCGGCGCGCCTGCCCGATCAAGGAAGCGCACATTGCTGGTGGAAGTCTCCACGGGCACGGCCTCGGCCGGTGCATCGACGGCCACTAGGCGGGTGATGATGGACGCCTCATCCGGTAGTCCGCTCGGATCGAGCTGAGCCGTCACTAGTTGCTGTTCGCGCAATATCGGCGTCGATCCGGGTGCTGCGGTGGACCCAGTAGCGGCACTGCTGGAGATGGCGGGCAACACCAGTGTGCTCACGAGCAGTGTGGCAAGCGCGGTCCGAGGCAGGCGGGAAAACGGCCTCATCATGTCTGCCCGCGCTGGTTCGTGGTCGGGGAACTACCGACCGGGTCGCGGTCATGGTCGACCACTGTAGGCATGGCCTCCGGCGGTCCGATGGCTTCTGGGGCAGGCTCGGCGTCACCGGAGATGGCAATGCCCATTCCGGTGATGATGAACGTCACCAGTGCGGGCAGCAGGGTGACGCTCAGCAACAGCATCGCATCATCGGAGGAACTAGCCAGAGTGCTCACGGCCACCGCGGTCGTGATGGCACCCAAGACCATCGGAATAGCCAAGTGGCGAGAAACCATGATGACCGTGAGCAGGGCAATGATCACGATCGCCCACGAGGTCACCGCACCCTGGGACGCTTGAACCGGGGGGATGAACCGGTACAACAGTCCGACGGTTACCAGACCCAGCAGGATGCCGAGGATGAAGCCCAAGGCTCGCAGTCCGAGCCTCACCTGACCAGGCGGACGGTGAGGCAGCAGCAAGGCCACGGCCGCCAAGATCGCTGACAGCGCCACGGGGGTGTGGCTTTCGGCTGGAATCGTCGGCAGGGCTGGCACCAAGATCCAGGCCGCCCCCACACCTAAGACCGCGCCGATAACTGCAACCGGTCGCAGCAGGATCGCTGGACGGCCCGCTGACGGCGCCGCGGGTGAGGCGGCCGCCTGCGACAAGGCTTGGGGATCGCCCTCCACGTGTAACTGGGGCAACAGGCGGTCGAGCCATCCGGGCAGCCACCAAGTTCCCTTCTGGGCTAGCACCATGAACGCCGGGACTAGTCCACACCGCACGATGGTGGCATCAACGGCGACGGCCGTCGCCAAACCGACTCCAAACATCTTCACAGTCGGGTCGTCGGACACGATAAACGAGGCAAACACGACAACCATGATCAGTGCCGCCGCGGTGATCAACCGGCCCGTGTCGGCCAGGCCCCTGCGAACCGCAATCGGTATCGAGCCGGTCTTGTCGAAGTGCTCACGGAACGCGGTGAGCAGAAACACCTCGTAGTCCATGGACAAGCCGAACAACACCGCGAACATCATCATCGGCACGTAGGACTCGATGGGTACCGGCCCGTCGAGTCCGATCAAGGCCGCCCCCCAGCCCCAGTGGAAGACAGCCACCACCACGCCGTACGCAGCCGCGATCGAGATGAGATTCATCAATGCTGCTTTGAGGGGGATCAGCAGGGAGCGATACGCCAGCATCAGCAACAAGAAGCTCAACACAACAACCCCGACGATGAACCAGACCGTTCGGTCAGCAATTCGCTCGTAGAGGTCACTCGTGATTGCCGTGACACCCCCGACATAGGCCTGAATGCCCTCGCCCGCGGTAGCCGCTGGCAATACCGACTCGCGCAGAGTGTCAACGAGTGCTTCGGTGCGTTCATCCGACCCGCTCCAGGCGGGCACCACCCGCAACACTGCGATTCCCCCGTCGGTCGAAACAACCGGCTGGGACACTTCTACGACCCCAGGAACTTCCTCAAGATCACGGCGAAGGTCTTGCAAGCGTCGGTCCAGCGTCCGCGGATCCGTTCCGGCTGGCGCGTTCGTGGCGTCGCCATCGGGCGCGTCGGCCACCGTGTACAGCTGCACGACCACGGCCAGGGGGGCCGACTGCCCAGGACCGAACCCGTTGGCCAGCAGGTCGTAGGCCTGCCGCGATGTGGTCCTTTCCGGCAGAGTGCCCGCATCGCTCATCCCCACCTTCAGGGCGAGGGTGGGTGCGGCCAGGATCAGCAAGATAATGGTGGTGCCGATCGCAAATGTCCACGGCTTGCTGGTCACGGCATTGGCCAGGGCCGCCCAGCGGGAAGAGTCGAGTTCTGCCTGCGATGGCGGCGCGGCGTCGGCCTTTTGCTTGGGCAGGATTCGTTTGCCCATGACCCCGAGCAAGGCTGGCACCAACGTGATCGATGAGATCACGGCGATGGTCACGACGATTGCGGCGGCGTACCCGAGCCACGCCAAGAAAGCCAGGCCCGTGAACGTCAGCCCCACCACGGCCGCGACCAGAGTCGACCCGGCGAACACCACTCCCGCACCAGCCGTGCCAGCGGTCCGACCCATCGCGTCGGGCACGGCATAGCCCTGATACAGCAAATTACGGTGGCGCATGATCAGGAAAAGGGCATAGTCGATCCCCACCCCGAGGCCGAGCATCGTGCCGAGTGTGGGTGCGACGTCAGGGATGAACACGACCCGACCCAGCAAAGACACCACGGCCAGCCCGATTCCTACCGCGAACAGGGCGTTCGCCAAGGGGATGAGCATTGCCCAACCTCGCCTCAGGGTCACGAACAAGACGATCAGCGCCGCGCCAAGCCCCAAAACTTCGCTATAGAGCGTGCTCGGCCGCGACAGCTTCGCACCAACGATCCCCCCGGCCGCAACCTGCGTTCCGTCGCCAGCGGCGGCCTCCGCTACGGCGAGCACTTGCTCGGCGACCTCGTCGCGGCGTAGGGACGCGTCGCGAA
>CBFGTA010000110.1:0-6902 GCA_965651595.1 uncultured bacterium | reverse complement strand
GCCCGCGTCGGCGCAGCTCGTCGGCGAGCAGTCCGGCGATCGCGGCGATCGCGGCCTTGTTGAACGTCACGCGCGCGACGTTGTGGGGACGGTGCGTCTCCCACGCCCGCTGCATCGCGTCGCTGGCGATCATCCGAAGCGTCGGCTGCCTGCCAGTCGCCAGCCAGAAGAGCCCCCATCAACTCGAGGGTGCCCTCGGTTGGGGTCGCGGAACCGGCAATGCGACACGAGCGACACAGCGCTCCACCGGCCGCTGCGTGGAAATGCCGATGCGGGCCCTCTGTGCCGCAACGAGCGCACACATCAAAGCTGGGAGCCCATCCCGCCACTGCGAGTGACCGCAATAAGAACGAATCCAAGATCAGCCCGGGATCGTGGTCGTTGGATGCCAGGAAGCGTAGTCCCCCGTAGAGGAGTAGAAACTCCTGTCGGGCAGGAGCGCCCTCTTCGCTGACCAGCTTCTCGGCTGCCTCAGCCATAGTGTGGGCAACCGTCCATCTGCGGTAGTCGGACGCTAACTCTGCGCCATAGGCGCCGACGATCTCGGCCTGCGTCACCGTGTCTAGCGACCTCCCCTCGAAGCACTGGACCTCGATGACGTTGAACGGTTCGAGTCGGGATCCCATCTTGCTCGTCGTCTTCCGTACGCCTCGACCAACTGCCCGGATCAGCCCTCGTTCGCGGGTCATCAGCGTGACGATGCGATCGGATTCACCTAGCTTGTGAGTCCGCGTCACGATCGCAGTCGCACGGTATGTGGGCACCGCCCTAGTGTGCCTTGCCACGTCAGCCCCGGCCTTGCCGACAGGCACAGTCGGATCGGTCCGATTGTCATGGCGTCACGGTCAGACTGTGAAGGAAGTTGAGGGCCCTCGTATTACAAGGTAGGTTGCAGCCATGCCCGACCAAGAGCTTGTCATTGTGGCGAATCGGCTGCCGATCGAGGCAGTGACCGCCGAGGACGGCTCAATCTCGTGGCAATCCGCTCCTGGGGGTCTGGTCGCCGCACTGGAACCCGCCTTACGCTCCACCGGGGGTTTCTGGATTGGGTGGAACGGACGCTATCAAGATCCGTACGACCC
The DNA here is from genome assembly GCA_965651595.1 of uncultured bacterium. Taxonomy (GTDB): domain Bacteria; phylum Actinomycetota; class Actinomycetes; order S36-B12; family UBA10799; genus CBFGTA01. Next base: position 5,820 of record CBFGTA010000110.1, on the reverse strand, counting down.
GCCGATTCCGCCCGTTCCTGCCACTAGCGAGGACGGGAAGTTTGGCATGTTCGAAGTGCCGCTGACCGGTGATCAGGTTCGCCGCTATTACGACGGCTTCAGTAACTCAGCACTGTGGCCGCTGTACCACGATGGCATCGCCACTCCGGTGTTCAGCCGTCAGCACTTTGATGCCTACCACAAGGTCAATCAGCTGTTCGCCGAAGTGGTGGCCGATCGGGCTGAAGAATCTGCCACGGTATGGGTGCAGGACTACCAGCTGCAGCTCGTGCCGGACATGTTGCGGAGGCTGCGACCTGATCTCACGATCGGCTTCTTTCTGCACATACCGTTCCCCGCGCCAGACCTGTTCATGCAGTTGCCGTGGCGGCGTCAGATCGTGACCGGGCTGCTCGGGGCCGACGTGGTCGGATTCCACACCACCGGTGGGGCAGCCAACTTCCGGGCAGTCGCTGAGCAACTGCTCGGGTGGTCCACGAGCGGCACGGCAATCAGCGTGCCCAACCCCGCTGAGGGGTCGGTACGGGACGTGATCGTGGACAGTTTCCCGATCTCAGTGGACGTCGCGATGCTGGAGAAGATTGCCCGCCACCCCGACACCGAGTCACGAGCGGCTCAGATTCGTCAAGACCTGGGCAACCCTTCGCTAGTGCTTCTCGGGGTCGACCGGCTCGACTACACCAAAGGGATCGACGTGCGCTTGCGGGCGTACACCGAGTTGTTGCGGGAGCGCCGCCTGGACCCAGCCGACACTGTGCTCGTTCAAGTCGCCACCCCGAGCCGTGAAAACGTCGACGAGTACCAGCGGATCCGCGACGACGTCGAACTCATCGTGGGACACACCAACGGAGAGCTCGGATCAATCGGTGCTCCGGCTATCCACTACGTCCGCAATAACTTGCCGCTTACCGAGCTTGTCGCTCTCTACCGAGCCGCCGACATCATGCTTGTCACGCCGTTGCGAGATGGAATGAATCTGGTTTCGAAGGAGTACGTCGTGTCGCGTATCGACGACTCGGGAGCCTTGGTCCTCAGCGAGTTCACTGGGGCGGCCCGCGAACTGCCGTGGTCGTGGCTGGTGAATCCGTACGACGCTGACGGAGTCAAAGATGCCATCGTCGACGCAGCCCAGTCCAGTGCCGCCGAACGGCGCCGCCGTATGACGGCTCTGCGTTCCTATGTCGGCGACCATGATGTACATCGATGGGCCCAGTCGTTCCTCGCCGCGCTCAAGCTATCGCGTGAAACAAACGCGTCCGGGCACCTGTGAGTCCCTTCGAGGCGCCGGCCGAACTCCTTGCTGCACTACGGGCGGCGGCCGGCAGTGATCGACTGCTTGTGGCCAGCGATTATGACGGCACGCTCGCTCCGATCGTCACCGACCCTGTGTGTGCTTGGCCGGAGCCAGGAGCAGTCGAGGTGCTCACGGACCTGTCCCAGCAGGCGTCTGTGACGTGCGCGGTCGTGACCGGTCGCGAGCGCTCCGTACTGGAAGACTTGGCCCAGTTCGGGCCGGCGGTCATCACGGTCGGGCTCCATGGCGGCCAGTGGCCCGACTCATCCGTCGAGCTGACCGCACAGCAAGAATCGGCCCTTGACCGCTTGCACACGTTTTGTGCAGGGCAGGCCGCAACGGTGCGCGGCCACTACATTGAACCCAAGCCCGGCGGCTTTGGCGTCCACGTCCGCAACTGCGATCCGTTCCTGGGGGGCGAGCTGTTGCAACGCATCGAGGAGCGAGCCACAGCCGAGCCAGGCATCCATGTGCGGCGCGGCAAGCAGGTCCTAGAGTTGAGTGTCCTCGCAGCCACCAAGGGCGAAGCCATCGAGAGACTGCGCCAGCAGATCGATGCAGATTGCGTCGTGTTCTGGGGCGACGACACCACCGACGAGACGGTCTTCGAGGTGATGGGTCCCAACGATGTGTCGGTCAAAGTCGGAGACGGGCCCACTAGTGCCCGCTTCCGTGTCGCGGCACCTGCCGACGTGGTGGCGAACCTTGCGTACCTGCGGGAACAACTCACTCTGCCCGCAGGCTAGCCGACTCACGGTTAGCCCCGGCCCCATGACTCCCCGGTCCCTCTGCTCCCCTGGCTGGCAGCAGCTTGGAACGAATAATCGACACCGGAGAACCACGCATCATCAACGATCTGGCTATCTACGCCCGGCAGAATCCTGACTCCAAGTCGACTCGGCTGATTCTGGCCGAAGGGATTCGATCTAGCCTGACGTGCCCACTCGTCGCGATGGGTCGACCAATCGGGTTCCTGTTCTTCAGCAGTGAACTGCCCGACAGCTACCGCAGCGTCCACACCGATGTGTTCTTGCGCCTGTCAACGGTCGTGTCGGTCGGCTTGGAGAAGAGCATTCTCTACGAGGAACTCAGTCAGCTGACGAACGATCTGCGAGCCGCCCACCAGGAACTCGAATTCAAGGCTCACCACGACGGCCTCACCGGCCTACTCAACCGCACGGCCGTAGTCCGAGCGGCCAATGATCGGCTGTCTGATAACCGTCTGAGTTCACGCGGCGGGGTCGCCGTGTGCATGCTCGACATTGATCACTTCAAGGTGATCAACGACCAGCACGGGCACATCGTCGGTGACAGGGTGCTGCAACAAGTCGCGGATGCGATCTCGCCGTCGACCGGTGCTGACGACATCGTCGGGCGCTACGGGGGGTGAGGATCACTGACTCGTCACGTCGCCGCGGCCCTCCGGACTACACCTTGACTTCGGGCCACGCCTTTGCTGCTGGCTACACCAACATGAGTGTCATCGCCGCACTTTGATTCGCACAGATGCAGCGGGCCCGTTGCCGAACTCGTTGTGGGCCGTGATGCGCACACGGAAGTGTAGAACCTTCGCGTGCCTGTCCCCGCGTAGAGACAGGGCGCGCGGCGCGGTTCTAGTCGGACCAAGCAGTTGTTTGCGCGTCAGTTTCAGGCGCAATTTCTCTGTCTTCTCGCGAATTATGACCTTCTTTTTCCCGAGTTGATTGACCCTGGCAATGTACGAAGTTGCGTTCTCCGTGCGTGGTTGCGCCCAGGTGATGATGAACTTCTTGGCCTTGGGTCCACCTTTCACATTCGCCTGCAATGGTTTGGATGGCTTTCCAACAGGCGGTGGGGGCGTATTGGTCGCTAGTCCTGTGAGTTCGCTAGCGTTATACGCATCCACTCCGTCGTTGCTGGTGACCGTCAGGACACCACTGGTAAGGGGCCCGGATTCTGTGGGAGACCATTCCAGCGCGACGTTGCACGAGTCGCCACCGGCGAGGACTGTGGAGGTTGTGCACGTCTGGCCACTAGCCGCCAGCGCCACGCCAGAACCTTGGGCGGTGATACCAGTCAGTTCGGTGTCCACGGGACCGGTATTGGTGACGGTAACAGTGAGCGGCTTCGTGGCCCCCACCTCAACCTCTCCGAAATTTCCGCTACCAAGGTCTAACGGCCCGGGCCCGATTGCGTCGCCCGACAGATCGAGCACATCATCGGGATCGGCACCGTCGCTGTACGCGACCGTCAACGTTCCGTCCAACAACGGACCGCGTGCGATTGGTGTCCATTCAAGTGCGACGTTGCACGAGTCGCCACCGGCGAGGACTGTGGAGGTTGTGCACGTCTGGCCACTAGCCGCCAGCGCCACGCCAGAACCTTGGGCGGTGATACCAGTCAGTTCGGTGTCCACGGGACCGGTATTGGTGACGGTAACAGTGAGCGGCTTCGTGGCCCCCACCTCAACCTCTCCGAAATTTCCGCTACCAAGGTCTAACGGCCCGGGCCCGATTGCGTCGCCCGACAGATCGAGCACATTATCGGGATCGGCCCCGTCGCTGTACGCGACGGTCAACGTTCCGTCCAACAACGGACCGGGTGCGGTTGGTGTCCAAGCCAGGGATGCCGTGCAGGAATCGTCTGGGTCGAGGGTGAGGCCGCCTTGGCAGGTGCTCACACCGTCCCCGGCGGTAACGCCCGTGCCGTCGATAGTCACGGCACTTAGGGTCGTTGACAGGCTTCCGGTATTGGTGACCGTCACGGTCAACTGTTGGGTGTTGCCGACGTGAACGTCCCCAAAGTCGCCGCTAGAGAAGTCCATGGGCCCGGCGACAAGTGGAGTGATCAGCACGGCACCGTCCATGCCAGCAGTTTGCGACACTCCAGCCGTGTATCCGCCTGCCCCGTGCGGAACGCCTTCATAGGTGAAGGGCCCGGGGCTGAATGTCGCTTCTGCTTCCGATGCGAAGGAACCACCGGCCCCGCCGCCGCCGTATATGCCTCCCCCTAGGCTGGCGGCTCCACCACCACCTCCGTAGCCGCCTCCGCCACTACCAGCTCCATTCGTGGTCGTACCACCACCTCCGCCACCACCAAAGCCTGCTCCGCCACCACCAACGAATCCGGTAGATGCCCGAGCAAAGTTTGCACTGGTGCCACCGGCCGCGAAACCTCTCCCGCCGTTGCCGCCCGAGTAGTAGCCGCCCCCGCCTCCGCCGTTAGCGCCGCCGTTTGCGCCGTTCGCTCCGCCAGAATTGCCTCCAGGGGCTCGCGCAGGGGCGTTGGCTGCGCCACCAGCTCCCCCATCGCCATCACCGCCGAGGCCAAAGGAATTAGACGCGGTTCCATCACCATCCCCGCCGGCGGCCGTCGAATCGGCGGCACCGTCTCCTCCCTTGCCAAAGTTGGGGGATCCTGCGAAGCAGCCGCCGCCGCCTCCTCCAGCTACGATCACAGGAGTGATGTCGTTGAGTACGGCCGTAGCTGCACCACCGGTACACGACGCCGGTCCGACTCCCCCGGCCCCGCCGACACGAATCTTCAAAGAGGGAATCGATGACACGTCCAGTTCCATTGATACCAGTGCGCCGGTTCCTCCACTGGCGGCCCCGCCGCCTGGAGAATAGCCCGCGCCTCCGGCACCGACGGCCTCGATCTTGACTATGTTGACACCGTTAGGAACGTTGTATGTCTGTTCGTTGGAATCGTTGTACGTGAACAGCGTGGGTTCTGCGGCTGCGGCCGAGCTGACCGATGCAGCCGTGAGAGACGCGGCCGCAAGCGCAATTGTAAATACAGCTGACAAGGACTTCCGAGGCATGGATGTACTGGAGCGCATGATCGGATGGTAGTGCGCGACACTCGACGAGTCGCGCCGAAATTGCCCCGGGGCTGCCGTCACTTGATGTGGCCCGCAGTGGCCAGAGATTCTCATTCAATCCAGAGGGCTTGTTGAAAGCGGTGGCTTGTTACACCACAGGGCTATAATGGAGCGTGGGAGTCGCGATGTTTGCCGATGGGTGGGGGCCTCGCCTGCGCGCCGCACTAGCTGGGTCGGCTGCGCTGGCAGTCGCTGCTGCCCTCACTCCAGTCGCAGCTACCGCGGCCACTGCACGTCCTTCATCACCCACCGCTGACATCGCTGAAGTGGTCACGGCCAACAGTCCGGCAACGTCAGTCGTTCCGGGAGCCGTCTTGGTGACTCTCGCCCCTGAGAAGTCCTTCAAGACGGCGTGGAAAGGCGTTCGGGGCAAGCTCAGCGATCGGGAAAGGAAACGCTCCCAACGCCTCCCTGGAACCCGTACCGTGGCTGTCTTCACCACACCGGAACGAGCAGCGCAGCTTGCGGCTGACCCGTTGACGCGCATTGTGGAGCCGAACCTGCTGCTGCGCCCAGCATCTGCCACCAGCGCGACCCTGACTCAATCTGCGCAGCTTGTGGCGAGTGGGTATTCGGGCACTGGCACGACGATTGCTGTTCTGGACACGGGCGTATCGTTCAACGGGCCACAGCTGTCGGGGAAGCGCGTTCATCCGGCTTGTTT
>CBFGTA010000109.1:0-6938 GCA_965651595.1 uncultured bacterium | reverse complement strand
GCGTGTGATGCTAACTCGCACCTCGGCTGGCAGACTCAGACCGTGACCGCAGACACCCCGCACTACGGTCCGGGAATGATCCTGGACGCGTCCACCCAGGACAACGATTCCGACCTACCCCGGGATCGATTCATCGACCGAGAATTGTCGTGGCTCGCGTTCAACACCCGCGTCCTCGAACTTGCCGAAGATGAGCGCCTTCCTCTCCTGGAGCGAGCCAAGTTCTTGGCGATTTTCGCGAGCAATCTCGACGAGTTCTACATGGTGAGGGTGGCAGGACTCAAACGCCGAATCGCCACCGGCATAGCGGTCCGTGCTGCCAGTGGCTTGCAGCCGCGAGAGGTTCACGAGCAGGTTCTGGAGCAGAGTCGCAGCCTCATGCAACGGCAGGCGGACTGCTTTCGCGACGAGATCACCCCCGCCCTCCAGAAGGAGGGCATTGACATCCTCCGCTATGAACAGCTTGAGCCCGCCGAACGAGCCAAGCTCGGCGATTGGTTCCACGAACGGGTGTTTCCGGTCCTCACGCCACTAGCAGTCGACCCGGCCCACCCGTTTCCGTACATCTCGGGACTGTCGGTGTCACTGGCGGTCATCGTCCGCAACCCCGACACTGGCGCTGAATTTTTTGCCCGGGTCAAAGTGCCGGAGATGCTCGACCGCTTTGTCCGCGTCACCGATACCCGCTTCACCCCCCTCGAAGACGTCATCGCAGCCCACCTCGAACAACTGTTTCCTGGAATGGAGGTACTGCAGCACCACACCTTCCGGGTTACTCGCAACGAGGACGTGGAAGTCGAGGAAGACGACGCCGAGAACCTCCTGAAGGCCCTTGAGCGTGAGCTGACGAGGCGCCGTTTCGGCCCACCAGTTCGCCTCGAAGTAGAGGAGTCGATCTCTGACGAAGTGCTCAACATGCTGGTGCGGGAGTTGCGAATGAGTCCGGCCGAGGTGTTTCGACTCGCCGGTCCGCTCGATCTCACCGGGCTGTGGACGATCGTCGGTATTAACCGTGACGACCTCAAGGACCCCGCGTTCGTGCCCAAGACGAACCGCTACCTGGCCGAGGTGGAGTCGTCTAAGGCGCCGGATGTCCTCGACGCCATGCGACGTCAGGATGTCCTCCTGCACCACCCCTACGACTCGTTCTCGACGAGTGTGCAGCGCTTCCTGGAGCAAGCGGCGGCTGACCCCCAGGTACTGGCCATCAAGCAAACGTTGTATCGAACATCCGGCGATTCGCCAATCGTGGACGCGCTGATTGACGCCGCCCAAGCTGGAAAGCAAGTTCTGGCTCTCGTGGAGATCAAGGCACGGTTCGACGAGGAAGCCAACATCTCGTGGGCAAGAAAGCTCGAGCGCGCAGGCGTGCACGTCGTCTACGGGCTCGTCGGGCTCAAGACCCACTGCAAGCTGTCCATGGTGATTCGTGACGAGGGCGGACACCTGCGGCGCTACTGCCACATCGGAACCGGCAACTACCACCCGAAGACTGCCCGCATCTACGAAGATCTTGGTTTGCTGACCTGCAACGAGTCGGTCGGCCAAGACCTCGGCAACCTCTTCAATCGCCTGTCGGGCTATTCGATGAACACGGACTATTCGCGCCTGCTCGTGGCACCCCATTCGATCCGTTCCGGCCTCATCGAGCGGATCGAGCGCGAAGTCGACAACCACCAGGCGGGACTTCCGGCTGGTATCCGATTCAAGTGCAACTCAATCGTCGACGAGGCAACCATTGATGCCTTGTACAAGGCATCCCGAGCTGGCGTGCCGGTAGGGGTGCTGGTCCGCGGGATTTGCGCTCTGCGCCCCGGATTGCCCGGACTGAGCGAATCAATCACGGTCCGCTCGATTCTGGGGCGGTTCCTGGAACACTCGCGGATCTACGAGTTCATCAATGCCGGTGACACTGAAGTGTTGATTGGGTCGGCCGACCTGATGCACCGCAACCTCGACCGCCGAGTCGAGACTCTCGTGAGTCTGTCGAGTCCCGAACACATCGCCACGACCTCTGAACTTCTCGACCTAGGACTAGACGACGGCACCTCCTCATGGCACCTCAGCGCCGACTCAACCTGGACTCGGGTCAGCACGGATTCCGACGGCGTTCCCCTGCGCGACCTCCAGAGCTTCCTCATCGAGCAGCATCAGCGGCCCCTCGGCACTACCCGATGAACGCAGGAGCAGCCGTACGCGAAGTGGAGCTAAAGCTGCGTGTGCCGGGTTTGTTCGAGTTACCCGACATAGTTTCCCCTGAAACCGGCGTGGCGCGAGCCCGTCGCCAAGTGACGCGGTCGATGCACGCGGTGTACTACGACACGGCCGATCTGCGCCTGTTCCGCTGGGGCATCACTCTGCGACGCCGTGAGGGCGGCAACGACGCGGGATGGCATCTGAAGCTTCCGGTCCCCGGTGAAGATGGGTCTGTTCGAGACGAGATTCGCCGACCCCTCGGCAGTAGCACCGATGGCGTCCCCGGCGAGCTCGCCCGCGGCGTGCTTCCGGTCAGCCGCGGCGAGACGCTCGTACCGGTCGTCGAGCTACGGACTGAACGCGTCCCGTACGTTCTTTATGATTCCGACGGCATCGCCTTCGCCGAGCTCGTCGACGACACGGTTGCCGTGTGGCACCAAGACACCATGGTCGAACAGTTTCGAGAACTTGAGATCGAAGCCCTGTTCGACGGTGCCCCGATTGCCGCAGTGGCTGAAGCGCTCCATGCCGCTGGCGGGCAACCGGTGCAGGCTAGCAAAGCGGCCAGCGCCTTGGGACCACGTGCCCGACGCCCGGCCGACGTTCTGCCACCAGTGGCGGCCGGGCCGGATGACCCTGCCGTCACCGCGATCGTTGCTTTCCTCCGCCGCCAGGCCCGGGCCTTCATCAGCCAGGATGTTCGGGTTCGATTCGACCTTCCCGACTCGGTACACCAGATGCGGGTGGCCGCCCGCCGCCTGCGCAGCGGCCTCAAGGCATTTGAGCCTCTGCTAGCGCCGGAGTTCAGTGCCAGCCTGCGCACCGAACTCGGTCGCGCCGCCAGCGAACTCGGCCAGGCCCGGGACACCGAGGTCCTCCTCGAGAGGCTGATGCGCAGCAGCGAGGCCTTGTCCCCCGAAGACGCCCAGCGCGTCCAAGCCGTGATCGATAGCCATCTGCGGGAGCGGTTGGCCGCTGCCAGGACCGAAGCTATCAGTTCCTTGAGCTCCGACCGGCACCTGCAATTAGTCGAGCAGCTCGTCGCGGCCAGCGCTGACCCGCCCGTCACCGCTGCCGCCGACCGGGCGTGTTCCGACGTCCTTCCGGAGCTACTCAACGCAACGTACAAGAAGCTCGCCAAGCGGGTTCAGTCGATCGAGTTGGAGGGGCCAGCTCAACCGTGGCATGACGCCCGCATCGCTGCGAAACGCGCTCGCTACACCGCCGAGGCTTTGGTGCCAGTGTTCGGGACGAGCGCCAAGAAGATCGCCACCGCGTTGGCGCAGGTCACGGAGATTCTCGGCGAGCATCAGGACGCCTGTATCGCCCAGGATGTGCTGCGCGACATGGCGGCCAACCTGACGATGGACGGTCACAGCGGCTTCGCCCTCGGGCTACTGCACGAACATGAATTCGAAGAGGAGCTGCACTGCCGCCTCGAGTTCCAGGCACTGTGGCCGCGGGTTCAACGCACCTACGCCAACTGGTTCGACCAGCTCACTGACAATTAGGGCACTGCCGCTAGGGCACTGCCGCTTCGGTTTGCGTCGACCGGCCAACGAGATCCACCGAAAGACCGCTAAGCAGGAAGAAGGGGTTCCAGTGGGCAAGTCGTCAACGGCGACAATCCGCGCGGCCGGCACCGTCGTGATCCGGAAGGAGGGCAAGACGAAGCCGTGCGTGCTGCTGGTCCATCGCCACCGCCATCGCGACTGGTCCCTACCCAAAGGCAAGCTGGAACGCGATGAGCATCCGGCGGTTGCGGCTCGGCGCGAAACCGTCGAAGAAACCGGCACAGACGTCGTCCTCGGGGCACCACTGACCGAACAGCACTACCAGGTGGACGGGCGCCCAAAGTCGGTCCGCTATTGGGCGGCGTCCGTCCGCAAGGGAGGGCCAGGATTCTCCCCTAATCGCGAAGTCGACAAGATTACTTGGCAGACGCCGACCGACGCCCGCAAACTGCTGACTTACGAGCACGACTTCCCCCTGATCACTGAGGCAACTGGGTTGCCACCCACGGTTCCCCTGATCATCGTGCGCCACACTCAGGCGCGGCGGCGCAGTTCGTGGAGCGGTAAGACGGACTCCTTGCGGCCCTTGGCAGCGGCCGGCAAACAGCACGCCATCGAACTCGCCAAACTACTCGACGCCTATGGAATCGAGGCCCTGTATTCATCGGACTCGAAGCGTTGTGTCGACACACTCAGGCCCTACGCGAACAGTCACCGCCTCACCATCGACCTCGAACGGCGACTGAGTGAAGAAGGTTTCGCTGCCGGAAAACCTCGACCGTTTCGCCTGCTGCGCCATATCGCCACGTCCGACGTTCCGACCGCGATCTGTGGCCATCGACCTGTGCTGCCCGACATGCTCGCTGTGATTGGGGAATCGCTCGACATTCCCAAGAAGCGTCTCAATCCGGTCTTGGAACCTGGGGGAATGATCGTCATCCATCGCCAGATTCGGCCCCAGAGGTCTCCTGTGGTCGTGGCCATCGAACGGCACGACGGCGACCCATTTGCCGCGTGACCAGTCGGCCTACGGCTACGTGGATCAGGGATCTTGACTGCACTGATGGGTCGCGTGGCAGTCCGGTTGCGTGACCTTCACCTCACCGCGTTTACCCCCTGTTCACTTTCCGGCAAATACTTGTTCGTTTGGCTCCGATAGGCAAGGGGAGGTTCACTTGCCGTTCATGCGGGAAGGGTCCGATCGATACCTGAGGACCTTAGCGTCGAGGCGCACGATGCACAGCCACACCACCAGAAGGAGGCAGGGTGAAGAACACCCGCATCATCGGAATATCGGCAGTAGTCGCTGCTGGCACATTGGCGCTCGCCGCCTGCGGCTCGGGCGGCGGCAACGCCGGATCGGTTCGCGCTGACGGATCCTCGACCGTCGCACCCTTCACGTCTGCTGCGGCAGAGATGTTCCGGGCGCAGAACCCGGATATCAATGTCACCGTGGGCACTTCGGGTACCGGCGGCGGATTCGAGAAGTTCTGTCGCGGTGAAACCGACATCAGCGACGCCTCTCGTGAGATCAAGGACTCGGAGATCGCGGTCTGCGAGCAGAACGGCGTGACCTGGGAGAAGATGGTCGTCGCTAACGACGCGATCGCGATTGTCGTCAACAACGACAACGACTGGGCCCGCTGCTTGACGACCGAACAACTATCGAAGATTTGGGAGCCGGGATCGAAGGTCAGCAACTGGAACCAGGTTGACAAGTCGTTCCCTGACGTTCCTTTGCAGCTATTCGGACCCGGCACCGACTCGGGAACGTTCGACTACTTCACCGAAGAAATCAATGGTGAAGAAGGCGCTAGCCGCCCCGACTACACCGCCAGTGAGGACGACAATCAGATTGTCCAGGGTGTCTCGGGTTCGCGTGGAGGCCTGGGCTACTTCGGCTACACCTACTACGAAGAGAACAGTGACCGCCTGCGAGTCGTTGAGGTCGACAATGGTGACGGCTGTGTAACTCCGTCGCCCGAAACCGTCCAGGACGACTCGTACTCGCCCCTGGCTCGGCCGCTGTTCATCTATGCGGCCACGTCGAAGCTGACCACTAATCCGGCACTGCTGGAGTTCCTGGACTACATCGTGGCCAACGACGGCGAGATCGCTTCAGCCTCGCTGTTCATTCCGCTCAGCCCCGAACAGTCTGCCGAGCTCGCGGCTCAATGGGCAGCTGCCCAAGCAGCAGCTGGCGTGTCGGCCGCAGGCTAACTACCCCGAGTTACGACAACGAGGAGTGGACGTTTCAACGTGTCTGTGACCACCAAGTCCCCCGAGGCCGCCGCCGACTCTGCTGTGTCGCTGCGGCGGTCTCGGCCTCGCTACGGCGAGGCCGTCATTCGTGTTCTATTACGGATGGCGGCATTCGTCTCAATCCTTACTACTATTGGGATCATCTGGTCGTTGGCGCTACCGACCATCGGGTTCTTCCAGAACGTTCCCATCTGGGACTTCCTGTTCGGCACCGTCTGGACTCCACTATTTGCCCACCCCCAGTACGGTGTCCTGCCGCTCGTGTCGGGCACGCTGATAATCACAGCGATTGCCTGCCTGGTGGCACTTCCTCTCGGGTTGGCATCGGCGATCTACTTATCGGAGTACGCCCGGCCTAGGGTTCGCAAGACGATCAAGCCCGCTCTCGAACTCTTGGCCGGGATCCCCACCGTCGTGTTCGGATTTTTCGCCCTCGAGTTCGTCACTCAAGTCGTCCTCAAGCAGATTTGGCCGGACATTCAGGTGTTCAACGCTCTGTCTGCAGGCCTCGTCATGGGAATCATGATCATCCCCATTGTGGCTTCTCTGTCAGAAGATGCCATGTCAGCCGTTCCCCGTTCGCTACGCGAAGGTGCCTACGCCCTCGGCTCCACCAAGCGACAAGTTGCAGTCCGAGTAGTGGTTCCGGCCGCACTTTCGGGAATCGTTGCAGCGTTCGTGCTCGCAATCTCGCGCGCCATCGGGGAGACCATGATCGTGGCGATTGCGGCCGGGCTTCAGCCAGCCTTGTCGCTGAACGTACTGGAAGGCATGCAGACAATGACCTCGTTCATTGCCCAAGCCGGTTCCGGCGACCAGCCGACTGGCTCGCTCGGCTACCAAACCATCTTTGCCGTCGGATCGTTGCTGTTCGTCATGACGCTGATCATGAACATGATCAGCATTCGGCTCGTGCGCCGATTCCGGGAGGTCTACGAATGACCACTATCACCTCCCCGCCTACCA
>CBFGTA010000108.1:0-7269 GCA_965651595.1 uncultured bacterium | reverse complement strand
CCAGGGAGTTGTCCCCACCGATGATGACGATGGCGGCGAATACCCAGATGCCAATAACAAGCCAGCCTCGTTCGGCGCACCGCCGCGAAAGCTTGTAGAGCCAGCTTGTCACCCTCACAGAGTGGCACACTTGCCAGGCGCTAGGTCACCCGGCGAGGGTCACCCGCCACTGCGATGAGCGGCCTGCTCGTCTGTCTACACCCGGACCAGTCCCAGCTCGTTCATGCCAGCGGTCAGATCTGCCACGCTGTACGCCTGCAGAGGCGACAGCACTCCGGGCTTCTGGATGAGCTCGGTCGTGCGAGCTGCCCACGCCAACAGGTCAGCAGTCAAGTCGTAAGGGCTCGGACCCTCCACCACGACGCGAGACAGCAGATCGCCGTTGACGTTGAACGTTTCACACAGCGCGATGGAGCGCAAACCCGCCCGAGCCTCATCATCCGGGCCCCCTTTGGAACCGGTGACGAACTTGCCAGCCGTGGCGCTGACGAGCGACTTGGCACCCGGCACTGACAGCGGAACTGACAGGGCGCGGCTGGCGAGGCTGATGTACCGGGTGAAGGGGCCGAGGGCCCCCATGTAGACGGTGACGTCTTGGACTTCGGGAGCGATTGCCGGAACGCCGAAGTGTTCGGTGGCCCCGAGGCTGAGCGCGGCCAGCGTGCGACGGCCGAGGCGGAACTCGCGGGTATGGCGTCCCACTGGCTCGCTACGCAAACGGCCGAACCTGCGCGAGTAGCCGGGGTAAGCGGCGATAGTCAAACCGCTAGCCACGGTTCCGCCCGAGGGTGTGACCTCGCGGTTAGCGAAATAGGCCACGTCGACGCGGTGGACCTCGGCACCGGACTGGTGCGCGTCACCGATGGCTAGAGCGGCGGCATAGTTGCCGGGCACATAGTCATAACCGAACGCGGGCAACAGGCGAGCACCGCTGAGCCGAGCCTCGCCATCGACGACATCAAACAGGTTGCGCAAGAAGATCGGTTCACCGGTCGAGTCGATATAGGTGCATCCAGCGTTGAGGGCTGCCTCGACAGCGGGTCGGCCCCATCGGTAGAACGGCCCGACTGTCGAGATCAGGACGTCGTCGCTGCTCGTGACCAATGCGCCGACCGAGTTCGGGTCATCGACGTTGGCGATCTGGCGCGACAGGTTCGTCTGCGAACCGGCGGCCGACAACTCCGTGATGATTTCGTCGAGTCGGGCGACTGAACGGCCAGCGAGCACGAGTTCGTCGTCGGGGCCGAGGTCGCGACCGAGACGAGCAGCGGTGAGGCGTCCGGTGTAGCCCGTGGCTCCAAACAACACAATGCGGGTCATGGGCCGATTGTTGCTCATTGATCATGTCCAGGGTGCAAGGAGTTCACCCTAGGCGGCTCCGAGGGGCTGCGGGCCGGACTCAGTGGCCCGCTTCCATGGCGTGGATGGCGGTCGTCGGGCGCGCGCTGTGGTACCAACAAACCGTGGACGAGCTGACTGATGCTGAGATCGAAGCGTTCATCGACGAATACGGGGGCGACCTGACTCCCGCAGAGCGGATGGAACTGTCGGAGCAATTGCGGGAAGGAACTGGCGCAGACAGCGGCGTAACGATCGAACTGTGGTCTGTCGACTGGATGTCGGTGCTAGCGTTCTCCCTCCTGCTAGCAGCTGTCGCGGCCGTCCTGATCTGGATCTATCACTCCATTCAGCGGCCCCGTCTGCATCTCACGATAAGCACGAAGACTGGCAAGCCGACCGCTACCTGGCAGTCCATCGTTCGCTACGCGATTCTGACGCCAATCGTGATCTACGTGTGGTGGACCTTGCTGTCGATCATCTTGATGTTCGCGGCTCCCGAACGCTCGGCCGAGGCCATGGCAATCGCCGCAGCAGTGATCATTGGCGCAGGGCGCTTCCTGGCCCACATCTCGTTCGAGGTGTCTCACGAGCTAACCAAGATCGTGCCCCTGACTGCGATCTCCCTGATGCTCATAAGCGGAACGGCTCTGACCGAAGAACGCTTCTTTGAGATCGTCACCGAGTTCGAGCAGTTCGCATCCCAGATCGACGGCATCGCACTCTTCCTCATCATTTGGGACGTCATCATCACGTCGCTGTGGTTCTGGCAGCAGAGGCTTCGTTGGTTCTCTGACCGTCCTGGCAGCGTCCGGCGAAAGGCTGCTGGCCTCTTCTCTCCCGTCGCCACCGGTTTCAACGCCGTTCGGTTCTTCGGGAGGCCCCGGTGGGCCCAGCAGGAAGTGCGGCCCGACTTTGAGTACCTGAAGCGCAGCAGCCCTGACGTACCAGCCAATCGCTAGGGAGCGGCATGGTCCACCAGCGGCGCGGGCGATTATCGTGGGAACATGAGTACCGCGCAGCCATCTGAGGGTCCGTCAAAGGGCAGCACCTCAGGCCCCAAGACGACTTCGGCCGCTGACAGTCTCATCCCCACGGGAAGTCGCGACGACGGTCCCGAATCACGCGACGAATACGCAGTGGACGATGCGGCCCGCGAAGCTGACTTGCTCAACGATCGCCCACCCCACTACTAGCAGACCCATCGACGTTCGGGAGGACAGCAATGATCAAGGGATTCCGCGACTTCATCATGCGCGGCAACGTCATCGACCTCGCAGTAGCCGTTGTGGTCGGGGCGGCATTCACCGCGCTCGTGGCGGCCCTGACCGACGGCATCATTCAGCCGATGATTGCGCGAATCCTCGGCAGTCAAGACACCGGTGGCGTGACCGAGATCCTCGGCATCCAGTTCCAGTTCGCAGCAGTCATCAACGCGGTCATCACCTTCCTGATCACCGCGGCGGTCGTCTACTTCGTGTTCGTGGCGCCGATGAATGCCTGGCGTGACCGACGCGCCAAGGGGGCCGAACCGGAGCCCGAGGCTGTGTCTGAAGAGGTGTTGATTCTGCGCGAGATCCGCGACCTCCTCAAGGCGGCCGACACTGCCGATAGTCACCGAACACCTCCCAGTTCAGCTTCCGGCACGTCTCCCGAGGCCTGACCCGCCACCTCCTCGACCGCTGGCCGGTGTACTACGGCGCCGGCTTGGGGGGTTCGCCTGGTTGGCGGGCTGTCAGCGTGACGGACAGATTCCCGGAAGCAGCCGCACCGGCTAGCTCGGCAGCCACCTCTGCCCCCACGGCCACAACGATTAGTGCCCCTGAAGTTGACGGACTGGAGGCGCCCAGCCAGCCTCCTCCACTGGTGCCCGCTGACTCTGGCGTGACCAGGACCGGAACGCCGGTGGCGATGCGCGTCGCTGGTGGACGCTGACCGCCACCGAGGCCCCCCGGATACGCGGCATAGATGTCGATGGTGTCGCCGGGGCGAATGAGGGCAGCGCTGGCAGCGTCGTGAACCCGGACGGGGGCCGCGACCAAGTGCTCGGAGTCGGAGGGAAGGAACCCTGACGCTGCGATCAAGTCCGGACCGACGAGGCGCAGCGTCGTCAACGGCTCCCCGGCCGCCACCGGGCCAGCCGTCAAGCGACCAACGACCGCGTCACCGCTGACAATGTCGAAGTCAGGCAGGTGATCTGCGGGCCAAGAGGTGAGGGTGAGATCAGCGTGGGTAACCGGATGGCCCGCTGGCAGACTGCGCGCGGCCACGAGGACATCGCGTACCTGGGCCTGCGGGGGCTGGTAGTAAGACAAAATCGACACAGTCGCGATCGCCGCGCACAGTCCGGCAATCAGACGTCGGTGTCGGCGGGTGACTTGACGAATCCGCAAGGCCGCGTCCTCGCTGGCCACGCGGCCATGTTCGGCAGTTGAGTAGTCCGGAGGTGAGGGGGATCGGCGAAACGTTGGTGAGGAGGACGTGGGCACGCGGTCGAGACTAGGTGCGCTCCCGGGGCCATGCAGCCGCTATCCACAGGCGATCCGCCACCGGCGACCCGAAATGTCTAGTGCCGGGATGCTACGAACTGGTGGATGACGCTTTCGATGATGACGTCCCCGACGATCCGGACGTCCCCGAACCAGCGGATCCCTTATCCGTGCTCGAGGTGGATTTGGTGGTGGCAGTGTCGGTCGTCGAGCCGGATCCACCTTCGGCGCTCTTGTCCTGACCCGACGACGAGGACTCGCTCGACTTGGATCCGGAGGCGGACGTCTTGTTAGGGCTTGCCCGGGAGTCTGTCTTGTAGAAGCCGGATCCCTTGAACACGATCCCCACATTGCCGAACTTCTTGCGCAAAGAGCCACCGCAGTTGGGGCACTCGGTCAGGGCATCGTCGTGGATTGATTGGACGATTTCGAGGTGCTCTCCGCACTGCGAACATCCGTATTCGTAGGTAGGCATGAGTCCTCCCATCGCTGCGACCGTTGCGCCGAACCTCGGCCCCGCAACGGTATACCAAGCTCAGTCGGCCACGAACAGGAGATGCCGTCTGCCCGATCGCTATGGTGGTCAGGTGGTTACGAACTCGGCAGACGTCGTGGAGGCGGTGGGCCTCACCAAGACGTATGGGCGCACGCCCGCCGTCGACCGCTTGAGCTTCACCCTCAGTCCGGGTGTGGTGACCGGATTCCTCGGGCCTAACGGCTCGGGCAAGTCGACGACGATGCGTCTCATGCTCGGCCTCGACCGGGGCCAAGGCGTGACCAATTGGTTCGGGCAGCCATTGACTGGGTTCTCGAAGGTGTCCACCGTGGTCGGATCTCACCTCGACGCCAAGTGTTTCGTCCCGAGTCGCACCGCACGCGCTCACCTGCGGATGATGGCCGCCGAGTCGGGGGCGTCCAAGCAGCGCGTAGATGAGGTCATCGAACTAGTCGGACTCACTCAGGTCGCCAAGAACCGCCCCAAGTCGTATTCCCTAGGAATGGCGCAGCGACTCGGACTCGCCGGAGCGCTACTGGCGCAACCGAAAGTGCTCCTACTCGACGAACCTGCCAACGGGCTTGACCCGCAGTCGATCCAGTGGCTGCGTGACTTCCTGCGTCATTACGCGGCCCAAGGCAACATTGTTTTCGTTTCGAGCCACCTCCTTTCGGAGATGCAGTTGATTGCCGAACATGTGGTGGTCATCTCGCGAGGCCAACTGATCGCCAACGAAGACGTCGGAACATTCGTGCGCCGCAGCACCCGCAACGACGTCTTCGTGCGGTCACCTCAGCGGGATCGACTCCTCGCGGCCCTCGCAGAAGAGGGGGTTGCAGCTGAAGCGGACGGCAGTGATGGCATTGCCGTGAAGTCAGCCGACACCGACCGCGTGGGGGACGTAGCCTTCCGCTACTCGATTCCTTTGGCCGAACTCACGGCCCGTTCAGCCAGCCTGGAGCAGGCGTTCCTGGAGCTCACGACTGGCGAACAGCAGTTCGCTACGGGAGGCCCCGGGCCCGCGAGCACATCAGAGTCGAATCCGCCGCACCCGGGAGGAACCGCATGAGTTCCGCCTTGCGCTACGAGTGGCGCCGCATCGCCAGCTTGCGTGCCACCTGGATTCTGACCGTTGTGTCCGTGGCGGTATCGGCAGTGGTTTCGGTCCTCACCGTGGCGCTGCTGAACTCCGACTTGGCCAATCAAATAACCAACGACCCCAATGGGGCGGGCGGATTCGACGACCCGGCATTGCAAACCGGCCCCACCGACCTGATGAACTTGACGATGACCGACGCCGTGTCGATGTCAGTCAACAACTTTGTCGTGTGGATATTGCTGGCTACTGTCGCCGCTCAAGCCTTCGGGCAGGAATATCGACACGGAACAATCCGGCTCACGCTGTCGCTGTTTCCGAAGCGCTTCGACATCTTCTTTGCCAAGATCATCATGTGTGTGGTGGTCGTCGCGGTGGCGTTCCTGGCCTGCATCCTCGTGTCCATGGGGGTCGTCGCGGCCTTCGCCGAGAACGTCGGGGCCACTGACCCGGCAGAGACGGTCGCCTTCTTGGCCCGGGCGTTGCTGTTCATCGGCGGATTCGTTCTGTACGCGATGATGATCACGGCAATCACCCGCATCTTGGCCCTGGGCGTTGTCATCCCACTCCTACTCGCGACCGTGGTGGAATCTCTTGCGGTCCTGATCTTGTCGCAATGGTTCGACGGGATTGACAAGTTCATGCCGTTTATGGCCGCGCAGCGCTTCACCAACGGAATAGACATGGCGGCTAATGGGGCGGTGTTCTTCGGGCTGGCCGCGGTACTCACTCTGATTGCTGCGTTCCTGTTCTCCCGGCGAGACGCCTAGTGGCGCCCGCATCACCGCCCGCGCCCGTGGCTCCTGCCCGGCCCCGAGTCTGGGACCTCTACGCGGCGGCCGCCGTAGGTGGTGCGATCGGGGCGACGGCCCGCTACCTCATTGAGGTAGCCCTGCCACATGCCGCCGATTCCTGGCCGATGGCGACGTTCGTCATCAACATCTCGGGGGCGTTAGTTCTGGGCGTTCTCCTAGCAGTTGCCGAGTTTGCACTTCCCGATCCGAGCGCCAACGCTAGAGCCCGACTGTTTCGCCCATTCATGATCACAGGCGTGCTCGGCGGCTACACCACCTTGTCGACGTATCTGGTGGAAGCGGACGTGCTGGTCAGGGATGGTCGGGTCGGGCTGGCAGCCTTCTACGTCTTCGGCAGCCTGTTCCTGGGTGTTCTGGCTGTGTTTCTTGGTCTGCTTGCGGCACGCGCGGTCTTGCCCGCCTCCCGGGAAGAGTCGATTGTCGCTGAACTCGACGACCAGATCGAAACTGAGGAAGAAGCATGAGCGCGGCAGTGGTGTTGGCAGTCATGGTCGGCGGAGCACTCGGGGCGCCAGCCCGGTTTTTCACCGAACGCACCGTTGTCAAGCACTACGGAACGAGCTGGCCAGCAGGAACCTTTATCGTCAACATGCTGGGGTGCTTGATCCTCGGGTTGGTCTCGGGTGCTGCCCTGGGCCTCGCCAGTGCAGCCGAGTCGACTTCGTGGCAGATTTTCTCAGCCTTGGTCGGGGTTGGTTTCTGTGGAGCGCTCACCACGTTCAGCGGATTCTGCGCCCAAATCCTGGACCTATCGAAGGGCCCCCGGGCATGGGTGGGAGTCACCTATGGCCTCGGATCGATCCTGCTCGGCTTCGCGTTCGCCGCGGGTGGTTATGCCCTCACTGCGGCTGTCGTGACGTAGGCGAGCGGCCGCAGCCACTAGGTCGGAATCGTCACCACTTCGTCGATGCGGGCGTCGTGGGCCTCGCGGGGAATCCGCTCCACCAGCTCGTCCTCCCACACCACGGCCAGGATCCGGGGCAATAGGCGCCCCTGGGCGGCGCCCGTGTCGCGCAACCCCGCGATGAGACGGTC
>CBFGTA010000107.1:0-7378 GCA_965651595.1 uncultured bacterium | reverse complement strand
TGCCTGCTACGGCCGGATCCACTTCTGGGTTGGGGTTGGCCAGGGCGAATACGATGGCGCCAGGTGCCATCGATGCGATGGCGGCTTCGGGCACGTGGCCAGCGGAAACTCCGATGAATACGTCTGCACCGATTAGTGCGCGCTCGATCGGACCAACGAATCCTGCGTCGTTGGTAGCGTCGGCAAGAGTCTGCTTGGTAGCGGTCAACTCTTCCCGCTCGGGGTGAATGATCCCCTGTGAGTCGGCGACGCAAATGTCGCCAATTCCGGCTTCGAGAAGCATCGTGGTGACGGCCACACCTGCTGCTCCCGCTCCTGACACCACCGCCCGCAGATCGCTGAGTTTGCGGCCCGTCACGCGGGCTGCGTTGATCAGCGCGGCCAGGACCACGATGGCCGTGCCATGCTGGTCGTCGTGGAACACCGGAATGGTCAGGCGCTCCTGCAGTCGGCGTTCGATCTCGAAGCACCGAGGCGCCGAGATGTCTTCGAGATTGATGCCCCCGAAAGCTGGCGCTATCCGAACGACTGTCTCAACGACGTCGTCAACCTTGGTGCAGTCCAAACAAACCGGCACCGCGTCTACTCCGGCGAACTCTTTGAACAGAAGGGCCTTGCCTTCCATCACCGGCAGTGCGCCAAGTGGTCCGATATCGCCTAGCCCGAGGACAGCTGTCCCGTCCGTGACAACGAGCACCGTGTTGTTCTTCCAGGTGTAGTCGTAGGCCAGGTCAGGATCGTTGGCGATAGCCTCGGACACGCGCGCGACACCTGGCGTGTACGCCAAGGCGAGTCCTTCTGGGTCGCGGATCCTCACCGCTGGCCGCACCTCGATCTTCCCGCCTCGATGCAGCGGAAACGCTGGATCGACTTCCAATTCAGCGCGTCGACTCTTACTCGAAGTCATGCAAGATCTCTTTCTGGTGCGTCAGGAACTAGGGAACTCAGGCCAGTGGCGATTCTCCCATACCTCGCCAGCCCCCCCGCGCAGGGGCGGTGAGCGTTGAGCCCTCGACGAAAGACGAGCGACCTCGCCGCCAGCAACGAGGCGCGGTTCACTCGTTGATCACTCGTGCCAATAGTGAAGGATGCGACGCCGCGGTTCAAGCAAGATTCGCGGACGCGGCCAGTACCGGGCCACTACCAAGTGTGTGACGTGCGACCAGGCCACCGGCCCGAAGTGTGCAGAGTCCGTAGAGCGGCGGGGGTTGTCTCCCACGAGCCAGACGGCTCCGTCGCCACTACGCGTGTGGGCCCCGGCTGATGGTGCACTGTCGGCATCGATTCCGATGACGCGCTTGATGATTTCTCTCGACGGCTCCCGCGGATCTCGGGCGACGACGATATCCCCCACCCGGACTCGCCCGGGCGGGCAAGCGATCGTCAACAGGGCGTCCCGTGGGTCCACGGTTGGCAGCATTGACTCACCGTCGACCGCTATGCGCATCAGGATGCAACCGCCTGTGCGAATCCGTTGCCCATCGTTCACCATCACACAGTAAAGTCAGGAGTTAGTCGTCGGCACGTTGGTTGCCCCGGTGCGGCCACCAACAACTGCTAGGCGTTCATTGCCCGGACGATCCGAACTGGATCTCGACAGAAGGAAGTACCCATGCTCCGCAAAATCCTGACCCCCCGCCGAACTGCCTCCGCCCACTGCGACCTGCCCTGCGGTATCTACGATCCCGCCCAGGCACGCATCGAAGCACAGTCGGTCAAGGCCATCATCGAAAAGGCCGCAGCCAGCGACAGCGACGAGTTCAAAACCCGGGCCGTTCTCATCAAAGAACAGCGCTCGCAGCTCGTCAAAGAGCATCTGTGGGTTCTGTGGACCGACTACTTCAAGCCACCACATTTCGAAAAGTACCCTCAGCTGCACACATTGTTCAACGAGGCAACCAAGTTGGCCGGGGCGACAGGCACCAAGGGCAGCTCCGACTTGGCAGTGGCCGATGCCCTGCTGGCCAAGATTGACGAGATCTCTGACATCTTCTGGGAAACCAAGAAGGGCTAATCCAGCCACCCGGATCGGTTGGTGCTCGTCTTCACTCCGCCCACGACAGCCAGGGATCATGTCGCAGCGATCGGTCGCGCGAAGATGCCGTCTCGACCGTTAGGGTCATCGCCATGGAACAGTGCCCCATCCGGCTGGACCTGCCAGCAGAGGCCGGATACTTGGTGGTGGTGCGCGCAGCAGTCGCTAGCAGTTGCAGCCAGCTCGGGTTCACGCTCGAGGAGCTCGAAGACTTCAAGCTCGCAGTCAACGAGGCGGCCAGCCTGCTGATGAGTGACGTGTCGGCCGCCGAGCGCCTACACGTGGCGATCGGCCTGGGACAAGACGACAACCCGATCTTGACGGTGTCGGTGGCCGCCCGAACCAACCGAGGTCGCGCCCCGCGCCAAGACAGCTTCGCCTGGACCGTTCTGACCGCCCTGGCGAAAGTGACGGCCTCGGCATCGGACGACGGAATCGTGCAGCTAACGCTCACAGCACAGCGCGGCCCGGTGCCCACATGAGTAGCGGCGGCCGCACCACTGGATGGAATGCGGCGTCAAGGGCTCGCGAGCACCAGTTGCTCGACGTACTTGCGGCCACGGACCCTTCAAGTCCCGACCATTCCGCGGCTCGCGACGAACTCGTCACCATGCACCTGCCGCTCGTCGAGCACCTCGCCCGTCGCTTCCGCGACCGCGGAGAACCTCACGACGACTTGGTGCAAGTAGGGACTATCGGCCTGATCAAGGCCGTTGACCGCTTCGATCCCGACCGAGGGGTGGAGTTCTCCACCTACGCTACGCCCACGATCGTCGGGGAGATCAAACGCCATTTCCGTGACCGCGGCTGGACGATCCGCGTTCCGCGGCGAGTGCAGGAACTACGGGCTCACATCTCGCGGGCAGCCGCCGAACTGAGCCAAAGCACCGGACGCTCCCCGACAGTTCGTGAACTCGCCGAACACCTCGGCGTCGACGAGGACGACATCGTCGAAGGCCTCGAATCATCCCACGCCTACTCAACAATGTCTTTGGACAGTCCGGTAAGCGGCGAAGATGGGGCTGTTTCTCTCGGGACAACCATCGGGTCTGACGACGATGCTTTGGAAGGAGTGGAGTTTCGGGAATCGCTCAAACCATTGCTCGACGCACTTCCCGAGCGGGAACGTTCGATCATCGTGATGCGTTTCTTTCACAACCTGACTCAGGCCCAAATCGCCGAGCAAGTTGGCGTGTCCCAAATGCACGTGTCACGACTGCTGACCCGATCCCTGGCGCAACTGCGCGCCGGGCTTGGCGACGAGTTCTAGCCCTATCCACTTCACCCTGGAGCTGCTTTCACCCTGGGCACTGGTGCTGCTGCCCGTGCTCACCGTCGGGGACTACCGTGAAGGCTGCTGCTCGCCCCGTATTGCCGCCACTGCTCCCCCGAGACCGATGAGGGCCACCAGGGCGACCAGAGCGCCCGTGGAGTTGACCCAGAATCCATCGCCCTGAAACAGCGTCCAGGCCACGACCAGCGCAAAGACTTGCGCCACCACAAAGGGTGATCGAGCCATCGAGTTGCCGCGCGCAATTCCCCGAGCTATGAAGAACAGCGCGACAGCGAAAGCCAGGTAGATGATGATCTCTACTATGGGTGCTGCGCTATTGCGAGATCCTTCAGTGTTGAATGAAGCGAACGCCAGCCCCGCAGACATCACGACAAGTGCTAGTGCTTCAAGTGTGGCAACTGCTGTACACACGATAACCGCAACAGGTCGACCAGCCACCCGATCACTCTAATACGGCGTCATCGACCAGACCAGATCGACCTCCTCGCCGGTCCAACTCTCGGCTATATCGCCGCACGCCGAACTGGCCGCTGACGCTCCTGACCCGATCAGGTGAGGAGCGTAGGATGCCAAGGTGAGTGGAATTTTGATCGTCAATCCCCGAGCCACGACCACCACGGCCAACGCGAGAGAAGTCATTCAAGGCGCACTGGCGTACGCCCTAGAAGTACGTGTCGTCGAAACGCAGTACGCCGGGCATGCTCGGGAGGCTGCCGCCGAGGCCACCCGATCAGGAGCCGACATCGTCCTCACTTACGGCGGAGACGGCACAGTGCATGAGGCAGTCAACGGCATGATGAGCGTCGAGGGCTCCGCGCGAACCCGCCCGATGTTCGCGGCGCTTCCTGGCGGCAGTGCCAACGTGTTCAGCCGTGCTTGCGGCCTGCCGACAGATCCCATCGAAGCGACTGGTGAGGTAGCCTCCTGGATCCGCCAGCGTCGTCTGCGCACTATTACGGTTGGTCGCGCCAACGACAGATGGTTCGTCTGCAACGCTGGCCTCGGTCTAGACGCCGAAATCATTGAGGCCATGGAAGCAGCCCGCGCGAAAGGCAAGGACGCAACTCCAGCTCGATACTTCGCCACCACCTTGAGGCAATTCTTCACATCCACTGACCGCCGCCTGGCCAGCCAGGTCGTGACAGTCGACGGTCACGACCCGATTCGCGGAGTGTTTCTCACCATCGTCCAGAACACGGCTCCGTGGACCTACCTGGGAGCCTTGCCGGTCGGCCCCAATCCGGGTTCCCAGTTCGAACTCGGACTCGATGCTTGGGCGCTCCAATCTATGTCCATACCCGTTGGCCTGCGGCAGGCTCGCCGATTCCTAGCCCAATCACCGGCCCCTGATACGCGCTACTCGCGCTCCTTCCATGACGTCGACCACCTCAGGGTGGCATGCCACCACCCAACGTCCTTACAGGTCGATGGAGAAGGCCTCGGTTCGGTCGAACAGGTTGACTTTTCGTGCGCACGCGAGGCCCTGCGGGTCGCTGCCGCGGAAGCTCCTCTGCGGTCCTGACCGAGTCAGTCCCTCCCCACCACATACGTGTTGGAATTTGGTCGCCATAGCAACCAGGCCCTTTCACCTAAGCCGGAACGGGCCGACTATGAGGACAAGCTCACGCGTCCATGCGGGGAACCAGCGGGGCAAACATCGCAAGGTGGCGCCGGGCATGAGCCGGGAGGCGTTTCCGGCGGCGACGGGGCTACTTGATTTGTAGAACGGGCACGAACCGCGCCTAACGCTCAGTCTCGTGTGGCGGCTGGCATCAGCACGGATACTGCTGCTCGGCGGGGCTGCGAGCCCGGACTGTCCCTCGCGGCCACGGCGGATTCCTCCAGTCGACGGAGGCAGCCGTAGCTCTAGAGGTCTCGAGTCGGTAGCTCGAGCGGTCAGACCGGTGTGCGGGCCACTGACCTTACTGCTGGGTGCCCTTGCTCTAGATGTGTTAGGTCCGGAGATTAGGGAAACCAACTCCCGCTTCTGCTGGAGGTTGCAATAACCATAACTCTACCTATAATAGGTCTATCTATGGTTATTGGGGAGGCGGGATGGGGCTGTTGCGGAAGCCGGACGCATTGTTCGATCGGGCCGACGAGTGGAACGATTTGGCAGCTTTTGCCGCTAACGATTCACCGGGCGCGTCGTTTGGGTTGGTGTATGGCCGTAGACGGCAAGGCAAGACGACGTTGCTGGAATTACTGGCAGAAGAGACGGGCGGCTTCTATTTCACTGGGCTCCAGCAGTCGTCAAAGTTGAATCTGAGCAGGCTCAGCGATGCCTACTCTCGTTTCGCCGGGCAGCCTGACGCACCCGTTCACTTTCAGTCGTGGGAACAAGCTCTGACCGCTCTACTGGGCCTTGGTCACCAAGGCCGTTCACTCATCGTGCTGGACGAGTTTCCGTACCTCTTAGAGAAGGAGCCAGCACTTCCCTCAATACTGCAAAGCCTGCTGAGTCCACGCGGCTCAGCTCGCACGGCCACGCAGGCGCGGCTGGTGGTTTGCGGCTCGGCAATCTCCGTCATGCGCCATCTGCTCGCGGGCACAGCTCCACTGCGAGGCCGAGCATCGCTGGAGATGATGGTTCACCCCTTCAACTTTCGGGACGCGGCAACATACTGGGGCCTGGGTGGGCAGTGGGAAGCAGCACTCACTCTGCACGCGCTGGTCGGCGGAACGCCTGCCTACCGCGACTTCGCGGCGGCCGACTTACCAACCTCCCTTGCCGACATGGACCGCTGGGTGCAGAACAACCTGCTGAATCCGTCATCTGCGTTCTTTCGCGAAGGTCAAGTCCTGCTGGAAGAGGAATCAGACATCTCTGACGACGCCTTGTATTGGTCGGTGCTGACCGCTATCTCGGCGGGTAACACCAGGCGCGGACAGATCGCCTCAACGATCGGAAAGCCCGACACTGCGCTCGCGCATCCACTTGCGGTCCTCACCTCCACCCAGCTAGTGACAAAACACGACGACGCGTTGAAGGCAAAGCGAGCAACTTTCCACCTCGCTGAGCCGATGTTGCGCTTTCGGCAGCTGATCATCGAACCCAACGAGAACCGACTCAATCGGCGTCGCGCAGCACAAGTCTGGGCGGAATCAGCCGACACGGTCAACAGTAAGATCCTCGGACCCCACTTCGAGGAACTCGCACGCGAGTGGACGCAGGATGCTTCGCGTTCGACTCTCGGGGCGCAGGTCAGCCGGGTCGGCGCATCCGTCGTCGACTGTCAGAACTGCAGGAAGACCCACGAGATCGATGTGGTCGCTTTGCAAAAAGTGCGCAATACCGCGGAGCGCGTCATTGCCATCGGCGAAGCAAAGTGGCGCACATCACCGATTGGCACTTCCGAACTCAATCGGCTCACTCACATCAGCGAACTTATCCGCAACAAACATCAAAGCGCAGACTTTATCCGCACAATCCTTTTCTCCAAGAGTGGCTTCACTGACGAGTTAACTCACGCCGCATCCTTATCGAATGGGCACATCCAGCTTGTCGATCTTCCGAGACTCTATACATCTGATTGAACGGCTAGCGGCTTGTCTCGAATCCGTGTAACCAATCTCATGAGCTACAACATCAGGCGGTTCGGCTTGCACCGCAAACCTGATCCGCCGGGACAAGATGGCGGAGGCGCCATTGGTGCTTGGGGGGAAGGCACCGCCGAATCTGGCCGATGTGGTGCGCCTTAGATACGGATGCCGTTACCAATGCCCTTTATTGCGAGACCTCGACCGCGCACGCGATCGCGGTCGGAGATGGAAGCACGAGCGTCGGATGAAGTCTACTTGGGAGTCCAGCTTCGAGATCGAAAAGGACGGCAGGACAAGTACCCCGCGCGGGTGCTCGATCCAGTTCCGGATGTGTCGGGTCTACTCAGCAATTCGGACTTCGTCCGGTATGCGCACATCTTGTGACTGGGCGCTCCAGCGGCTTCATCGGCCCGTCCAGGCACGAGCGGCCGTGGACTCAATCAGTGGCACATGGCGTGACCCCTTGTGGGTGGTCCGTGGGTTTGTAGAGTTTTGATTGGCCCGTG
>CBFGTA010000106.1:0-7494 GCA_965651595.1 uncultured bacterium | reverse complement strand
GCATCGCGGCGCGGTTTTCGCCGAGCTGACTGCCTGGCTCGACCGGCCAGCATCAAGTTATCCCCGCGCGCGGCGGCACAGCTAGAAGGGTGACGAAGTTCACAAGCCGAGCGAGCGAACCTGCATTGTCCGAGTGTAAACATCAGATGGTCGTGTCATTCGCCCCCTCGGGAGCGTTCGACGCGGTGGCGGACCTAATGTGCTCGCCGTCGACCCTTGTCAGGCGAACGCCCATCGCAACCAATTCGGCCGTGCCGGTGATTCCGGTCTTGCGATAGACGGACTTGGCATGGGTGCGCACCGTCTCGACGCCGACGCCCAACTCGCTCGCCGTAGCCCGGTAGTCTCCCCGCGTCATGATGAGCGACCGGGCGACCCGTGCCTCGGCGGCGGACAGATCGAACAGGTTGCGCAACAGCATTTCAGCCGGTGGCACCACGCCCCCGACCTTGCAGACGACAAGCAGGCACGCACCGCCACAAATGATGTCGTGCGCGAGGCCACGGATCGGGATGAGGTGCAGGACGGCGGGTTCGGGGAACTCGAACGTGGCGGGGAGCGCAATCGAGGCCGGGGTCCCCAACCAGAGTTCCGCGGGGAGGCGCCCGATCGCCGCCTCCAGCAGCGCGTTGGCAGATTTCGAGGCCAGTTGCAGCCGTCCCCTCGCCTCGCGGACGGCATGCGGCATCAGGTCTTCGAACAGCGCATTGGCGCTCAGCATGCGCCCCTTTGCATCGATGACCGCCGCAGCCAGGCCGACCGCGTTGAGGACACCCGTCTGGTTCTCGTACCGCTGGTGGGCGAGCCGGATCGTCAGGTCCACGGACCGTCCAAGATCGGGGCGCAGGCTGTTCAGGTTGGCGATGTCGGTGTCGGAGAAGCTCCCCGCCCCCGTGTGCCGCTCTATCGAAAGAACAAGTGTGGCCCCCGACGGTAGACTGAACACCGCGCCGGCCGCCTCACCCATGTCCCACTTTGCGCAGAACTCGGTGAACCAGGGGTGCGTTGCGATCTCGTGCGCGGAGAGCACGTCCCGGTCGCGGATGAACTCTACCGGCTTCAGTTGCAGAGCGCGATCAAGGCGGGGATTAGTGATGTTCCAGCCACCCGACGCGAAGTCCTGCCAGACCGGAAACAGGCCGTTGCTAACAATGGCGAGTTGCGCGTCAACCCCAGCGGTGAACAGCACAGCACCGAACGCTGACACTTCGTTTGCAAGCAGATCAACGAAGTCAATCCAGCGCTCGGGTACAAGCGCTGCTTCGTAGATCAGGCTGGACAGTCTCTCCGAGTCCAATCCATGCGCTCTCCAGCAGGCAGTGTCTGCGTGCCGGCGCAAACGCTACCTCACCCTGTGGGGTGATGTCGAGGATGCAGGGGCGCGGTATGGAAAGACTCTATCGAACAAGCCACTCCGCTGACGGGAAATCTGCTGCGTACAGACGCCGGCATTGCCGCAGTCTGAAGTAACCGATCCCGCGCAACAACTAAGACAGATATGGGGGACAATTATGCGTTCAGTGCCGGTAGCAGGTGTACTCTTGGCGTGCGTAGGGGCGGCTTCCTCCGGCGCGATCGCGGCCGAATTCGACCTCAGGGTTCAGCAACTGCTCGGCGCCCGCGGATGTCAGCCCGGTGCCGCCGATGGCGTGTGGGGCAAACGCAGCGCCCAGGCACTCGAGCGCTTCAAGCTCGCCGGCGGCCTGCAGATCGAACGCCCTTCGACGACGCAACGGTGGCGGCCATTGAAGCGAGCGACGCGAAGTGCCCTCTGCCTGCCGATCCAGAAGTCTCGTTCAAGCCCGGAGCGAAGTCCAAGGTGGATTTCGGCGCGCGCCAGCAGGACGACGGCTCCTATATCCTCGATGTGGGCGATATCGATGGCGACGGTGCGGAGGACTTCCTTCTGTCGGCCGAGACCGAATGGTCCGCCAACCCCAGGCCTGTTCGCAGCTTCGTTGTGCGCAACAATCCAGTATCGGGGGGTTTCGACGCCACCGATCTGGGCGAGGGCGGGCTCACTATGCGGACCTGGGCGGGGGAAATACTGCACGATCCGGTCGACGGAGCCGTGTTCGCGATCCTGGGACGCAATGGCGAGGGGCCCAGAAACCTCGTCGGGGAGGTGGCGTCGATCTATGCGGTCACAGTGGAGGGCGCAAGGGTGACGGCACAATCCGTCTACACGGGTGACCGGCCGGTTCTGACCGCGAGCGTTGCCAGTTGCGACTTCGATGGCGATGGCACGCTTGAGGTGTTCTTCAACAACTACGGCCACGTCGCGGACGAGGATCCCAAGTCCGCGGTCCTCATCCTGCAGCGCATTGACGGGGAGTGGCGGGAAGCAGACGCGAGGAGATGGTTCGCGCCCGAGTTCCCAAGACCCGGTGCGCGGAACTACGTGCAGTTCGCCGACCTTGATGGCGACGGTCGCTGCGACTTCCTGATGGCGCATGAAGTGGCAAAGTGGAACGACGACAATACACTTACCTTCCCCGGCGAGACCGAGGCATACGTCATGCTCAACGAGGGCGGGAGCTTCACGCACAATCGGCCCATCGACCTGCCCGATCCACACTTCGGGACGGACAGTGCTTTTTTTGCGGTCGAGGCTCTGAAGGAAGGCGACGCCGATCCGTTGGTGTTCAGCGTCGCCGACGCATTCACTCAGGGACTGGGCGGTCGCACCCATTTCGATGGGCACTTCATCCAGGTCTGGCGTTTCACAGATGGCGCGTTCGTCGACGTCACAGCCGAGGTCATCGATCGGCAACTGGGTGAAAGGACGGCCAACCATCACTACCTGCGCTTCACCGACATCGACGGCGACGGCGACCTGGACTTCTACTTCTCGCGCTACGACACCCTGATCGCCTGGTACCGAAACCGCGGCGGACGATTCACCAGGGAAACGGTACGCAAGGTGGAGGGCAAGGCCGTTTCCGCAGCGTTCCTGCGGATGCCGGGCAAGTTGTGCGCCGACCTCCTCGTGATCAGCAACCGGGGCACCCTCCAACGCTTCACCTGCAGCTGATCTGCGACCAGGCCCGAGGCGAGGCCACCTGACCCCTGCCCACGCAACGCTCACCCCGTGGGGTGATGTCGAGGATGCAGGGGCGCGATAACCTTGCCTTTGTCTGCGCGGGTCGGGGAGAGGCCACGTGCCGACAGATAAGGGGGATCAGATGAACAAGCGACTTCTTGGCGCCGCCGCGGCGCTGCTGGTGGCGATCGGCGGGCTGGTGACAACCGGCATCGCTACGGGTCCAGCGCTGGCCGACTACGGAGCGATGAGTTGCACAACGGCGGTCTGGACGAACAGCGGCAACTTCCAGATCAACAACCGCTGCAACCGCGACATAGTCGTCATCCTGCACAGCGGAACAGGCCAATGCACTGGCGGTTGCCGGCACCATCTCAGCGTCAACGGCTACTACATGTATACGATCGGCGGCGACATCCAGTGGTTCTCGTGCGCATCGTACGAGACGCCGGTTTCGCTCAGCAGAACCAGCTTCAGGTGCGACTGAGCGTGACGGTGATAGGCACCCGGCGTGGAGAAATGCTATGTTGGCGCCGCAACTAACAGTGTTGCCACTCCAACCCAAGGCTTTCCGGGTGCCTCCATTCCTGAATTGCACCCTTGGGTCAGTATTGTGCCTTGCACTTCTAGGCATGGGCGGTCCGGCAACTGCGTCGCAAAGCGTCCTCGCCCTTCAGACCTTTCTGGAGTTTCGGGGCTGCCGACCCGGTCCACTTGATGGACAGGTCGGGAATGCGACGCGCACCGCCATCAGGGCGTTCAACGCGGATACGGGACTGGCCATTACGCTGGAGACGGGTGAAGCCAGCCTTGCTGAAATCCCGACGGACAAGGTCTGCATCGATCACTTTCTGCCACTCGATCCATTCGAGCGGGTGAAGCTATGGGGCGTTTCACCCGAATTGGCCAGCATCTGCCGCGCCGAGAGCTGGCAACCGATCAAGGTCCTCGTGGATATCACCCAGCCCGAGGGTAGCGGAATTCGTGCTAGCCAGGACGTTGGCGACGTGAGCGCATCTGCTTCTCGGGCCAGCCATGCGTGCCTCGCCGGCGTCGGGAACGGTTGCGATGCGATCGTGCATGCGCTGGAGGCTTACGCAGAGAGCGACGGATTTGCCTATTCGGGGCCGGGACCCCGGAGCGAGCGCTCGGCACAGTTCACAGAGACGCGCCTCGAGTTCAACCACGCCATGGTCAAGCTCCTTGGTGGCTACCTGCTGGCGAAGGAGCAGGGACACGTCGTCGAGCGCGAAGCGACCATCGAGGGCTGGGTTTCGCGTATCGTCGACTTCTACAACGAGCCGACCCGGTATTTTCAGGACAACCACCTCACCCTCGCCGCGAACGTCAATGCGCTTGCCTATCGGCTGACGGGGGAAGAACGGTTCGCTGAAAGAGTTCGGAAGCAGTGGCAGGCGACATTTGCGGGCATGAGTGCGGACGGCTCATTTCCGACCGAAGTCGAGCGCGGCTCCAGCGCTCTACACTATACATCGTTCGAGATCGCCCTGCTGCTGCAACAGGCAGAGATCATGCTCCTTTCGGGGATTAACCTCTACGACACCCCTGAAGTGACGAAACTGCACAAGGCGGTGTCCTTCAGTCTCGATGCATTCGAGAACTGGGATGCCATCCTGAAGTACGCCCGCAAGAACTCAGCGGCGATTACGACCAACTGGCGCGTCCAGGATTTGCGCTACGACAGGCTCTGGAACTGGGCCTATTTTGTCTACATGCAGCGGTTCCCCCACCACGCGAACTCCGAGCGCATGCACATGCTGACAATCGATCCTCGAAGTTGCGATCAGGACGAGCCGGGCGCACCCAAATCGTGCTCGTCGCGGGATGCGCGCGTCTCGTTTCTGACCCTGCTGCAGGAGGACCCGGGCCATTCCGGCGGGATCGACTGGGTGAATGGCTATTGTGCGTATGGGCCGTTTGAGCGGATTGACGTGCGCCTCCTCGAGGCCGTCGGCGCGGCGGACCCATATGCCGGCACGTACGCCCTGCTGTGGAGCTTCGTCAACGTGAACCGTCCCGAGGACCCGCCGACGGGTGCCGGCGCGGACACGCTCGAGTTGTCAGGGGGGACTGGACGTATCGTGGTACCCAACTTCACGAGCGGTCGAGAGGGTCCGACCGACGCGAATCGGGTGGCGCTGAAGGTCGAGTATGACAGTGAGGGCGCGATCCGGATTTCCGGCGGCATGGACCTGTTCCAGGAGGGTCGGTCGCCGCACACAGAACTCACCGGTGACCTCGATGAGGGTCAGGCTACTGGTATCTGGACGGATGGGGACCGCATCATAGTGGAGATCGTACGGCGCTGAAGCCGCCTGTTTGATCAGATTGAGGAGAAGTGAATGGACGCAGTGTCGACGCTCTGGCTCGACTTCACGAAGGGGGGCAGGAACTTGCTGCTCTGCGCGCTGGTGGGCATCGGAATTGCGTGCGGGGCAACGGCAACTGTTGCGCAGGAGTCGGTCTCGTGCGTCCAGACCTACCTTACGCAGGCGGGCTATCCGGTCGGGCCGGTCGACGGGATCCTCGGCAAGAACACGACGGCACTCGGAAACGAGTTTGCCAGCCACTACCCCGAACTGGCGCTGCCGGAATTGAGCAAGGCGACGGCGGACGAGTGGTGCTCGCGCCTGGATGAGCCCTTGGGGCGCGCAGTGCTCGTGACGCGCGCGCTGCCGGAGGCCAACGCGCCCCAAGCGACAATCGGCCGGCGCGGTGGTCTCAACTTTGGCCATGCTCTGGTGAAGGAGAACTTCGGCGGCGTCGATGGCCTGATCCACGGGTACGAAAAGTCGTTCTGGCCGGGTCGCGTCACCGTCGACACCGATCCCACCCGCGTCCGGGCGGGTAGCGGTTCGATCCGGATGCACCTGCTGCCTGGCGACTGCGGCTGGTCAAGCCACCGAGGCGAGGGCGAATGGAACGATTGCCAGCATCGCAACGAGCGTGTCGACATCAACTTCGGCCCCACCGGGGTGGGAGAGATGTTCTACGGGCTCAGCCTGATGCTGGACGCGAACATCGTGGAACTGTCGCCGTTCGAGAATCCGTGGGCGAAGAACGAGATCAACCTTTTTCAGTGGTTTCAGTTTGACAGCGGCGCGTGCTTCAACGTGCAGTTCAACACCGAACTGAAACGGCTGAACATCGATGTCCGGTGCCCTGGCGGCTTCATGGAAGACGCATACAACAAGGTGCTGCTGACCGACTCCCGCACCGATGTCTGGCACGAGTTCGTTTTCCACGCGAACTGGGCAACCGACGAGACCGGCTTCTTCCGCGTCCTGCAGAACGGCAAGATGGTGATGGCCTATACGGGACCGACAATCGTCAAGGCCGGCCGTCCCCTCATCGCGGACCACCCACAGATCTATGCCTACGGTTCCGGTGATGGGAGCGGGGGCCCAGACGATAGGGCGGCTTCGGTTCAGTACCGAACGCCAGTGACCGTCTGGTTCGACGACATCGTGCGAAGCAAGCGCCTGTCGGACATCCAGAAGCGATACACGTTCGACGTCGCGGCCCTAGCGGACTTCGACGCGGCACTGCCCATTTCGGACCTTCATCCTGACCTGCGCAACGGGGAGGGTCCATTTGCCGTGATGAGCCCTTCTCCCCCTCTCTTTACCGAAGGCGAGGTGGACCGACTGCCGCCTGGAGCGATCGCTCCGGGCGATGCGCTGCCGTCGTCGGTCGTCCAGGGGTTCGTCGATCCGGCCCGCGCCAGGCTGAGCAACGCCAAGGCGTACGGGCTGACGCTTGTGCCCGATCCCATCGGCGGCAGCGACCCGACGCTGCGCTTTGAGCTACGTCCGGGCGACTGCGGCGCCGAGCGCGGGGGCGGTTGGGACGATTGCGCCAGAGGGCAGGAAAGCGTGCTGGGTGTGTCCGGGACGGCGATGCGGGACGGCGAGCACTATACGCTCGCCTGGAAGGTCCTGATCGAAGGGCCACGGTGGGGCTACTCGCCGGGGACGGTAGTGCTCTTCGAAGTGGGGCAGCCCGTCTACGACGACCGCCTGATGATCTCGGGCAACGGCCTCGAATTCCAGCGCGGGAACAACCAGCCGGCCTTCCTCAAGTTCACCACGGGAGTTTTCGACGTATGGGACGAGTTCGTACTCGACGTCCTGTGGTCAAGCGGCAGCGACGGCCGCATGTCCCTTACAATGAACGGCCTGAAAGTCCTGGACTACAGGGGCGTCACGCTGCCCGAGGGCGAAGCCAGGCCAATCTTCGGCATCCGTCGCGACGGCTTCAAGGAGATCACGTCGGTCGTCTACTTCAAGGATGTCGTTCTCACCAAGGTGGACGACTGACGCCTGCGCAGTTGCAGAGTTGGCGGGGCCGCGGGTCTCCCTACTCCCACTCGATGGTGCCGGGGGGCTTGCTGGTCACGTCGTAGACGACGCGGTTGATGCCGCGCACCT
>CBFGTA010000105.1:0-7590 GCA_965651595.1 uncultured bacterium | reverse complement strand
AGGCGGGTTCAAGCGTTACTGTCCATCCAGTTACCGGCATCGGGACCGTCCGGCCCGGCGACGACCTCACCCAGCTGATCTGGGACGCAATCGCGCGCCTCGAACCCGCAGGAGATACCTCTCTCACAGGCTTGCACGACGGCGACATTGTGGTCATCACTAGCAAGATTGTGTCGAAGGCGGAAGGGCACCTCGCCCCCGTCCAAACTGAGGCCGACTATCAGGCATTGATCGACCAACAATCACACCATGTGGTCGCCCGCGGGCCTGAAAGAGAAGGCGGCCGCGGAGTCGCCATCACCCGCACGCATCATGGCTTCGTGATGGCGAGCGCAGGCATCGATCAATCTCACACTGAGCCCGGAACGGCCGTTCTCCTCCCTCCAGATCCTGATGCTTCTGCCGCGCGCTTGCGCAGCGAATTGCAATCGGTATTCGGGCTCGATTCGCTCGGAGTGGTGATCTCGGACAGCTTTGGGCGGCCGTGGAGGCAGGGGATCGTCGACTTATCAGTGGGCAGCAGTGGTGTCGTGGTCTTGGACGACTACCGGGGCGAAGTCGATTCGCAGGGGCGTCCATACCACGCAACGGTCGTCGCGGTTGCCGACGAAATTTGTGCGGCCGCCGAACTGGTTTGCCCGAAATCCGCGGGTGTCCCGGTTGCGATCGTCCGTGGACTGTCGCACTACGTTGGTGGCGACCAGACAGCCCAGGACTCGATTCGCCAGATCAGCGAGGACCTGTTTTGGCTCGGCACTCACGAAGCATTGGCAGAAGGACAACGCTCCGCTCTGAGTTCTCGGCGCACTGTGCGCCACTTCCTCGATCAGCGAGTGCCCGATGATGTCCTTGAAGCCGCAATCGCCGACGCTGTGACAGCTCCCGCCCCGCACCACTCGACGCCGTGGCGATTCGTGGAACTGCGTTCCGCCGAGACCCGCACTCGCCTGCTCGACGCCATGGCCGATCAGTGGCGCACCGACCTTCGTGAGATCGACGGGTACAGCGAGGCCTCTATCACCCAAAGACTGCGACGTGGCGATGTCCTGCGCCGCGCACCCCACCTGTTTCTGCCGTTCCTCGACCTCGCCGACGCGGCCCACATCTACCCCGACGAACGCCGCAACGGATACGAACGCGACATGTTTCTGGTCGCTGGCGGCGCGGCAGTCGAGAACTTCTTGGTGTCGTTGGCTACGCGGGCGGTGGGGTCGGCATGGATCAGTTCATCGCTGTTCTGCCCAGACGCGGTGCGGGCCGCCATCGACCTGCCCCCAACCTGGCACCCTTTGGGAGCAGTAGCCGTCGGCTTCCCCCAACAGCCAGCAACCGATCGGCCACCCCGTCCCGTCGAATCCTTCTATGTGCGGCTATGACCGACGCCGAGACTCCATCATGCGTCACCGATGGTGGCGACCATGATCGCCTTGATGGTGTGGAGTCGATTCTCGGCCTGATCGAAGGCAATATTGGCGGGTGAATCGAAAACGTCGGCGGTGACTTCGAGTCCGTTGGTCATACCGGTCTTGTCGGCAATGTCTTGGCCGACCTTGGTGTTGGTGTCGTGGAACGCTGGCAGACAGTGCATGAATCGCGCATTGGGGTTGCCCGTTTTAGTCATGGCCTCGGCATTGACTTGGTAGGGCGTCAACAGCTTGATCCGCTCGTTCCAGACGTCGGCTGGCTCCCCCATCGAAACCCACACGTCGGTCATCACATAGTCGACGCCAGCGAGGGCCTGGTCGGGATCGTCAGTGAGCAACACTCGAGCCCCCGATTCCTCAGCCCGCTCTTGGGCGGAAGCACGGACGTCGTCGGGGGGCCACAAGTGTTCCGGCCCACAGATTCGAACGTCAGCTCCCATTATGGCGCCCATCACCAATAGCGATCGCCCCATGTTGGAGTGGGCGTCACCCAGGAAGGCGTAGGAGATCTCCTCGACGGGCTTGTTTCGCCCGTGCTCGATCATGGTGAGGAAGTCGGCCAGCATCTGGGTGGGATGCCACTCGTTGGTGAGACCGTTCCAGACCGGAACATCGGCTGCAGCAGCGAGTTGCTCGACGCCAGCGTGCTCGAATCCCCGAAACTCGATTCCGTCGTAGAACCTGGAGAGCACTTTGGCCGTGTCAGAAATCGACTCTTTGTGGCCGAGCTGAGACCCGGACGGATCGAGATAGGTGACGTTGGCTCCCTGCTGGTAGGCGCCGACCTCGAAGGCACACCGGGTCCGAGTCGATGTCTTCTCAAAGATCAACGCCACCGACTTGCCCGCCATCTGGGGGCGCTCGGTTCCGGAGTAGCGTGCCCGCTTCAGGTCTCGGGCAAGATCGAGCAGGAACGACAACTCAGCCTTGGTGAAGTCAAGCTCTTTCAGGAAGTCTCGATTCTTGAGGTTGAAAGCCATGGTGCATCCTTTCTTCGGGCACTGATTTGCCAGTGCGGTGTCGGTGGGTCGGTGTGGCTAGGAAGTGATCGCTTCGCGCTCGATCGGGCAACTCATGCAACGAGGACCGCCCCGGCCCCGCCCAAGTTCGTCACCGCGGACGCTGACGACTTCGATCCCATTGCGACGCAGGAACGTGTTGGTGGTGACGTTGCGTTCATATCCGAAGATAACCCCCGGAGCTACTGCCAGGAAGTTGTTACCGTCGTTCCACTGCTCCCGCTGAGCCCCACGCAGGTCGATGGGCGTCCGAAATGCGGTGATCTTTTCTACGCCGATGGCATCGGCGAGCGGCCCCCACAGTTCGTCATTCTCGCGAATCTTGTAGTCGCCGGATCCGTCGGTAGCCTTCGTCAACGTGTACGTTCGCAGTTCCTCAGGAAAGTACGGATACACCGAGAACTTGTCCTTATCGAGCATCGTCATCGCTGTGTCGAGATGCATGAAGGCATGGTTCTTGGGTAGTTCGACCACGATGACACGGTCAATGAGGTCTTGCGGATCTTGGAAGTAGTTGTGGACCAGCATTCCGATCCCCTGCGGTGACGTACGCTCACCCATGCCGATCATCACCGTGCGATTACCGACGACCAGGACGTCGCCGCCTTCCACGGTCGCAGGCTGGTGATCATCGTCGTCGTTTCCGTACCAGAACTTGAGCCCTCCGTTCCCGGCAAACCGGGGGTGGAAGTTCCAGATCACCCGTGAGTTGAGAACTTCGCGGCGGCGGGCTGGCTTGGCCATCGGGTGGACGGACAGACCGTTGTACACCCACGCACTGTTGTCGCGTTGGAACAAGTGATTGGGAAGGGGGGTGAGAACGAAGTCGTCGCCGTCCATGTAGTCCCACCACAGGTTGGCATGCTTGGGTACGTCGAGGTCGCTCTTGAGGATGCCACCGATCATCAACTCAGCCAGATCTCGGCCCGTCACCTCCGGGGCGAAAAGCCGTTCCCGGAGCGGTTCCATGAGTTGGTAGCCGACAGTTTCTGGACGCGCCACTCGAGAGAACAGCCATTCTCGTGCTTCCGGAATGTCGAGGGCCTCGCCGAGTAGATCGGCGAACAAGTGCACGACGATTCCACGGTCGCGCAGCTTGTTTACGAAAGCGTCATGCTCTTCGCGGGCCTTCGTGTCCCACATGACATCGTCGAACAGCAGGTCGAAGCAGTTTTGGGGTGTCAGCCTCGCCAATTCCAGTCCGGGCCGGTGGACAATCACTTGTTTGAGCTCGCCAGCTTCTGAATCCACGTGGAACGTCATGATGGTCGCCTCCTTGTTGGCGGGTTGTGATGGAGTACTTGGTCGCTCCTGGGTTGGTTTATTCGTAGCCGCGGCACTCGGTCGTGAATGTGGTCCCAGCTGTACCTCGCACGAGGTCAGCGAGTTGATCCAGGGAACCGATGACAGCCCGTCGGCCACCGTCCCGAGCGAACGCGCTGGCCGCCTCCACTTTCGGCCCCATCGACCCAGCCGGGAAGTCGAGCTCAGCAACTGCGTCGGGATGCACCCGACGTAGGGCGCGTTGAGACTCAGTACCCCAGTTGAGGTAGACAGCGTCAACGTCGGTGGCAATGACAAGCAGATCAGCGTCGAGGTCGCGGGCCAAGACAGAAGAGGCGAAGTCCTTGTCGATCACTGCCTCAACCCCGACGAGATTGCCCGACTCCGGATCGAACATCGCCGGTATTCCTCCCCCTCCGGCACAGACAACCACCACTGCGTTGTCAAGGAGCAACCGAATCGGAGCGATTTCGATGATGCGGTGGGGTGCTGGCGAAGCCACCACCCTCCGCCATACACTTCCGTCGGCCTTGACCACCCAGCCCTGTTCGCTCGCTAGTCGGGCGGCGGTCTCCTCGTCGTAGACCGGGCCAACGAATTTCGTCGGGTTGTCGAAAGCCGGATCGTCGGGCTTGACTTCTACCATCGTGAGGATTGTGGCAATGTGCTTGTCAGGGTCGAGGACTTCGCCTAGTTCTTGCTCAATCAGATAGCCGATCATTCCTTCTGTCTCTGCCACCAGAACATCGAAAGGATAGGCCGTGGTGGCGTCATAGCTAGAGGCCTGCAGTGACAGGAGCC
This sequence comes from uncultured bacterium, assembly GCA_965651595.1. Classification (GTDB taxonomy): domain Bacteria; phylum Actinomycetota; class Actinomycetes; order S36-B12; family UBA10799; genus CBFGTA01. The sequence continues at coordinate 3,062 of CBFGTA010000105.1, read as the reverse complement.
CGACCTGCGGCCCGTTCCCGTGGGTGACGACCAGTTCATGTTCGGCGGCGAGTGGGGCCAGGGCCTCGCAGGCGACTCTCACGTTGGCGCGTTGCCGCTGCGCCGTCATCGGCTCTCCGCGCCGCGAGATCGCGTTACCTCCTAGTGCCACGACGATGCGCATGCTTCCTACCTCTCTGTCCCGGAATCCCCGTCACGCCCACCTGGTGCAGCAAGTGAATCGTCCGGATTGGATTCCTCTGTCTTATCGTGTGTCGGCAAGGGTTCGCCGTGTGGACCGTGGTCGCCTTGGATCCGCTCCCCTGCTCGCTTGCGCTTCACATACAGTGCGAGCAGCACCACATATCCGACCAGGATCAGTAGGTAGGCATAGAAAGTGGCCTTCTGGCCGGAACCGAAAACGAACCAGAACGAAAACAGCATCGCCACGATCGCGATCAGCATGTCGCGCACGAAAGTCTTGGGATTTGCCGTGTGACCCTCAGTCATCAGCGCATGAATCTGCGCCAGCGCAGAGAAGAAGTACGGTACGGCAGCGGTAACTCCGCTCAACAGGACGAGTGTGTTGAGGACTTCGATGCCGGAACTGCTCATGTACGAGAAGATGGTGAACGCCGAGGCGAGTCCGGTCGAGAAGACCACGCCCCAGATCGGAACCCCGGCCTTGTTGACTTTCGCGAATGCTTGCGGGAAGAGGCGATCATTGGCGGCGGCCTGGGGCATTTCTGCACAAATCATTGTCCAACCGTTGAGTGCGCCGATTCCGGAGACCACCGCAAAGGCTGCCATCATCTTCCCTGCCCACGCTCCCCCGAATATTTCTTCGAACGCCACAGAGAAAGAGGCTGAGCCCTCCGGACTCTGCAGGACATCGTTGGGAACGATCCCGAAGATGGCTATCAGGCACAACACGTATGCCGCCGCGCACGCCAGCGTACCCGCAACTGTCGCAATCGGGACGTTACGCTTAGGATTCTTGATCTTTGCTGCGGCCACAGAAGCCAGCTCGACACCGAGGTACGAGAACAGCACCAGCGCACCGGCAGTTGATAAAGCGGTGAAGAAGCCCTGCCCACTCGGGTTGAAGGCCGGGAAGTTGAACCGCTGGAAAGCAATCACGACGCCGACAGTGGCGATGAAGACGATAGGAACGAACTTCAGCACGGTCGTGATGAGTTGAAAAATCCCCATGTTACGCAATCCCATGAGGTTCACGATTGCGGGCAACCAGAGTCCGATCATCGCGATCACGATGGCCAGTACCGTATTGGTGGGATCAAACCCAAACAGGGCCTGCACGTAGATCACCCAGACCACCACAATGCCAGCATTGCCCGCCCAGGCTGTGATCCAGTAGGGCCAGGCACTGGTGAAGCCCGCAAAGTCTCCGAAGTAGGAGCGCGAGTAGGCATAGGGGCCACCGGCGGAGGGGATCCGTTTGACCAGGGACGAGAACATCAATGCCAAGGCGACGGCCCCGACGGTCACAACGCCGAGTGCCACGAGTGCCAACATTCCGAACTGCGCGACCTGGGCGGGCATCCCGAACAGTCCGGTGCCGATGATGCCGCCCATGATCAGCGCCGTGGCAGCGGGAAGTCCCAGCGTTCCTTTGGTCTTCTCGGCACCCGCCGCAGCGGTCGAACCCTCTGACTGCGAAGTGTTCTCTGCCATGGTGTGACCTCTTCTACCTACACCGGCTGTCTGCATCCATCCGTCGGTGACAACAACTCCATCCTTCGGAACCCAAGCTGGCAACGTCAACGCGAATCTGGATCCATAACCCTGTTGCGAATAAACTCGGGCCGTTCGTTACCAGGCTGCACACCCAAGGTCCCGAGACCAGGTGACTTCGTCCCCTTGGCCGGTGCGGCACCCGGCCCGCGGGCGCGCCAACTGGACGCAAGCCCGCCGGCAGTCGAGTCACTGTGCCGCACGGTCTGGCAGGACTTGCTGTCGGTCCAGCCGAGATCAAAGATCGCGCAGGCGTCGAGCGAACGCCCAGGATACTGCTAGGCCGATACCGTTGAGACTCGCATGCAAAACGATGGGCGGAAGCAGGCTGTCACTAAAGTCCCGCAGGAGGCAGAACCCGACACCCGCCGCACCTGTCCCAATCACGGTGAAGACCACACTCCGGACGGCCGCCCATCGGCCAGAACCCATTGCCGAAGCGACCTCGGAGGATTCGTGAAACTCAAGTGACGGCAAGATGTGCCAAAGTCCGAACAGCAACGAACTCACGACCACGCCGGGCCACCAACCCCAGCCAGTCACCACGATCGCCAAAAGGACCCCGCGAAAGGCAGTTTCTTCCAGCAACGCTGTGCCGAAAGGAATACGAATGGTGGAGTGGTAGACCACACTCGGCCAACCTTTCTCCGCCGCGCGCTTGTCACGGAATCCCCGGCGAGTGGCCGGAATGGACGCTGCCAGAGCATAGAAGGCAGCCACTGCGCCAAAAACGACGGCCGACCAGATGAGCCCTGACTGCCAGCTACCAGGGCCGAGCCCGAGTTGCTCCCACGACAGACCGTCGTAACGCGCCATGGCGATCAAGACCAGCGTCCCCAGGAAGCAAATCAGCAAGTAGTGGCCCCGTGCCCATCGATTGTTCAGCAAGTTGACCAAGACCAACACGACCACAATCGCCGCAACAGCGATGACGTGGGAAAACACTGCTATGTCCGATCCGAGGAGAACCTCAGCGAGCAGTCGGCAATCTGGGCATGGGGGAACACGCGAGCGCCTTCGAGTAACTCGTTGTCGGCTCCAAGTCGCACTCCGTCGGCGAGGACAACGCCGTCGATCACGCAGCGTTCGGCAACCAACGTATTGCGTCCAACGATGCTGTTGCGGATCGTGCAGCCTGCCCCAATCTGAGCCCCGGCGAATATCACCGAGCCCGATACCACTGCATCGGGGCCAACATAGGCCCCTGGGCCCACAGTTGCGCCGCCGTCGATTCGTGCCGACGACTCGACGTGGGCAGTCGGGTCGACGAGGTAGTCAGAACCGCTAGCAATCAGGGGCGACGGTGCGTGACCGAGAACAAGGTCGCA
>CBFGTA010000104.1:0-7893 GCA_965651595.1 uncultured bacterium | reverse complement strand
TCCCACCACAGGGGCGCGTAGCCGCCGGATTCGATCATGAGGATGATCGTGCAGGCAATGAAAAAGCTGGCGATGGCGTAGTTGCCGGAGATCGTGCGATAGATCAACGGCAGCGTCACGAACAACAGCACGATCACCAACCACAGCGGATCCCCTGTCACGGCATAGTCCACAGCCATCACCACGACGCCCACGATGTTGCCGACGGCGCGAAGTTCTCCTCGCGCAACGGTGAGAACGAAGCCGGGTTTGAGTACCAGGCTCACGGCCAGAGGAGCCCAGTAAGGGTGGGCGTAACCGAGGCGTTCGGCGATCACATACGACACGACCAGCGCGATCGCCATCCGCACCGCGTACAGCATATCTCCGCGGCGAATTGGGCGGCGGGTCTTGGCGGGCTGCGGTTCACGGGAGGACACCTGGTCTTGGCCGGGCGTCGAGGCGGCGGGAGGCTCACGACTGGTGGAGGCACGCGCGGCCGCCACCAGGGCGTCGAGGGCGCGGAGCAGGTCGTCGGCGAGTTCGACGATGTGGCGCTCGTGGTCGACGGTGACTGAGGCCGTGTCGAATTGGGGTCGCTCACCTGCCCTCCGGCCAACGGGCCGACGCAGCGACTGCTGACAATGGCGAGCCACGTGGCGCAAATGTTCGGTGATTGCGTGGTTCGGATGGTCGCGAGCCCAAGCCGTGGCATAGATCCGAAAGCGGTCCAGGGTGTAGAGATAGTTCTCGGCGGCGGCGCGTACAGCGGTCGCAACCGTCACGGCGTTGACGACACCTTCGGCCCGAGCGGATTGGCTCGATGCCTGCAACAGGAGCCGGCCGAGATCTTCAGAATGCTCCAACGCTTGTCGGGTACGACGGGTGGCTTCGTGGATGGCTTGAACCACCTGGCCGCGAGTCTCGCGGGCATAGGAGGCCATCACCCACGCCATCATCACTGCTGCGCCGAGCGCGAGCCACAGGCCCGAGCGGGTGGCCTGCGACAACGACATCGGAAACGACGACAGGATCACAATCGTGAGCAGGCCGATGAAAGCGGAGTTCAACTGGGCGAATCCACGGCTGGCGACGATCCCGAACACCACGCCCGCAGCGGCCAGGACCAACAGGTACTCCCAGCCACCTCCGGTTGCCATGGCGAGCACACCGCCCACGTAGGTGGCGGTCATCGCCCCTACGAGTCCCAGCAACACGAGTCCTCGGCGATTCGCCGACGACACCATTCCCATGTTCAAAGCACCCATCGTGGCGAACATGGCCGCCTCGGGGTTGCCTGCCAGGTTTCCGACCGCGAAGCACGCCGCCGCCACACATCCGCGCCCGATAGCAGTCGGCCAGTCGGTGGCGACGCTGGGCAAGTCGACGAGCTTGCGCCACATCAGCGCGGCGACTGCCCGCTGATTGCTGGTGGGCTGAGCAGGTTCAGGCACGGACCGGATCCGGATGAGAAGAAGCAGAGGGGTGGGCACCGGTGGTGCGCGGCACTACGATGACCGGCACGGGGGCGGCCCGCACCAACTTGTACGTCATGTCGCCCAAGAACACCCGCCGGACTGGACCGGTCGATTTGGAACCGATCACCAAGACGTCGGCGTCGTCCCATTCGAAACGGCCGATGGCTTGAACGATGTCATCACCGTCGCTGATCGACGAGGTGACGTGGACTCCGGCCGCCGCTGCCCGAGCGCACGCCTCGTCAAGGTCGCGCTGGGCCTGGTCCATCACCGAACTCATGACAGCATCAGCTGCCCGGTTGCCCTGGCGAGAGCGAAAGACCTTACTGACGCGTTCGACGACTGTCAGCAAGTGGAGGCCGACGTTGTCTGACACGGCAGTGTCGGCAGCGGCGAATGCGGAGATCACTGCATCTACGGCAGCCCGCGACTCGTCCTGGTGCTGGTACGCCATGACGACACGTTGAATGTGGTCGGGAGCCCAGCTCGCGTAGCCCGCGGGCGCGATGGCTACCGGAACGGGCGCTCCGTGCAGGAGTTGATCGGCGGTTGAGCCAGTTTGAATCCTGCCCGGGCTCGCGCCGGGGGCCGAGCCGATCACGATCATGCGGCTATCTCGATGGTCGGCTACTTCGGCGAGGCCGACCCCACTCGAGCGGTGCCCGTGCACGACGCGGCGGATGCTGTCGGGGTCGCGGAAGCGTTGGCGCCCATCGTCGACGGACGATTCAGACTCTTCAACCAGGAAGCGACGCCACTCCGCGTCGACGCGCGCCTTGGAGACAAAGTCGTAAGCGAGGGGGTAGATATTGGCAGCAGCTAGCGTGCCTCCGAGTGAGGCGTGAATGACGTCGCCAAGCGCAACTGCGTCCTCGGTGCCGCTGTCGGAGTTGACTCCGACCAAGATCTCCATCATTGCCTACCCTATTGCCTGGCAGCGCTCATGCTGCTAAATGGCCGGTTCCTCGCTACCGTAGCGAGGCAGTGGTGCTTTAGCCACTCGACTTTGTCGATGGCGGCCGTCGCCTCCGTGCGGATTTCTTCCCTGCGTTGCGGTGACCACCGGTGGAAGGGGAACTCAGTGAGTGATCACGGTTCGTCACCTTCCGGTGTGCCAGTGGGCCGCAAACTCCTGCGTTCCAAACCAATCTCGGTGATCCTGGCTGAGACTCGGGTTGACGGCGGCGACGGACTCAAACGGTCGATGGGTCTGCTGTCCCTGACGATGTTGTCGGTGGGTTCGATCGTTGGCACCGGTATTTTTGTCATCCTCGGAACGGCCGTTCCCGAGGCAGGCCCTGCCATCGTTCTCTCCTTCGTGCTCGCGGGAGTTGCGTGCGCGTTCTCGGCGTTGTCGTATGCCGAACTAGCTGGCACCATCCCGATCAGTGGATCGTCGTACTCGTATACCTACGCGACCATGGGCGAACTGGTGGCGTGGGTGTGTGGTTGGTGCCTGATGATGGAGTACGGCGTCTCGGTGGCGGCCGTAGCTGTTGGCTGGGGCCAATACATCAACGAATTGATCATGCTGGTTGGGTTGCATATCCCTGATGCGTTCGCTCAGCCGCCCGGCGACGGTGGGGTGGTCAACATCCCGGCCATTATCGTCGTGCTCCTCGCGGCAGTCCTGCTGCTGAGGGGCGTCAGCGAATCCGCCAAGGTCAACACCATCATGGTTCTGACCAAGATTTGCATCCTGTTCCTGTTCTGTGCAGTGGCGTTCACCTCGTTCAACGCTGGCGACTTCAGTCCGTTCTTCCCGCTCGGGATTGCTGGCGTGACGCTGGCCGCCAGTCAAGTGTTCTTCTCCTTCATCGGATTCGACACCGCGTCCACTGCTGGTGAAGAGGCGAAGAACCCCCAGCGCGACCTGCCGCGAGCTATCGTTCTGTCCCTCATCATCGTGACCGCCTTGTATGTGATCGTGGCGATCGCAGCTATTGGGGCTCGGCCATGGGAGCAGTTTGAGGGCGGCGGAGGCGAGGCGGTCCTAGCCCAAATCATGGAGAGCGTCACTGGCAGCGTGTGGCCAGCCATCGTGTTGTCTGTGGGTGCGGTGATCTCGATCTTCTCGGTGGTGCTCGCGGTCATGTACGGGCAGACGCGAATACTGTTCGCGATGGGCCGCGACGGCCTGCTGCCACGAATCTTTACCCGCGTCAATCGGAAAACCCAGACGCCGGTGGCCAACACGCTGATCGTGACACTCATCATTTGCATCCTTGCCGCGTTTGTTCCCCTCGATCGGCTCGCCGAAGCCACCAGCATTGGGACCCTGTTCGCATTCATGCTCGTCAACGCCGGTGTCGTGATCTTGCGGCGTAGCCGCCCGGACCTCAAGCGGACGTTCAAGACACCACTGTTCCCGGTCACACCGATCCTGGGGGTCGTGTTCTGCGGCATTCTGCTGTTCAGCCTGCGTGGTTCAACCTGGGTCGTCTTCCTGGCTTGGATGGCCGTCGGGTTGATCATTTACTTCAGCTACGGCATCCGCAAGTCTCAGTTGAACCGCCCAAGTGCCGATTCAACTGCCAGCCCTGATGGTCAGTGAGATAGAGTCGTCCTGCTTGTGGAGGCGTCGCCTAGTCCGGTCTATGGCGCCCGCCTGCTAAGCGGGTTGGGGCTTCAAATCCCCTCGCGGGTTCAAATCCCGCCGCCTCCGCGTTGTCCCAATTGCGGGACTAGCCGGGCAGGCGGCCCCCACAAAGGGCTGCCTGCCCCGGTCGCACCGTTGCGCCGTGCTGAGGAGGCACTCCCGAATGATCACCCTTAGCCGAGTCCGCGATGGACGGCGGCGATGGGTCAGCGCGGTGGCCGCAGCAGTGGCTATTGGTTGTGTACTCAGTGCCTGCTCCGGGTCAGCACAGAGCTCCGAGTCCAGTCGGGATTTGCCAGTAATCGCGCTACCGACGCCAGTAGGCGGCCCGCCTGCGGTCGCCGTTGACAACGCTCTGGCGTCTCGCCTGCCCGACTTCTTGCGGGATTCCGGAAGGTTGACCGTCGGTGTTGATCCAGACACACCACCGATGGCATTTGTCGACGATGGGCAGGTTACCGGCTTCGAAGTGGAACTGGCGGGCGCGGTCGCTGATGTATTGGGGCTCGATCCGGTCATGAGATCGATGTGGTGGGACGACTTGCGGCCAGCCGCGGCGCAGGGAACTGTCGATGTCGCCTGGAGCTACGTAACTGTCACCCCTGAGCGGCTTCGTGAGTTCGACTTCGTCCCGTACTTGAACGCCAGAATCACCTGGCTGGCCAGGTCGGATAGCTTTGTCGATCCAGCCGACCTGTGTGGACTGGTGATTGCCGGGCACCTAGCCGGAGGGATCAACGACGATGCACCGCGACAGGCGAACCTGGACTGCTTGGCAGCCGGGGAGGCGGGCATGACGTGGCTTCCGGCCTTCACTGTGGATGAGGCAGCGTCCTTCGTCCTCGCCGGGGACGCCGATCTCACGTCTGCCGACCAACCTGTCAGTCACAGCCTCGTCGGCCGTTCGGGCGGGGAGCTACAGGAGGTTGGTGTCCTCAATCCCCCCGAGCCGCTCGGCGCAGTCGTCGCTCGAGGGTCTGCTGTGGGGCCACTGATCCGTGACGCTCTCGAAGTACTGATTGAGCGCGGCACGTACTCTGAACTACTCACCGGATGGTCCATTGCGGGTGACCCAGTAGAGCGCGCAACCTTGGTGACAGCTCGACAGCCCGACAGACAGTGAGCTTGTCACGATCCACTCGGGTCAGTTGACGCGCCCTGAATCGTGGCGGCTGCCAATACGTTCATGTACCAGATGTAGGTCAGGCCCCACATCCGAGTCGAGGTGTCCTTCGGCCCCAGCCGACCGTTCGCCATCAGTGACCCCCACGCCGAATTCCAGGCGAAGTAATCGATGTCGGCTCCCGAGGCCGTCAGCCTCCTGAGTCCAGTCATCGCCGCTTGCTGGGCGGTGTAGGCGTAGAGTTCGATCTCAGCTGCTCGCTGCCGATCTACATCCAGATCGCCGATGCGGGCGCGGACCGCTGAGTGGTTGGGTGGCGTCAGGAGCGCCGCCGAACCGTACACGTAGTAAGCGGCCGAGTTGGCATACGCCATTTCCCGGGCGGCGTCCGGACTGAGGTCCGGATGGTGATGCGCTGAGAAGTCACGAAATCCCACGGCCAGGTCGAGGGCCGCGTTGGAGGATCGGTAACGGTCCAGTTGATCGGCATCCGAGCGGGCAACGACGGTCGCGTAGTAGTCGACGAGCGCATCCCCCGCCTGACTGAGGAACGCCGACCATGAATCCAGCAGGCTGGCCGGTTCGACCATCGGGTCGAGTCGCCCGGATTCTGCCGCCACAGTCGCCGCGTCGCGCCCGATGCGCAATTGTGCGCGAGCGTGGCCGATCTCGCCAGCCGCATCCACAAGTGCAGCAGGATCCTCCGCATCGGCGGCTATCAGACGACGGGCAGACTCTAGCGCGGCGAGACCAAACCCGATCCATGCCTGCGCGTCCGCTCGGGAGGTCTGGGATTCCAGTGACGCTGCCGGTTCCGACGAAATTGAGTTGGCCACTTCGATGAGTTCTGCCTCGAGCTTGGCGGCTGAAGCGAGGAGGTCGGCAACGACCGCAGAGCCGGGGCCAGCGTCGAGTTTGATGGTCGTGGCATTTCTCTGGGCTAGTTCAGCAGCAACCTCGTACGCGTTGGCAGAAGCCCCAAAGGCGACCACGGGCAGGCCGGTGCCAGCCGCTTCAGCGGCTTGCTGATAGTCGCGCACTTGCCGCATGAGGGAGCGTTCGTAGCGGTCTTCCTTTCCGCTGGTGTTAACCTCGGGCGCCAGTCGCGAAACTGCACGCTGATACTGCCCAGACCAAGCTGTCAACTGCTGAAGAAGCTCATCCGACAGTCCCGGTAGGTCCTCAGCCGGTGGTGTCGGCCATGGGCCGACTAGTTCCGCATAGGCATGCTGGATGGACGCAACCGGCACGACCCGAATACCGAGTTCCCGCCCGAGCGCAACGTTGTCGACGACTTCGCCGGTCTGCACGTCTACGTCACGAGTTGAAGCCTCAGGAATCGCAACAACGGTCAACCCCGCCTCGTGGGCGGCGCGAATCTTGTTGGGGATTCCCGATACCGGTCCGATTGATCCGTCCGGACCGATCGTTCCAGTCATCGAGCGGCCGGGATGGACCTGTGTGCCGAACACCCCTGCCGCAACGGCTACTGCCAGCATTCCGCCCGCTGATGGGCCGTCGATCGTTCCGTCGACGCTGAACGATAGTTGAACGGTATCGAGGTTGGTGGCCGTTGCCAGAACGGCCGCTACGGCTGCCGACCAACTCGCTGCGACCCAGGATGCACCAGCGCCCTCCTCCGCCTGTTGGTCCACGTCGATGGCAAAGCCAGGAGCCCCAAGGTCAGAAGACACCGTTACTTGGAAGGGGAGGATGCCCGCTTGGGGCGGGTGTTCAGCCGAGGCCGGCGAGAACCACAAGGCCGTAGCTTCGACCTGCCGACCCGCTTCGCTAACCCGCGGGGAACAGGCGCCGACGGTCAAGAGTGTCAAGGCGAGGATTGCCGCCCCGGTTGCCTGCAGGGAACGCGGGCGATTGGTCCGCCCGGTCAGGTGTTGTCCGGCCCGCAAAGTCCGGGGGTTGAGGTAGCCGAGTGGGGAATACCGTCCATCCAACATCATTTAGTCCCTTGATTGGCCTACCCGTTTTCGACTTCCTCTGCCCGAAGAGGAATTCTGACGATGACTGCGACCCTTCGAAACCGCGGGATGCTGGCTATTGCCCTGACGGCTGCCACAGGATTGCTGGCAGCCGGGTGCTCCACTTCGGCGGCTCCCGATCCCGACCGTCAAGCTGGGTCGGTTACGGTTCCGCAATTGCCGGCATGCACCTCTCAGGTGATGGCTGATACCAAAGCCGCTATCACCTCGGCCACGCAGGATAGAATCGCGGCCGAAAAGATTCCGCTGAATAACGGGACACCACTAGCGAACAATTCGGCAGCGGTGAAGCGCATTGCCAAGGCTGCGATGCTGGACTGCGAACCAGCCATCAACGTCAACAACCCGTCGTCGAATCCGCCGAACGTGGCTACCATCCAAGGAATCCTCGACCTCGAAGACTGGGGCCGAATGATTGATTCTGGCAGCGTCGGGGCCGGGGATGCGGGTGCGTCGAAGCCGAGTGGCTTCAGTTCGCCCGCCGAGTCGTACAAGACTTTCCTCACCGTGGCCGGACGGTTCCCGTACTTCTGTGGCGAGAAGGGCACTTGGGACACCGTAGAGGAGGCATGCCAGCGGGAACTGGCTGCGATGTTCGCTCACGCGGTGCAGGAAACCGGGTCACGTCCTGCTCCCCCCGGCAAGGAGCCGTGACAGACAGTCTTGTTCAACACTCGCGAAGGCGGCTGTGTCGTCAACAAGTGCAGCGACTAT
>CBFGTA010000103.1:0-8108 GCA_965651595.1 uncultured bacterium | reverse complement strand
TATTCGGAGACTGGCGAGTCGTGTTCGCCGGATACGGATCAGTGACCACCGAGCCGGGCGCCGAAGAGTCGGTGACGATTGCCCCGATGGCCGCAACAGCCCCCGACCGAACCCACGCGACGCTTGTCGTGAGCCAAACACCCGCAGTTGGATCTACGATCCACTTGAGTACGACGACCACCACCATCAGCCAACTGCGCAACGGCTCGGCACCCAATCCATGGGAGGTGGGCTGGTTGGTGTGGGATTACACCGACAACGAGCACTTCTACTACGCCATCGCCAAACCCAACGGTTGGGAACTAGGCAAGCGCGATCCTGCCTACCCGGGCGGTCAACGCTTTCTCGCCACTGGATCGGCCCCCACTTACCCGGTCGGGACACCTGTCGACCTAGCCATCGAACGCCAGGCGCTATCGCCGACGACGACTCGGCTCACGCTCACCATTGATGGCGTGACCGTGGCGATCTTTGACGATCACGAACGGCCCTACCAGGCGGGCGCGGTCGGGCTGTATTCCGAGGACGCGAGCGTGCAGTTTACCCACACCCGCCTCAACACGGTGCTCCTGCAGAACTCCTAAACGCTGACTGACCTAGGTGGCGGTGTTGCCCGAATTCAGCACCTCGCCAGGGTGTGACGATATCTCCAGGCCGCGCAGCCAACCGATCGTGGCGTTGACTTCAGATACGTCGAAACCGGCGTTCTGCAACGCCGCGACCCGATCAAACGTGTCACCGAACGCTGCTGGCATGGGTGTCCCGAAAACGAGGTGCTCAAGCAGCCGGGCTATCCTGCGGGCCGCCAAACCATCGCCGAAAGGATTCTCCGCGCTCGTCATCGCCTTGTAGCGCTCGTGGTCGGCCAGAATGCCGAGCGCCGTTGAGGAAATGTCATCCGAGCCGGTGCCGACCAGTTCAATCAGACCCGCCGCAATTCCTTCGCCCCGCTCGGACACCTCACGCGTCACCAGCACAGGAGTCCCCAAGCTTGGGGACTCTTCTTGGATGCCGCCAGAGTCCGTGATGGCCAGGTCAGCCCGCCGCAACATGCGGGCGAAGTCCAGGTAGTCCAGCGGGTCCGTCAGCAGCACGTTGTCGAGCCCAGACAGCTCAGCAACGAGGACATCGCGCACGGTCGGGTTCGGGTGCAGTGGGAGCAACGTCAGGGAGTCAGGCCGCTGTTCGGCGATGGTGCGCAACCCGCGGGCAATCCCGGCGATCCCTCGCCCCCAGCTTTCGCGCCGGTGTGCGGTCGCGACAATGACGGGCCCGTCATGGGAATCAACCCGGGCCAGGCGTGGCTCGCTGTACGGGCTGGCGAGTTCGGCCGCCCAGAGCACCGCGTCGACCCCGGTGTTGCCGGTGACAAAGATGGTGCGCATGTCGATGCCCTCGCGCACCAGAGTCTGGGCAGCGTCAATGGTAGGGGCAAGGTGCAGGGCGGCCAACCGACTGAGCAGCTGGCGATTCATCTCTTCAGGGAACGGCACCCGACGATTCCCGCTGCGCAGGCCAGCCTCGACGTGGACAACGGGTAAGCGACTACTGAAGCCAGCCATCCCGGCGGCAAGTGCCGTGGTGGTGTCGCCGTGAACCAAGATCAGGGACGGGTAGTGGCCTGCGCTGCGCCCAATCCCGGAGAACAGCCGCGGCTGGGTGCGCCGCTCGGGCCCTCCGCGCAGTTCGGTGAGGACGGCGTCGACGCCACCGATCACTTCCTGGGTCAGTTCGGCCAGACTGATCCCGGGCCGCCCCACGCCGAGGGTGTAGTCGGCGGTGATTCCGGCCGCCTTCAGGACTGGTTCGACGAGATCTTGGTGTTGGCCCGTGTTGACGAGGATCACGTTGATGCGCTGCGACTGTTCGATCGCCCGAATGACGGGCACCATCTTGATGGCCTCCGGCCGCGTGCCCACGACAATGAGACACGTGCACTGGGGCAACTCGTAGGACGCCATCAGGATCCCTTCGTATCTTTCACATCAGTGGAATCCACGGTACCTGGGCCTGCTTGGTCAGAGTGAGGGGCAGGGGGTCGCGGTCGAGAGACGACCGTAGGAGCCGGCGCGATCTGTTCGCGGTCGGTCTTGGCCCAGGTCTTGTTCCCCCGCAAGAAAGCCCACAGGCCGCGGGCCACGACGGGCCACATCACGAACGTATACAGGTAGTAGGACGGAAACACCGACAGGACCCGGCCCACGCCCCGCCAACCCAGACCGCGCCCGAGCGACGTGATCCCCAGCCCGATCGGCCCCATCGACAGCATCAACATCAGAGCCAGAATCACTGGCTCGCCCAGCGGCAAGATCGCCACTCGCCATCCCACGAACAAGACGATTGCCACGATCAAGCTGGCTCCGACGATGATCTGCATAACCGGCAAGATGATCGTGATCAGGGCGTCAAAGCGGCGGATCCCCACCAGGTCGTAGGCGTATACGCGTTTCACCTTCGTGAACACTTGGAGGTTGCCTTGCATCCAGCGCGTGCGCTGACGGTACAGGCGCCGCAGCGAGTTGAGGCCCTGTTGGGCCACGAACGTGTCGGGGTCGTGTTCGCCCTTCCAGCCCGCCCGCAGCAGACGCAAACCCAGTTCTTGATCTTCGGTAAGAAAGTGCGACCAAGGCCCTTCATCGGTGGCGATGTCCTGCAGCGCGCTCAGGCGGTTAAATTGCCCGTTGCCGCCCATGAACGCCGTCCCCCAATTGGATCGGCCCAGTTGAAACAGCCCCCCAAAGATGCCGAACTCCAGGTGTTGCACGCGGGTGAGCCAACTGTCGGTGTTGTAAATGCGCACCGATGCCTGCACACCTCCCACCTCGTCCCGATCGAAGTGACGCGGCAGGTAGTGGGGAGCTTCAGGGTCGAGGCGACCGTCGGCGTCCACGATGCCCAGGATCACGTGGTCGGCATCGAACTCGGCGAACCGAGGATCGTTGAGGACTTGCGAAAGCACGAACTGGTACGCGTGGTTCAGGGCCGCGGCCTTGCCGACGCGGGCGTTGGGAGGCACGCGGGTGAGGACGAACAAGTCCGGGTCGTGGATGCTGGCGAGCACTTCGCCCGTGTTGTCATCAGAACCGTCATTGATGACCAGGATCACTTTGTGGGTTGCGACCGATTCCTGGAGACGGGCGACGCTATCGGCGATGGTGACGCCTTCGTTGAGGGCGGGCACTAAGAAGATCCACAAGTAGTCGGACTCCGTGCCCATGGATCGCGCTCGGAATCCCTTGAGGTACGCGTTGCCGTTGAAGTACAGGACGACTGTCCAGAACCAGCCCACCACGATGCTGAGGAAGGCCACGAAATACAACAGCCACGCTAGCCAGTCCCAGCCACTCATCATGGGCTACTCCTGGGACTTGCGTCGTGGCCGCTTCCACAACCAGGCCAGCACAGCGACCGCCACAATCAGCAGGCCGATTCCCGACGCGATCATCATGACGGTAAATCTGTCCATAATGTTCTGCCGCAGGTCGAGAGTCTGGAGCACCTCGTCAGCGCCCATCACCACGACTTGTTCGCCAAGTCCTGCCCACTTGTTCGGGTTCGTGTACACCCACCGGGCCACCTCAGCCGCGAGTCGGTCGCTAGCGGCCTGGTCGTCGGCGTAGTTGCTGCGCCCGAGCAAGATGACCTCTTGAGAGCCCCGCACGAACGCCTGTAAGTACCCCATCGGGGCGTTGAGGCCAGCCCCAAAGTCGACCGACCCCTGGCCGAGTTCAATCTGCTCGCCGACCCGCAGCGGCGCCCCCAGAGCGGTCGTGGTCTCGTCAGTGGCGCCCACCACGATGACCGCGTCGCCGGCCGAGTCAACCTCGTCCATCAACACGGCCCGAAACTGCAGCTGCTGTGGCCAGTTCTGGCTGAGCGCCACGGCCAGGGAACCAGCCTGAGCCATCAGCGACGGCAACGATCCGCCCGGCCCGAAAGCGACCGGCACCACCGGTGTGAGCGCTTGCGGGAAGCGATCAAACCCGGGCGCCAGCGATTCGCCAGGCGTGGCGGTCACGGTGGACTGCTGGGGGTCGAGGTCGAAGCGGGCCGACAGTCCTGGGGGCGCGCAGGTGGTGCCCGGGGGGACGTAGCTGAGGACGAGCGCGAGTTGGTTCTGGCGTCGCAGTTGGTCGGCGGGAATCGCCAGCGACTGGCTGATGACCGTGGAGCGACCGAGCTCGACGCTCGTCAACATCCGTTGATTCCATACGAAGTCGACGCGACCCTGGGCGCCAGCCGCCAAAGGCGTCACCGCCCCGACCAGGTTGATCGTCAAGTCTTGAATTGTCTGGCCGAACTGCGGTTGGGACAGGTCGATGGTGACTTCTTGACGCCCGACGCCTTCGAGGCTCACCTGCTCGACACCGAGATCACGCAGGCTCAGGGTGCCCGACAGTTCGGTGAACGCTGCCGCCGCGGTTACATTGTTGGCGCGGACACTGTCGAGCACGCTGGTGTTGTCGTTGGCGAGGGCAATCGCGGCGTTGTTGATGCCTTCCGCGGTGCCATCAACGAGCAGCTGGCTTTGGTCATTGACGCGCACGGTGTTTTGGGCGGGGGCGGTGGCTGTGGTTTGGCGGATAACTACTTGGCGGTTGAGGAACGTGGCCGCCGGTGGGGAGTCGCTGGCGATCAGGCCGACTGAGGTGGGGCTGGCGTAGCGGTGCGCGAGTGCGGCGACAGCGGTGAGGCCCGCGCTCTGCTCGGCGGGCGTCGGTTCGGTGGGCACTACGACCGTGTAGGAGCGCACCCCGTCGGACAGGAAGTTTCCAATC
Source organism: uncultured bacterium (assembly GCA_965651595.1). Classification (GTDB taxonomy): domain Bacteria; phylum Actinomycetota; class Actinomycetes; order S36-B12; family UBA10799; genus CBFGTA01. The sequence goes on along the minus strand of CBFGTA010000103.1, from coordinate 3,330 downwards.
GATTCAATGTCATTGGCCTCGTACCGGTAGGTCAGGCGAGCATCGTTGAGCACGGCCCGCCCGTTGTCGTCGGCGAAGCAGTTCTCTTCGGCCTCGAGCTGCACGAGCATCGCGACCGTGACTTGGTCGTCGGTCATGTCTGCGTTGCGCACCGGGAACGACACGGCCCCGCCACGAGTCGCGTCGAGTTCGGCGACGCGGCGATCACCAACCGTAAACAAGATCCGACCTGGGTAGGCGTATGTCGTGTCGACGCGGCCCTCAAAACGGATCGGGTTACTGCCTTCAGGAAGAGAAATCGTCGCTTGGGCTCGGCCGCTGGCACCTTGGGCCGTGAGGGCGAACGGTAGGGGGGTGCTGGCCGTCTCTGCGGCTGCTGCCGGTGACAAGCCCCCTGTGCCCGCCAAGACTCCGAACGCCACCAGCGAGGCCACGAGCGCCGCGCAGACTGCCCGGGCGCCAATGATGTTTTTGCGCGTAGCGCGGGCGTGCTGGAGCACGGGTTGGCGTGTTGTTCTCACGTAAACCCCCCGGGGTGATCACGGCGGCGACGTCTGGTTGGACGAGAAGATCGCTTCCGCTCGCCTCTACCACTATGCAATATGACCGATCGAGCTTGCCCAACCGGTCGCGCACAGTGACGAGTTTGGGGCCCAAGTCGTTGACATATCAGTCAAACGGCCCACGGGAGTGCCGGTTTGCGGCGGGTGTTCGCGACCTGGATACGAGAAACCTACGGTAGCGTAGGGTCGGCCGTAGGTGGAGGCACTTGCCCTGAGACAATCGAACTATGGCTTCTCTTGAGCGTCCCGAAACACCGGCCACATCCCACTCATCGGCCAGCCCTGAAGAGTCGGGCGCAGCGGGCTCGGAACCCAAGACCGCGCCAGCCAAGAAGTCACCGGCTGCTGCACCGGCTAAGAAGACGACGGCTAAGAAGACCGCGGCCAAGAAGACAGCGGCCAAGGTATCTTCCGGCAAAGCCCCCGTAGCCAACGGGCCCGGTGCCAAGGTGCCGGCCAAGAAGGTACCGGCCAAGAAGTCGGCGAACAGTGACGCTTCGGCACAGACGCACGCGGCTCCGGTGGCGGCGTTCTTTGATCTCGACGGCACGTTGATCCGAGGCTCGGCCAACATCCCGTTTGCGGCTGCGGCATTCAAAATCGGCATGGTGTCGAAGCGGCAGCTGTTCCAGGACTTCCGCCACGGGGTGTCGTTCATGCTGCGAGGGGCCACCGACGAACGGTCTGCGCAGGTGCGTGAGCGCATCCTGGCGGCAGTGGCGGGATTCCCTCAGGTCGAGGTGGCCAAACTCGGCGACGCCTTCATGGACAAGCTCGTCGACTCGACCCGTCCGGCCATGCGGGAAGTGCTCGACGAGCACGGCCGCCAGGGCCACGACCGGATCGTGCTGTCGGCGAGCCCCACCGAAATTGTCTCGCGTTTCGCTGACGAGTCCGGCCTCGAGCTCGGCATCGGCACGACCAGCGAGGTGGATGAGGAAGGCCGCTATACCGGCAAGCTCGCTGGTCCCTTCTGCTACAAGGAGGGCAAGGTCGAGGTGATGGAGCAACTCGTGGCCGAGCGTGGCTACGACTTGAGTCAGTGCTGGGCCTACAGCGACTCCATCAGTGACCAGCCCATGCTGGAAGCTGTCGGCCACCCGGTCGCAGTCAATCCGGAGCCCGAGTTGCGGGCAATGGCGACCGAGCGCGGCTGGGAGATCATCGAAACATCGTCCGTGCCGCGCGAGCACATCACCAGCGTGCGAGGAGTTGCCGCCTTGGCCACCAACTATGCGCGTCTCGGCGTCAGTCAGGCCGCCCGCGGCGTCAAGACGCTCTCCGACAAGGTGGGCTCCTCGTCGCCGGATGACGCGGCCGAATCATCGGCGACGCGGCTGGTGTGAATCGCCGGACCTGAACCATCCCGGTGCGCGCCTCACGTAGGGTGTCAGTGACCGGACGTCGAGGGAGGAACTGATGACCCACCCGCCCGCCGAAACTGCAATCTCCTCGGACGTGAACTCCCGCACGACACCGCATCGATCTGCCGGGCAGGTGCGGCTGCGGCGCCGACGGTGGTCGCTGGCCGTCGTGCTGGCTGCCTTCGCATTGGCGGTAACCGCCTGCTCAAGTTCCCAGCCCACGCCTGAACCCACGCCCACCCCTGAACCCACCAATGGCGCTCGGATCGCACTGTCGGAGCCGTTGTCGCACATCCACGCGGCTGAGGCCATCGACCGGGGTGAGCGGATCATCGCCGCTACCCACTACGGCGTCTACGAGATTCGACCTGATGGCGCCACAGCTCGGATTGGTGAGGCCACCGACGACTTCATGGGCCTGTCGATTGCCGACGCCGATCTGTGGTTCGCCTCCGGCCATCCGCCCGAGGGCAGCCGAGAAATCAACCCGCTCGGTCTGATCAAGAGCACTGATCAGGGAGAGACCTGGGAGCGGGTCAGCTTGGCTGGCCAAGCCGACTTCCATGCACTGGCCGCGAGCGGAGACGTCGTGGTGGGAATGAACTCGATGGGCGACCTCGCGGGCATCATGATCTCGACCGATGGGGGCGCGAGCTGGGAGAACGGTGCCGATACGATCGCCTACTCCCTGACGTTCAGTGGCCAGCAGTTGTTCGCCGCTACCGGCGACGGGGTGGCTGTCAGCACCACATCGGGCCGCAGCTTCAAGAACCTGTCCGGCGCTCCCGCCGCCCGCATTGTCGCTTCCGGCGGTGGCTTGTGGGCCGTTGACGTCAACGATGTCGTGTGGGTGAGCCAGAATCCCGCCAAAGGCGAGTGGTCCGAGCTCGGGCGGGTCGAGGGGATCGAGGGTCTCGCCCCGGTCAACAGTCGCCAAGCGTTCGCTGTGACCGCTGACGCGATCATCCGCCTCGACCGCTCCTAATCCGAACGCCAGTCCCGGGGTAGCCCATGGTCGCGCTCCTGTGGTTCCGGCGCGATCTGCGCCTGACTGACCACGAAGCGCTCTCGGCTGCCGCTCGGCAGGCCGCGGGTAGCGGCTGCGCGGGGGTCTACGTTCTCGACCCGGTACTGCTCGACGGGCTCGGTCGGCGGCGACGTCACCGGTTGCTCGCGAGTCTGCGCTGCCTGGACGAATCGATCGACGGTGCCCTGTGGGTGAGGTCAGGCGACCCGCGTGTGGTGATTCCGGCACTGGCTCGCGAGCTGCAGGCGGGCGAGGTGTTTGTCACTGGTGAAACGACTCCGTTTGGTCGGGCCCGCGACGCTGCCGTGGCTCAAGCGTTGGGCGCGCACGCCTCCTGGAATCCAGTCGGCACGCCTTACGCCGTGGCGCCCGGGAC
>CBFGTA010000102.1:0-8290 GCA_965651595.1 uncultured bacterium | reverse complement strand
GACGTCGAAGAAGGGCTTCGCCATTTCGAGTCAGAATGAATGGATCAAGGCAGCCTACTTTGACCCGCTAGGTGGCGGCAAGCATTCCTACTGGGGCTACCCCACGAACCCGGGAGTCTATGTGAACTGCCCCGTCGACACTTCCGGATGCGCCGAGGGTGACCAGCCGGCGGCGACGAAACTCGATGCCAACGGGAACGTCAAGAACGCTCGAACCCAGCCGCTAGCGACCTTCGAGGCGCTTCCGGGTGTCGCGCCTGACTGGTGCCCTTCGCAGTTCACGGCCGAACAATGTGAGAAGACACCGTTCCCCAAGCTGTCGGGAATCTACGTCGGCAACATGAGTACGGTGGGACAAGCGAAGACTCGATCACCTTGGGGCACCCTGGATCAGGGCGGCAACGTCGTCGAGATCACGGACACGATCTCGCCGCCTCCACCACTTGGCGACCCCACCGTCGTGTGGCGCCGTTGGCATGGTGGCGTGGTGACCGCGACGGCCTACCAGATGTGGCTGTCAGCTGTCGGGGTGACTCCGCAAACGATGCCCGGAGCTGCCATCAACCCGTGGCGTGGAATCCGCCTGGTAGCTCGGGGTTTGGTGCCGCCGGGCAAGTAGGGGCGACGACGCGCCCGCGTTCAGCAAACGGGTCTCCCTGCTTAGCCTAAGGTGCGGACACCCGTTGAGTCGGAGCCGTTAGCTAGTTGGTGGTGTTGAAGGCGGCGTGGAGGCAGCGGGCGGAGTCGCCGCTTGCTGGGCCTCCGCGGCCTGACGCGCTGCAACCGCGGCCGCTGCTGCAGCCGCCGCCGCTTGTTGTTCTTGAAGCGCGATCATTTGGGCCTTGACCTCCGGCGGCAAGTTCGACATGAAGTACGCCTTCGCGTTGCCGGCGTTGTTGAGGAGCAAGACGATCACGCAGAAGATGATCGTCGCGAATCCGGTGCCGTAGAAGATCTGGAACAACGCGAAGATAATGTTGATCACCATGAGGACGTTGACGAGGACCCAAGCCTGCGCAACACCTTTGAGCTGGCCCCGGCCGAGCCACATGTAGATCAGGAACAGAATGAATGACATGAGAGCCGTGAAGTACCAGAACAGGTCGCTCGTTGGAGCGCCCACGAACGTCTGCTGTTCGCCCGGGCGCATCGCCAAGAACAGGGCGCCCGCAGTGGCCGCGAGGTTCAGCAAGCCAACAATGAACACCAGGATCGCCGTGACGACGACAGTTCCTGGGCGCTTGACGTTCTCGGGGAAGACCAGCGGGGAAGGTTGTTGAGGGCTCATGGCGTCAACCTAGTGCCCCTAGGGGTAGGAAACCAGCACATCGAATGCTTTTGATCGTCGAATTCTTTAGCCCCTGAAGCTTTCTCAGACCTGCCGTTCGTCGGGTTCGATTCGGCGGCCATTGAGCCACGTTCCCACGACGCGGACCTGTTCGGCGAGACGCGACGGATCGACCGCGTACGGGTCGGCAGACAGTTCCGCGAAGTCGGCGAACTTCCCGACCTCGATGCTGCCAACTTCGTGTTCGCTGAACAGATGCCAGGCTGCGTTGATCGTTACCGCTTTCATCGCCTCGTCGACGCTGATACATTCGTCAGCCCCGAGCGCCCGCCCTGACTTGACGCGTCGCGTCACGGCCGTCTGGACGCTCCCCAAAGGATTGGGGGGAGTGAAGTACCCGTCGTGATGCAGCGATATACGGATCCCGGCATCGGTGGCTGTCCGCAACGGCATCCACACTTCACCCTGGGGTGGGCCGAGAATGTCGTCGACGAGCAGGTCACCGAAATAGTAGAGGTGCTGGACGAACATGGAGCAGGTCACGCCGAGGCCAGCCGCTCGCTGAAACTGCTCCCGGCTCATTTCACCACAGTGTTCGAGTCGCCAGCGGTGGTCTGAACCCACCAGGTCGCCTTCGTTCAGAACAGTCTCGTACACATCGAGGATCCGATCGATCGCCGCATCGCCTTGAACGTGAGCGGCCGCTTGCAGCCCCGCAGCGGCGTAGGCCCGGCAGGTGGCTAAGAGTTGTTCTTCGGTGTAGTTGGCGGAACCGCAACATGGTGCCACCAGTCCGATTCTGCGGGTGGCTTCAGTGTCGAGGAACGGTTCATAGTGCAGGCTGGTGCCTTCCAATGGAGTCCCGTCGACCCACAGTTTGAAGCCGGTTTCGCGGATGCGCGGATCAGTTCCATCGGCGCGGAACCGCACGTTCAGGTCAGGTGCAGTCATTTCGTACAGTCGCATGCGAAGAGGGAAGTTCTCCGTCTGTCGGATCACGTCAAGGACGGGGAAGTCTTGGGGCTGCACCATCAACTCACCGATCGTGGTGAACCCCGCCCGGGCCAGTGTCGCGGCCTGACCGTGGACGCTGCGGGCGGGGTTGACGCCTGCACCGGCGAGCAACGGCCGCAGCAGGGCAACCACTGCGGGCGCTTCGTGAGCTCGCCCCGTGAGGCTGCCGTCTTCTTCGTGCCCGAACCGACCACCGACTGGATCGGCAGTTTCGGCATCAATGCCCGCGTAAGCCCATGCTGCCGTGTTGCCAGAGACGCTGTGGGCGCTGAGGGAGACGATCGCCAGCGGGTGTTCGGTGGTCCACTCGTCGAGTTGGTGGCGGTCCGGCATGGGCACGTCATGCACGAGGGGATCCAGACCAAAGAGCACGATGGGAGTGCCAGGTGGCGTGGCTGACACGGCTTCCTGCGCCCGCGCTGCGATGTCAGGCCAGGTGGGAACGACGAACGACCTAATGTCGATGATCTCTGGTGCCAGCAGCAACGCCATCGCCAGCAGGTGACTGTGAGGTTCCACGAATCCCGGAGACAGCACCCCGCCACGAAGGTCAATCACATCAGTTGCGGGGCCCATCCAACGATCCATTTCGTCGCCGGAACCTACGGCGACGATCCGACCACCCGCTACTGCTACCGCCCCTGCGCGCGGTTCGTTGGCGTTCATGGTGATCACGGTCGCGTTCGTGATGACAAGGTCGGCATGGGTGGTCATCAATAGAGGCCTTTCAGTAGGTGCGACACCAGCCCTCACCGCGAGTCGACGGTCGTCAAGAACTCGGTCACCGAGATGCGCTCAGGCTCGTCGAGCAGCCACCGCCGGATTCGATGGATGACTGCCTCAGACAGAGCCTAGGGCCGTGGCGATCATCGATCAACATGTCTGATTCGGCCGCGGGCTGGCGGGTCGTGAATCGGCGGCCGGAGGGGTTGGTCGTGACGAGGGCTTCGGCTGAACGGAACGTCTCGGCGCGGATTCGGCTAGCATCGGAGCCGACAATGTGGACGGGCGTCATCGAGTGATTGGGCGGTTTGTTGAGCACCTTGCGGCGGGCCGTGGTCGTCGACGATGTGGCGATCATGCGCACCATGGTGGGAACGGCTCTGGAAAACATTGGTTTCGAGGTCGTGACGACAGGGACGGGCGCGGGAGCCATTGCCGAGGTTGAGCATTTTGACCCTGACTTGTTGGTGTGTGATCTCGATCTGGGTTCGGCGCCGAGTGGGGTGGATGTGATTCGCGAGGTTCGGCGAACCTTCCCCTGGGTGGGGATCGTTGTTCTCACGGCCTATCGTTCACCGCTGCTGATCGGGGCTGATGTTGAACCAACCGAAGGCCTTCCCTATGTTGAAAAGTCGGCAGTGGTGGACATAGCAGTTCTCGAGAAGGCCGTTGACGCCGCGATGCGCCACGAACAGTACCGGCCCAGCGGTGACCCACCCATCGGAACGATCACCCCCGCCCAAGCTGAACTTCTGCGACTGATTGCGGCGGGAATGTCCAACCCCCAGATCGCTGAACTTCTCGGAATTGAGCGCCGCTCTGTCGAGCACGCTTGCCGTCGGCTGTATCGGGCATTGGGAATTTCGGCAGATAGCGAAACCAACCCGCGGATGTTGGCCGCGAAGGCTTTGGCATCCGGACGGATCGAGGTTCGCCACCGCTCCCCATCTCCGCCGTGAACGACGCGGGAGCGCCCTGCGCCCGCACCGGATGGATCCACCGACAGCACGAAAGTCAATACGCGTCGTCGTTGGGGTCTGGTTCGTCGGGTAGGTGCAGGTACCGCGGCGGGCCGGACACCGCAGTAGTGCTGGTGACGACGAGGTCACGGTCCACGTGAACGAGCTCGCCGACATCGAGCATGCGCCAGTCGCGCGACGTGTCGATCCGTTCGCTAGCAACAACAACTGCCGGGACCTCGTTTTCGGCAGACATCGCCACACGTGACAGGTGTGATTCTCCCTCCCACCGCGCCGGTGCGCCATCTTGCCCGTGCAGAGCGCGGATACCGATGTGCAGCGCGCGCTGATCTGGGTATCTCAAAGCCCACAGTTGGCCGTCGGCGATGACAATCGTGTTGAGCGAATACATGGGAACGTTTTGCGCGATCCAGTTTGCTGCAGCCGCGATTCCCGCGCCGACGTCGCCGAGCTCGGCTGCCCGCAACGCGATCAGTGCCGCGAACCGTTCGGAGTCGGTGTCTCCGCCCAAGTGTTCGGCGTAGCTACCGAGTTCAGCGTCGACCGCCGATAAGTTCCCGAAGCCACCGTTGTGTGCCATCAGGCGTCCATCGATGAGGAATGGGTGGCAGTTCTCAAGGCGGTCTTGGCCAGTTGTTGCCGCCCTGATGTGAGACACGATCGTCGCCGACCTGATGCCTCGGGCATCGTGTACAAAATCCGGGTCGTCGTAGGCTGCCTTCGGTCGCTTATCGAGGTGTGGGCGGCCTTGCGCATCGAACCAGCCGATTCCCGTCCCGTCGGGGTTGCGCCTACTTTGGTGGGCCAGATTGTCGGGGGCTTTGAGCAGCCAGAAGTCAGCCGAGACTGGCTGAGAGCCAGCGTTCATTCCGAAGAGTCGACACATGATTCCAAGCGAACCACAGTTCGGTCCGTCACGCAGGCGTGCTGACTCACCCGCTCGCTCGGTTGCACGAGGTTGCCTCGGTTGTCGTCGTGTAGTCATCTCGCCCATTGCGGTGGCACTATCGGTGGCGCGCAGTGCCCATCGTTCTGTCAGGATGCTGCAGTGGATCGGCTGGCGGTGAGAACCCGATTGCGCGGAGGCCTCGACAGCATTCGCCGCGCCCTCAACAGCCGGTGGGCGGTGTCGGTGCCGGCCGTGCTGATCTTTGTCGTCGCCAGTGTCGTGATTCACTGGGATCGACTCGAAGTGGCGTACGGATTCCGTGGCCCGGGTGCGTTGCTGGTCGCTGTGGCGGTTAGTGCGGTCCTCACAACGGTGATGTTCGCCGTCGGCTGGATCGTGATTCGCCGAAGGTTTCGTCGCTGGCAGGTCACCGCAGTCGTGGTGTTGTTCATCGCGACGGGTGCCGTGCGGGGAGTCGCCTTCGCCGCGTCGATCATTCAGTGGGGGGATGGATCCGACCTCACTGCGTGGGTGCTTGTCCTAGCGATGGCCGTTCAAGGTGTCACAGAGACGACCATCGCGATGGTCGTGCTGTCTACCGTATGTGCGACGGTCTTCGAAAGTCGCGAGGCGTGGGCCGATCACATTCGACGCCAGACACAGATCGCGGCGGCGCGGGACGCTGGCCAGGAGGAACTGGCGCTCATGATCGACCGCATCAATGACTTCGTGGATGTGCACGTTCGTCAGGAGTTGCGTGACAGCGCGGCGGCGCTCACATCGACCAGCACTGCTGTCCCCTCGCCTGATGCGCTTCGAGCGCTGGCCGACCGCATTCGGGAACTTGCCAACTCGTCAGTGCGTCCTCTGAGCCACGAACTCGCTGACCAGACCGAGGCCTCAGTGGCAGTGTCGGTGGTGGCACGAGACGCAGCGCAACGTGTGCGGGGACCGAGTTACCGCAGGTTCTGGATCGCGGTGGGTCGTGATTCGTTGACGCAGCCGCTGCCGGTGGTGACGTCGGCGGTGGTCCGCTCGGTAGTTGCGTTTTCCTCGCTGGCGGCTGATTTCGCATTCGGCCTTGCGGTGGTGCAGGTGCTGTGGTTGTTCTTCGGCACTCTGGCGATTCTCGCAGTGAACCAGATTGTGGTAACTCGAACGGTTGTGCGCCACTCTCCGCTTGCCATTGGTGCCGTTCAGATAGGGGCGGTGGTTGCTGCGGGACTGTTGTTTCCCGTCGGGGCGTCGTGGGCAACGGCTGGCCCGCTGTTTGCCGCGGCGTGGCTCGGGAACGTTCCGTGGGCCGCACTTGCCATCGGCAGCTGCCAGGTCGGAATGGTCGCTTGGCGGCAGTCCCGCGTCGATATTGCTGAGGCCGACGCGACCGCGAAGTTGCTCGAATGGGAGCTAGGTACCTTGCTTGAACGGGTTGAGCGCTTGCGCTACCAGGTGAGTCAAGCTCTGCACGCCGATGTTCAGGGCGGGCTGATAGCTGTTTCCATGATGCTCACTAGGGCAGCCGACGAGGTTGAGCAAGGGCGCGAAGACAAAGGGAAGATCTGCGTAGCGCAGGCGGGCGACGCCATCGGCGAGATCGTGCGCGACCTTGACCACGTGGCCGGTCGGGGCTTGCCTGTCGGGTTCGACGGCGGCCACGACGAGGTGAGCGTGGCTGGGGCGCTGCAGCAGATCGCAGCCTCGTGGCGCGGCTTGGCCACGGTAGTTGTCACCATCGAGCTTGGTTGCGCCAACGCTATCGACAGCGATCGCGGAGTCGGTGAAGCCGTAGCTGTAGTGGTACACGAGGCCGTCGTGAATGCTGTGCGGCACGCTGGAGCCACCGTCGTGCGCGTGGACGTCCGTCGCGGTGTTGGGACCTTCCAGGTCATGGTTTTCTCGAACCGGAGCCATCATGGGGCCCTGCGTGAGCCGGGGTTGGGTTCGCAGACGATCGGCCGACTGACCACCGACTGGGAGCTTGATCTCGACACCGATTCGACGACCTTGACGGCACGCTTTCCCCACGTTGCTGCAACGTCATAGGGATATCCCTACAGCGGGGCTGAGCCCGTCAGGCAGCGCAATACGATCGCGCTATTGATGCGCACAGGGGCATAGTCGCCAGCCTTCTCAGTCCTGGCTTCGACTACCTGTCACCTGTGACCAGGAGATTGGAGTAGAGATGAAAACTCGGATTCTGCGCCGGGGGGCAGCGGCCGTTGCCTCCCTCGGTTTGATGGCGGCCGTTGGAGTGGTCGCAGCGGCACCGGCGAGCGCCCACGGGTACGTGGACAGTCCGACTTCCCGGGCGTCGGCGTGCCAAAAGGGCCTCAACACTGGCTGTGGGGCTATCCAATGGGAGCCGCAAAGTGTTGAGGGGCGCAAGGGGTTCCCGCAATCGGGTCCCGCTGACGGCAAGATCGCATCGGGCGGCACGCACTTCACCGCTCTCGATGCCCAAACCGAAACGCGCTGGTACAAGAACAACGTCAACAGCGGCCCCATGAGTCTGCGCTGGACGTACACAGCTCCGCACTCGACAGCCAAGTGGCACTACTACATCACCAAGACTGGCTGGAATCCAAATGCCCCGTTGGCGCGCGCATCGTTCGAGAAGATCGCTGACATCCCGCACGACTTCACCCCAGCCAACTCCAAGGGCAACACTCATCAGATCACCATTCCCACCGATAGGTCTGGGTACCACGTGCTTCTGGCCGTGTGGGATATCGGTGATACCGGCAATGCCTTCTACCAGGTGGTTGATCTGAACATCGCCGGATCGGGTGGCCCAACACCAACCCCAACACCAACACCAACCCCAACACCAACCCCAACACCAACACCAACCCCAACTCCGACACCAACGCCGGGTCCGGACACCCAGGCACCAACGGCTCCGAGCTATCTGCACTCGATGGGCACCCACGCAAACCACGTGTCACTGATGTGGTCAGCTTCGTCCGACAACGTGGGAGTCACTCAGTATCGGGTGTTCCGCAACGGTGCCCAGATCGGCACTGCCACGGGTCTCACCTATGAGGACATGAGTGTGTCGGCGGGGCAGACGTATACCTACACGGTACGAGCAGTGGACGCGGCTGGCAACGTCTCGGCGGCGAGCAATGCGCTCACCGTGACGACGCCAACCGGGTCATCGCCGTCGCCTAGCCCCACTGATCCGGGTCATCCCGGTCACGGTGACCTACCGCAATGGAATGCATTCGGCGCCTACACCACCGGTGATCGAGTCGCCCATGAAGGCCAGATCTACGAGGCGATCCAGCCCTACCAAGGTTGGGGAGATCCGAACTGGATCTATGCCCCGTCCTTGTGGCGAGCAGTAGGTGAGGCACCCGCCCACGCGCCGGCTCCGACCCCGACTCACGAGCCGAC
>CBFGTA010000101.1:0-8520 GCA_965651595.1 uncultured bacterium | reverse complement strand
GGACTAGACAGAAAGCCCGACCTCGACCTCGGCCCGAACGTAACCCACTTGCAGTTCGTTCAACGAACAATTTACTATTTGGTTAGCACTCTCTGGCCTTGAGTGCTAACACAGGAGAAGTTGAACAACTCAGTCGAAGGAGGAACTCCATGTTTCACATCGACCAAGTAGCCCCGTTTTCGGAAGGGGATTTCGAATCCTTGATTCGACATGCATTCGGCCCCACGTCGAGCCGAGCCTCGGTGTTGAGCCCACCAATCGAGATCAGCGTGGACGGCTCGGACCTCGTGGTGTCGCTCGAAGTGCCGGGAATGACTACTGAGGACCTCGACATTACGGTCGAGGAGAGCAGCCTCGTCGTGCAAGGAGAGCGCCGCGCCCCCGAACCTGCCGAGTCGAAAACCTTGGTGCGCAGCGAGATGGCCTACGGTCGTTTTCGCCGCTCGTTCCGACTGCCTCGGCATGTTGATCCGGAGGCGATTTCAGCGATCTGCGCAAACGGCGTTCTCACGATCCGGGTGACGGCAGCGGCTCATAGGCCTAGCGTGAAGGTGCCGGTTCGGACAGGTGACTCCAGTGAGTCTGCCGTCGTGGCGTCCGAAACAGTCCACGAATAGGACTAGATCCTCCGGGTTTGGCAGTCAATTCGCCGGAGTGGACTGCCAAACCCGGCTCTGGGCGCAAACCCGGTTCCAGGTGAACGCGTCCCACCCGACTCAGGCCTCCACGCGAGCCGCGCGCAGTGCGTGCCAGCGACCTATCAGCCCATCCAGCTCCCGAAGAGCAAAAACGAACACGACTTCAACTGCGTACGACCTTCCGGGGCTGCCCTGCCGAAGTCGCTCCGCGAGGTGATCATCGACGGCCTGGAATTCGTGGGACAACTCTTCCGGAGTTTCACCCCTACTGACTCGTGTGTAGTTCGCCGCCACCCTACCCGCGCAGTCTTCAAGCGTCTGTCGACTGACTGGACTGACTGTAATGGCGTCCCGGATCCGACGCTGGCCGGTCAAGACCGCTGATCGAGTCGCCGCGGACCCAATGGCCCGCACAATATTGGCCTCCGCCACCTGATATCGAACGACGGCGAGTTGCTCAGCCGACATCTCGTGGTTCTCCGCCTTGGCCAAGAACTCTACGAGACGTTCATAGTGCTGCCCGACTACTCGGTCGCGGGTCATCGCGGAATCCAAATCTCTGCTCGATCCACCCAACGCCCACATCGCAGTATTCGACATTGTTTGTTCAACTCGCGTCGTGAGCTCTCCCACCGATTCCTGGCCGTGGTCGATCACGATGGCCGGGTCGTCACTGAATGACGGGTGAAACGGATCGACGTGCTCTTCTTCGCCCGTGGTGATCGGAATGATTCGTCTGGCCAACCAGACGAGGGGGCTAAGAAGCGCCAAGAAGACGACCGCGTTAGCGATATTGAAAATGGTATGCGCGTTGGCGAGCTCGCGAGGAGTAGCTGAGTCGTGGGCGCCCGCAGTGCCCGCCATCCACTCCACCAGATGGGCCAACTGGTCAATGAAAAACACCCACAGCACTGCTCCCAGCAGGTTCACCAGTACGTGGATGGTGGCCGCGCGCATGGCCTCGCGACCGTGCCCGAGGGCGGCGAGCACTGCTGTCACACACGTTCCGATGTTGGCGCCGAGGACAACAGCGATTCCCGCCGGAAGGCTCAATAGCCCAGTTCCAGCCACGACTACCGCTATTCCAGTCGTGGCGGTGGATGACTGAATCACTGCAGCAATGATCGCTCCCACCACGAGTGCCAGCCAGACGTTGTCCAGCCCACTCATTGCGTCTAGAACCATCTGAGATTCCCGTAGCGGCAACAGCGCCAACTTCATCGCTTCGAGCCCGAGAAAAACCAGCCCGATCCCCACCACGACGGCCGCCGTCGACCGCGAGCGGTCCGACCGCGCTAGCAGGGTAGCAATTCCGCCGATCGCGACGATGCCGAGCGAAAAATCGGCCACATTGAGAGCGACCACTTGAGCTGTGAGCGTGGTACCGACGTTCGACCCGATGATGACCGCCGCTGCCTGCGGCAGGGCGAAAAGTTTGGCAGATACGAAGCCGATGGCGAGGACAGTGGTGACAGAGGAGCTCTGAAGCACGGCAGTAGTCACTGCTCCCGTGGCAGCACCGCTGACTCGGTTACTACTCAGCCGAGCCAGGACGCTCCTCAGTCGGGTTCCAGATAGAGCCTTCAGCGCCCCGGTGATTTGCGCCATCCCCAGCAGGAACAACGTCAGGCCTCCGGCAAGCGACATCGCCAGCAACGGCCAGGACACCTCACCCGGGCTACCCTCCATAGTCGACCACCCTATCCATGTGTGTCGACGGCCACAGTGCGTCGCTCGGACCGGGCTACAGAGACCACAGCATCAGAGAACTCTCACCGGGCCGTGCCACCGTGGAGTTACCGAACGCGCTCGACCTATGGTGATACTCGAAGGTAGCGTGAAGGTACAACGACGGCTGCTACTTGATAGGCCCAGGCGCAGCTAGAAACCGGGCAGGTCCGCCCACAGTGCGAGGTGACACGATGACAGCTCGCACATCAGCGACCCGCCGGTGGATGGTGGCCGTTTCCGTCGCAGCCTCGCTCATCGTGGCGGTGGGACTGATGCAATCGTCTCCGGCAGGTGCATCTGCGTCTGGCCCAACCACCGAGGCCTTGGCCAGGCCGGCCGAAGAAACCGACCACTCCAACGAACCTTCCGTAGCGATCACGCGCGAATACATCGTCACACCCCGGCTCTTGTCCCAACCGGCCAACCGGGCTGCCTGGGAGCAGCTACTGCGCGATCTGCCCACCCAGGCCAGCGAATCGGTCGATCCGATCGGAACATCTGGATCATTCCTGATCAAGGCGGGGGACCGCGCGCACCGACAGCTGCAGGAGGCGACCGCAGTCGTGAGTGTCGAACCCAATTTTGTGTTTGCGGCGAGCACGCAATTGGAGTCCGCGTCGACGGTAACCCCCACCTCTAGCGCCGACAACTCCCGTGACCTCATCGGCTTGCCCGCCGTGGCGAGCCAGGGAGCGCGTGGGGCCGGAACGGCCGTCGCCGTCCTCGACACTGGAGTGTCGTTCCAGGGGACTCAACTTTCTGGAAAGCGGATTCATCCGGCATGTTTCTCGACCACTAACGTCGCCCAATCGGTCGAATCGGTGTGTCCGGGCGGAGCAAGCGAGTCGACTGCCACCACTGCTGCCGAACCATGCGGGGCTCCGTCGGCCTGCAACCACGGCACATCTGTGGCGGCAATCGCGGCGGGCAAAGCTACGACCGTCACTACCGTTTCTTTAGCCGGGAATACTGTGTCTGGCATTGCTCCGGCTGCCGACGTGATCCCGATCCAGGTGTTTTCCCGATTCCACTCGTCTGCGGCCTGCGGGTCGCTGCCGACGCCCTGCTACCAGGCCGTCTTCGATGACATCCTGCGCGCGCTCGACTACGTCAAGAATCTTCGCGTCCAGGGGACTAATGTCGTCGCCGCCAATCTCAGCGTTGGCGGGACCCAGACCGCGCAGTGCTCCAGCATCCCTTGGCGGAACGCCTTCCAGGCCCTCAACCAGGCTGGAGTGGCTGTGCCGGTTTCCACCGGAAACTTAGGCCGCAGTAGCGCGATCATGATACCTGCCTGCGTGACAGGGGCCATCCCGGTCTCGGCCACGAACCGATCGGATCAGGTGGCTAGTTTTGCCGACACTGCCAGCGGCTATCCCATTCTGTACGCTCCTGGTTCGGATGTGGTCACCCAAACGTTCGGTAGCGCAGGACCGTCAAGCCCGATCTGGGCGGCCGTCAGCGGCACGTCCTTCTCAGCCCCCATGGTCACGGGAGCCATTGCTGCGTTGAAGAGCGCTTTTCCGTCCGCCACATCGCCCATGATCGCCACCAGGCTGCGACAAACCGGTTCCGCGGTTTCGATTCGACAAGGCGGGACTCGGCTGGGGTTCTCGCACCCGCGGATAGATTTGTCAGCGGCCTATACGCGCCTGGCCGGAGCGGATCCCCACGTCAACGCTGTCCGACCACAGTTGCGCGCAGTGAGAGTCGACGTATCCCCTAGCCGCGCCGATTCCGTCACGGTTCGGTGCTCAAGCAGCAAGCGGACCCGAACAGTTCGCGCTGCAGCTACCCGAGTCGTGGTGGGCAAGTTCCCTCACCGCACGCGAGTGGAATGTCGTAGTCGCGGCCACTTCGGGACTACCGCCGGGGTCTGGTCGCAACCCCAGTCGGGCTACACTGCTCGCCCTACTGTTCGCCCTAAGAAACCCAAAGTCCTCAAGCGCAATCGCAAGGGTCCTACCCGCTCACGCTTGGTATTTGGGGCACCCAAGGTGGCTACTCGTGGGGCGCCGATTCAGCGCTATATCGTGCGGTGCCGAGCGCCAGGAACTGCAGTCAGCCGGGCCAGAAGCAACAAACGCCGAGTGGTGTTGAACGTTCCCTTCGCCCAGCAGACCCGCCAGGTTGGGTGTCAGGTGCGAACGAAAACCGCCGCGGGGAAGAGCAAATGGAGCCCAACTCGCAACGTACGATCCCGCTAGGGGCGGTGGGAAGCAAGTCGGCTTCGCGGTGGCCAGGGACTAGACAAGTTCAGCCTCTGATCGCGATTCACCCCACAGCCCGGCAATGGCGGACTCAGCCTGGCTCAACTGTTCGACAGGAACCGCCGGGCTGTACAAGAAACCTTGAGCGAGCGGCCATCCGCAGTCCAGCAGTGCATCTTGCTGTTCACGGTTCTCGACCCCTTCAGCGATCCGCACGAGCCCTAACCCCTCGGCCAACATCGCTATGCCGCGGGCGAGTTTGCGGGCCTCGCTTGACTGAGGACCCACTAGGTCAGCGGTGAAACTCTGATGGAGCTTCACCCCAGTCACCGGATATTCGCGCAGTGTCGCCAGTGATGAGTACCCGGTGCCGAAGTCGTCGAGGTAGATGTCGACACCTTGTTCCTGCAGTAGAGCGAGTTGCCGGCGAGTCGACGCGGCAAGGGAAAGTAGCTCTTGCTCGGTGATCTCCAGATTGATCTGGCTGAGCGAGAGTCCGTTGGCGGCGGCCGTCGACATCAATCGGTCAACGAAATCTTGGCGGCTCAGTTCGGCCGGTGCGCAGTTGATGTTTACATCAACTGGATGCGGCAGCCGGGGAATCGCCGCAAACGCATCGGCCATGACGACGCGCCCCAACCGGGGCAGCAGTCCATGTACCGATGCCACGTCGATGAATTCTGAAGCGGGGACGACGGTACCGTGTCGGATCCAGCGGGCCAAGGCCTCGTGTCCGACGACGGTTCCGTTGGCGAGGTCTACAACGGGTTGGAACCACGCTCGAAACTCGTCATGGGACAACCCTTGTCGGATATCGGTGGCCACACGTAGGCGGCGACTTACCTCCTCGCGCATGGCCTGACCGGCGACCGCCCAACGATTCTTGCCTCGACCCTTCGCCTGATACATGGCTGCATCGGCATCACTGAGTAACTGGCTCGGTGTCATGTGTGCCCGAGCGACCGCAACGCCAATGCTAATCGAGATCGTGACTGGTAAGTCTGTGGTGACAAACGTCTCGTTCGCGACTGCTACCCGCACGTTTTCGGCAACATCGAGGGCCTCCTGACCCCGCTGCATCGACGTGAGCAAGATCGCGAACTCATCGCCGCCTAGCCGCCCGACCACTGCCCGCTCAGGAACGACTGACTGGAGTAAGTCGCCGAATATGGCGAGGATGGCATCACCCGTAGAATGGCTAATCCCGTCGTTGATTTCCTTGAAATTGTCGATGTCGACGTAGAGCAGTGCAACTGATGCGTCCCCGGTGGCGTGCGCGAGCGCCTGCTCCAAGACCTCCAAGAATTCTTCACGGTTGCGCAATCCAGTCAGCAAGTCGTGACTTGAGCGGTAGGCAAGGTCAGCAAGAGCGCGCTGCTCCGCCTCCCGGGCAGCAACCTGTTCGGTGATGTCGATAATCTGCGCCACCATGTAGCGAAACTCCCCCAGATCATCAAGCACAGCCGATGCGTACTTGCGGACCCAGACAATGGCGCCAGACTTTGAAACATATCGCTTGTCCATGGTGAAGGATTGCCGTTCACCAGCGACGAGTTCTTCGATGAGAGCGACATTGGTCGGCAGATCCTGCGGATGGGTCAAGTCGTGCAGTCTTTGCCCGAGCAACTCGTCCTCAGAGTAGCCAAGGATCGTGCAATAGGCGGGGTTGACTTCTAGAAACTGACCATCCCGCCCGATCAACGCCTGACCAATTGGGGCCTGGTGAGTTGCCTCCCGAAACATCCGTTCGGCCAGGTGCCTCCGCTCTCTTTCATGGACTTCGGCGGTGACGTCGCGGGCGGCGGCCATGAGGACGTCGTCACGGTCGGAGCGTCGACACTGCCATGCCAACCATCGATACTCTCCGGACTTTGTCCGATACCGATTCGAAAAGGATACGGTCTCGTATCCGGGGTTCTGGAGGGCAGCTGCTTCGGCGATGGTGCGATCCAAATCGTCAGGATGGACGAATGAGAAATACGGCTCCGAGGTGAGTTCTTCCGCACTCCACCCCAGTACGCGCTCCCACTGCGGGCTCACATGGGTTAGGTACCCGTTTTGGTTCGCGAACGCCAGCATTTCGGCAGACACCTGCCAGAACTCGGCGTAGTTGAGTGACCCATCGTTCACTCACTGAGAGTACCAGCGCAGTCACTGCGAGCAACGCTTGTCAGGCTCGCTCGGAGCACTGCTCTGCGCGGACGCTTCTCAGCCTCCTGACTCGTCTCTGAGTTCGACCGAGTAGTCTCAAAGCGACGACCCGAGAGGGGGCTCGATCGTGACTAGCGCGCCCGTGCCCAGGCAGCGACCTGCCTCTCACCGAACCGCCGCCGCACCGCGACGGGTGTCCTACTTCCCTCCGCAGCATGGCGCTTGGGCCTTTATCGGCCTTCCCGTCATGGTCGGGGCAACGCTCGCGCCATGGACTCCGCTGCTATTCGTCGTGGGACTCGGAGCCGTGGCAGCGTTCCCGGTGTCCCACTTCGCGACCGCGATGGTGCGCTACCCCCGCCGCTCCCGCTATCTGCGGCCACTCCTGCTGTGGTCGGCAATCGCCATCCCGTGTTCCGTGGTCGCCGTCATCGCTCGCCCGTGGCTGGCCGCAGTGGGGCTGCTGTACGCGATGGGGCTGGCCGCCAATTTGTGGTTCGGACACCTACACAAGGAACGATCCCTCCCTAACGAATTCGTGTTCATCGCCGAATGCACCCTGCTCGTTCCCGTGATGTGGGCGGTGGGAGAAGGTCCTCGCCAGGCTCCACAAACGTGGCTCGCACCAGAATGGCAGTCCGTGGTTGGTGCGGCCGTGGTCGTCGCCGCCGTCCTGATCGGCTCCACGTTGCACGTTCGCTCCCTGATTCGCCAACGTGCCAACCATCGCTTCCGCATCATTTCACGCAGCTGGGCAGTCGTCAGCCTCCTGGTGGTAGGACTTGGCGGCGCTGCTGACCCAACGACATGGCCTTTACTCGTGCCCTTCGTCTACTTGGCCATCCGGTCGTTCGCAGTACGTCGCACGGATTTGCCTCCGGGACTTCTCGGAGTGATCGAACTGGTCGGCTTCGTCCTCACTTGGGGAGCGATCCTGTGGGTGTGGTGATCGCAAGGGGTCCGCTAGATGCCCATCAGAGCCTGTCGACCACCCTCCGACAATCAACACGTGAAGCACATGAGGCGGCCGAAAATGCACCGTTCATGGCGGCACTCGCGGCGGGCCACGTCCTCCGCGACCACTACATCAACTACTTGCAGCAACTCGCGGCCGTCTACGGCTCCCTCGACGAACTGTCACAGCAGTGGCGGATGGACCCTGAGGTTGGCTCACTGTTTGACCCGCATCTCGCTCGTGAGGGCCACATCGTGGCGGACCTGAACTTTTTCGAACAATCTCCAACCCTTGATCGGACAACTGCAGCCACCCGCGAGTATGTGGACGTCCTTCAACAACTCGCCCGGTCCAACCGCTTGGCGGCCGTGGCCCACCACTACGTGCGGTATCTCGGCGACCTTTCTGGCGGTCAAGTGGTACGCCCGAAAGTCGCGGACGCTCTCGGCCTGTCCGGGACTTTCGGCCTGCAGTTCTATGCGTTTGATCTGGGAAGGCCGCTGCCTGCTTACCGACGAGAATACCGCCGACGTTTGGATGACCTGCCACTGCGCGCCACCGAGATCGACCTCGTGGTGCGTTATGCCCAACACGCCTTCGCTCTCAACGAGGCCATGTTCGACAGCCTCCCCACACCAGAGCCGCCTCGAGCGTCGTGAGGGTGCCCCGCTCGGGATATGCGGGTCATGCGGCGTGGAGTTGGTCGGCGAGGTATGCCTCTAGGGGGCTGGGGTCATGGGGGCTGGGGTCATGGGTGCTGTCGGAATCGCCTACGCCGGTGGTGGGGGTGTCGGTTGGGGGCTGGTTGGTTGGTTCGAGGGGTCGGGGTCGGGGT
>CBFGTA010000100.1:0-8624 GCA_965651595.1 uncultured bacterium | reverse complement strand
TGGAACAAATCGAAAGGTGCTGTAATGAAAATCTACAAACGACTGCTTGCGACGGCGGCAGTGGCGCCGCTCGTGCTGGCCGGGACGGTGATGCCGATGACCTCGGCAAGCGCCGCGCCGGTCACCGCGGCAGCCACGCAGGCCCAGGCGTCACCCGCACAGGTGACAGTCTGCGTCAACGTCAAGAACCCCAAGAAGGGTCCCAAGGTTCGACAGGGAACCGTGAAGTGCAAGGGAAAGAACTGGAAGCCCGCCAAGAAGATTCAAAAGCGGCTGGCCAAACTGCGTTCGGGTGACGCAAAGCGTGTGTTGTGCGTGAACAACGACACCCGCCAGGCGGTTACCCGCAAGGTTGCTAACGGCTGCCCCGCTGGCTTCAAGAAAATCGGGCCCAAGAAGTACGGCTTCGTGGGTGCCCCCGGACCGCAGGGCCCTCAGGGACCGCAGGGCCCCCAGGGTGACCAAGGCCCCCAGGGTGACCAAGGCCCCCAGGGTGACCAAGGCCCGCAGGGTGACCAAGGCCCGCAGGGTGACCAAGGCCCCCAGGGTGACCAAGGCCCCCAGGGTGACCAAGGCCCCCAGGGTGACCAAGGCCTGTCGGCAACTTCTTCCCCGCTGTTGACCTGGTTCACGCAAGGAACCGACTATGTCGATCTCACCGTCGACAATTTTGACGCGGATCTGACCTACGTGACAGCAGCAACTGTGGGAACGGCTGGCAACGTACTCAGTTGCACGGCAGATCCCAACGATCCTCTGTTCGGCAAGGGCTGCCTTACCGTAACTGGACTGAACCCGAGCCAGTGGACTCTGGTGAGTGTTACGGCCCAGGCAACTGGCGCAGCAGTGTCGACAGCTTCACGGATCAACGTTGCTACCAATGCGGATGTTCCCGCAGCACCGGTGATCAGTGAGATCACGCCAGGTGACGAGAGTGGCTCGATCGCCTTCTCTATTGCCCATGATGGCGGGTCGGCCATCGTGGATGTGGAATACACCACCGATGGTGGAGCCACTTGGGCGTCTCTGACCGGAACGACTTCACCACAGGTCATCACGGATGAATCAGACGGGACCCCATTGGTCAACGGCACCGAGTACACCGTTGAACTGCAGGCGACGAACTCCGGGACTGGCACCGGACCTGTTGGAGCTGGAGTCTCTTTCGAGCCTGGTGCAGCGCCCGAGATCACGCTGAGCAACGAAGCCCCAGGTGGGGCGATCGGCGAGATCGACGTTGATGTCGAAATCGACTTCAAGGGTCGCGATCTGGACTCGGTTGAGTACACCATCGACGGTGGCACTGCAGTGGCACTCGACGTCAACGACTTCGCTGACGGCGTTCCCACGGCCGTGACAATCCCGAATGTTGTGTTGTCCGGTGCAACCGATGTGGAACTCCAGTTCACCGCCACCAACGAACTCGGTGACGACTCGGCCGCCACGCCGGCGGTTCCGCTGACTGCTGCACCATCGGCTCCTACTGCCCTCCAGGCAGTCGCGACCGTCGGGGGCGCAGGCCTGACGTGGACAGCCCCAACAACCATCAATGGTGCTGAAGTCCGTCGCTACCAGGTGTCCCTGGACGACGGTGCTACCTGGGAGGCGCTGACCAACGACGCAGGTACTTCAGGCTCAATCAGCGGTCTGGTGATTGAAGATGCTCCGTATGAGGTGCGTGTGCGCGCAGAGGACTGGGCCGGTAATCTCAGCCAGGGAGCGCTTCACATCGAAGTGACTCCATTGGCAGCGGTACCGGGTCAGCCCGTCGTCGCTGGCGTTCCTGGCGCTGCTGGCGAGATCGACCTAACGATCACGACCGAAGCTGCAGCCAACGGATCGGAGGTCGACGCCTATGAGTACCGCATCGGTGCCGGGCCGTGGCTCAGTGTGCCTGTTGGAATGGGCGGCTGGACTGGCGACCCACTCGCATACAGCCTGACGGGACTCACCAGTGGTCAGCCGTACCAGATTGAAATCCGAGGCGCGAATGCCGAGGGTTCAGGTGCTGCCAGCCCGCCGATCCAGGTTGTCGCTGGGGAGTAGGCGCAACTGCGTGGTGAGGGTCTTCGGGCTCTCACCACGCAGCGAGCACAACAGGTTGTGGGGCTAGACCGTCTGGTCTGGCCCCACAACCTGTGTAACGCTCCGGCAGACCGACACCGCGCATGGCCCCCTTTGTCAGACGAGCGCGGTCGCAACCACGAAGGTGGGTGGCTGCCGTGGAGGTGTCTCAATGCGGTGTCGGCGGGACAGGAAGTTGTCTAGCGGGCAAGTCGGGCGACGTGTTCGGCGACGGTGGCCTTCACGTCGGCGCCCGAAAGTCTCCGGGGATCGTTCACGGTGTGCACAGTGAGTCCATCGAGGAGCGCGTGCAGCAGAGTGGCTTCGACCTCGAGGTCGCGACTCTTATGGATCAGTTTGCGCTCACGCATCTCATTGACAATGTCGAGCAGGTTGACTCGGACCTCAGCGTCGAGATTGGCTAGCGTCGCGCGCAACTTGTCGTCGGATTGGGCTTCGGCCACGACGGCCATCCAAATTTCGGCCTGACGCCTGCGCTTGGGGGTAGTGGGTACTGTCTCACAGAGGGCATCGACGAAGTCTTCGCGCGTCTTGCGCTCCACCTTGGTGATCCGCTGGGCGGACGCGTCTTTCGACTCACTGAGCGCAAAGATCAGCAACTCGGCTTGGGACGTGAAGTAATAGCCCAGCGTGGCTTTGGACATTCCTGCTTCGGCAGCAACAGAGCGAACGGTTACCCCCCGCATGCCATCACGATTCAGAACCCGCCACAGCGCCTGGCTGATTTCTCGCCGGCGGGCGTCGTGATCGACAATCTTTGGCATCGATTTCCTCACTGATAGACGAACGTGTTAGTAGTCATCTCCCATAGTCGTGTCCGAAAAACCCACAGTGGCCGAAATACTGCCACACGCTGCCGCTTCGGTCTAGTCGCGGTGTTGACCTTTCGTCCGACTGGGAATCAGTCACCCCCAGGTCTATCGGGGCGACGCGCGACGTTTCGGCTTGACTTTGACGTTGCGTCAACTCGTAGGGTCGCACTATGGATTGGCCCATTCAGGACATTGCGCGGCTAGCAGGAACGACGAGTCGCACTCTGCGTCACTATCACGACCTGGGATTGGTGATCCCGAGTCGCATCGGCACTAACGGATACCGTTACTACGACCAGGCCGCTCTCGTCCGGTTGCAGCAGGTGTTGGTGCTGCGCGAACTGGGGATGGGCCTGGACCAGATCGGGCAGGTACTGGAACACGACACGGACCCGGTCACAGCCCTGGCTGGCCACCTTGATCAGCTCATCGACCAACGCCAGCGAACGGACAACCAAATAGCAGCCGTCCGCCGCACGATCGCAGCACTCGAGGAAGGAAGACAACTCATGCCCGCAGACATCTTGGACGGATTCGATCACGTCCAGTATGAGGAGGAAGTGAAGGACAGATGGGGGCAGCAGGCGTGGGAGGCCAGCTCGGACTGGTGGTCCCGCCTCACGCCAGTAGCGCGGTCTGAGTGGATGGCGGAAGTCGCGGCCCTCAACGCAGATTGGACGTCCATGGCCGCTAGTGGTACATCGGCGGATTCAGAGGCTGCCCAGTTGCTCGCCGAGCGCCACGTCCGCTGGCTCAGTGGAATCCCGGGGACGCCGGGAACGGCCGGCGGGCCGGATGCGGCCTCCGTTGGGGCCAGCGGCGACGGAGGTTCATCGTCGGATGCGCGACAGGCGTCGCTGGATGCGCACCGGATCGAGGTCAGCGAGGATATGCGGCAGTACGTTCGGGGCCTAGCCCAGATGTACGTCGCCGACGAGCGATTCGCTCGCAACTACGGTGGCCCAGACGGGGCCCGCTTCGTGCAGGAATCCCTCTCCCACTGGCTCGACACCCCCACTCCCACCGCGCCCTAGAGCAACCTCACCAGGGGCGCTGGCGGCCGCTGCTTGATTGGGCCGCAAGGACTTGATGGGGTGGCTAGGACAATACGGCGAGGATGCGTTGACGCTGGGGGTCGTCGAACGGCCGCAGAACTCCGCGACCTGCCCATACTGGCATTCCCGTGGGCAGCCAACGGTAGGCGCTGGCCCCCACCCGCCAGGCCTGAACCGGGTCGGTCGGCCAGTCGATAGAGTCGGCGACCGCCTCAACAACGGTCGGGTCGCGATAACGCCACTTGGTCAGGAACTCGGCACCCACAAGTCGTGCTGACTTATCGGCGTTGCATTGGGAATCAGCGAGCACCAAGTTCTCCAACACGTTGAGGGGGTAGTACCGCCACGGGATAACGTGGTCGACGTGGACATTCGCACTTCGGAGTGGGCGTTCGCACCAGTAGCAGTGCGGGCCCTCCGCCTTAAGCAGGGCTTCTCTGACCGGCGCGAGGAACGCCGTTGTGTGCCGAAGAGGAACTCCCGCAGCTGTTCCTCTTGGGAGTTGAGGCGGTTGTAGCGGACGACTTCCCGGCACCAAATCGACTCTACGGCGGGTCTAAGCGACAAGGCGTTCACAGCCAACGTGTGAGCGACGCCCGGACGCAGAGTGAGATGGCGGGAAGAAGTGCGGGAGACTCGCTCGGAGGTAAAGCCGGAATCGTCGTAGAGACGTGGACTGTACCCGTCGCGCGACAGGAGACTGCCGGGCCGTTGCAGTCGGGGAATCGGCTGCCGGATCAGCGTGTCGGCGACAGTGTCGAGCGCGCGTGCATAGGCCTTGGGGTGCGTGAGGGCCACCTCGTCCAGGTCAGTCCACGGCGCGACTCCCGCTGATGTGCGGAGCTGAACTAGTGCGTCAGTGATCCGTGAGTTGCCCGTCGCCTGCTTCAAAATCCCGTTCGTCAAGGGGCTGATATTGGTCTGCGGCCAGTAGTACCTGGCGATCCGGTGAGCTAGGTCGTCGACGGAGACAACCAACTCTGAATGCGGGTCGCAGCGCGAGTCGATTGCAGTGTCGAGCAGCGCCATCAGCAGGGCAGGCTTGTACGTCGCAGTCTTGCGGCCTGCAGTGATGATGGTGAGGAGCCAGGCGGTGAGGTCGGCTCGTTCGATCACGTCGTCAACAAGCTGTTCGATCGGCGTGGAAGACTTGAGCGGCTTCGATGAATCGGTGGCTATGGGGCTGGTGGGGGTGATGCTGGACGGGGCGTCCGGTTCGTTGGCCGTGGCGTTGGCCGGGGTGAGGTAGTTGCCCTTGTGGGGGATGACGTGGCGCACGCCGCCGCGCGGATCGGGCATGTCCCCGCGGTAGCGAGGGATCACGTGTACGTGCAGGTGGAACACGGTCTGTCCGGCGGCATCCCCGGCGTTGAACCCCACGTTGTAGCCAGCGGGCGCGTATCTCGCGTCGAGTTGGGCTTTGACTTCGTCGACGAGTTGCATGAGGGCGTTCTGCTCTTCGGTGGTGGCCGACCACCAGGCCGCCACTACTCGCCTCGGAATGATCAGAGTGTGGCCGGGAGAGACGGGGAACTGGTCGCGGATCGCGAAGGCCCACTGATTGGCGGCGACCCATCGGGACGGGTCGATCGCGAGAAAAACACTGTCGGCCACCCTTCGAGGTTAGCGACGGGAGCCGACATGTGCATGGGAGTGAGCTCAGCAGTCAGACGTTTAGACGATCGTGTATACGTTTGTGGCGTGCCTACTATGGCGTGTGATGGATCCAGATTCTGCCGTCCGCACTCGTGGCAGCGTTGGTGCTCGCACTCGCGCTAGTGCTCTCGCGGCACCGGCGCGGCCCGTAAGTTTGTTCACGGTGGCAGTCTTGGTCCTCGTGCTCCTGGTGCCGGTGGTGGCCGCAGGCGCCGGCACTCCAGCAGTCGAGGACACAGCAGTCGGGGGTGCTGTGATTGGGGGAACTGTGGCCGCAGGCACTGTGGCCGAGATTCGGGGTGGGGAGTCTCGTGCCGGGCAGGCGGTGCGGGGGAGTCGACGTCCACTTGCGTTGGTCTATCGCGGTCCGGCCGCCTGTCCAGACTGCCCGGCAGCCACTCGCACGATGCTGCGTACATCACCGCTGAAGTTTCGGGTCCGGTACGTGGGGCCCGAGGCCCGTCGCGCGATCAAGCATTCCACCTTGCGGCGAGCGGCACTGTATGTTCAACCGGGGGGAGATACGAGTGTCGCCCGTGCCGACAAGTTGCTGGGGCTGCGCGCCCAGCGTGTGATCCGTTCCTACGTTCGTCAGGGTGGACGCTACTTGGGGATATGCCAAGGGGCCTACCTGGCCGGTAGCGATCCGGGAATGGGCATGTTGGCTCCCGGTAATACCGGGCAGTACATTCGCTCGCCCCGCGCCGATACGCGCTCGGCGCGGGACACGGTGCTGCCGGTGACGTGGGGTTCGCGCACGGTTGACATGTTCTTCCAGGACGGGCCGTACTTCATTCCGAGCGGGGTCCGTGGTGAGTCGACTCTGGCCCGATACTCCAACGGCACGGTCGCGGCCTTGACGAAGCCTTTCGGCAGCGGTCGCATCGGTGTGGTGGGCCCGCACCCGGAAGCTCCCCAGCGGTGGTACCGCTGGGCTGGGCTGGTCGACGCAGACGCCGATGGCATCGATCGACGCCTAGGCCATCACCTCGTACGTCACATCATGCGGTAGCTTCCGGCAGAGTAGCATCCCGGACATGTGCCGAAACATCACTACTTTGCGCGGTCTCGAGCCGCCCGCCAGCGAGGCAGAGATCCGGGCCGCTGCTGAACAATACGTGCGCAAGGTTTCTGGGATCGCGAAACCGTCGGCTCGCACGGGCGAGGCGTGCGCTGCCGCGGTTGAGCAGATCACCGCAGCGACGACCGCTCTATTGGCTGAGTTGCCTGAGCGTCAACGTCCCCCCACCACCGAACCTCCGCTCCGTCGTCTAGCCGCTCGCGGCTGACGAGAGGCGACGCTACTTCAGTCGGAAGTTCTTCTTTGCCTTGCTGCTGCTGCCGTAGTGATTCTTAGTGATCACGATGACGCGGTACTTCTTGGATTTGTTCTTGCGCTTGTTGATGATCTGCTTGCGCTTGAGTTTGATAGTTGTCTTGTGGGCTCCCACCGACCGCTTGAAGACACGCTTCTTGCCTTTGACTTGGCGAACGACAACCTGCACTGACGTGGCAATGTTGGTCGACGGAAGTGCCCAGCGCACTGTTCGCTTCTTGGCCTTGGCCTTTCCCGAAACAGAAACGTGGGTCACAGGGAAAGGGGCTACTGGGAGAACATTGATGCGGACTAGGCCATCGACCCCAGCGCCCAGATTGACGTTGCCCGTGCCACCCCGACCGTATTCAGTGCCGTTGAGCGTATAGGGAGCAGGATAGAACACAGCTTCGGATACTTCGCTGTTAGTTCCGGTCTCTGCTGCAAACGAACCGCCAGCGCCGCCAGCAGACACGATGCTGTTACTGGCGAACCCGCTGCCGCCTCCGCCCCCGCCATAGCCCCCGCCACCGGAACCGCCAAAGCCCGCTCCTCCACCGCCAGCGGTGGCTCCTCCGCCTCCTGAGTGCATCGTTGTTGCCCGGGAGAAGCTTGAACTAGTGCCGGCCGGATCGTCCACAGGGTTGCTACCGCCATCTCCGCCGTTCCAGTAGCCGCCGCCACCGCCGCCTGCACTCGCCGAGACCACTATTCCGGTGGCCCCGTCGACGTTCGATTCGGTGCCTCCAGCGCCACCTGGGACGCCGCCGCCGGCGCCGCCGCGTCCGCTCACAACGTTCGAATTACCGCCCATGCCACCCGCAGGTCCCGCACCGTTGCCGCCGCTGGCTGAATTCGCGGAGGCACCGCTGCCGCCGTCATGAGTACTGTAGGCACCCCCGCCACCGCCAGCCACGACGACCAAGGCTCCGTTGGGTCGGGTGATGCTAGTGGCTGATCCGCCAACGGCTTGCACCTGAGCTGCGCCTCCGACTCTCACGCGCAACTGCTCACCCGCCGTGACTGCCTCGATCGAGGTGACCACTGCACCATGTCCACCGTTGCCCGATCCGGAAGCACCCGCACCTCCGCCGCCTCCACCGACCGCAATCACCTCGATGAGCCCCGTCTGCGGGGCAGTCCAGGTGACGACGGATCCTGAATACGTGTACGTTGACGTGCTGGCAGAGGCGGGGGCCGATGTGGCCACGAGCGCGGTGCCCAGGAGTGCTGTGGTTGAAGCGATTGCGACAGCTCCACGTGCCACCGCCTTGTTCACACTTGGCCGATGCATGTAGATCATCCCGATTCGGCAGTCGTCACTAGTTGAGTGTTGATCACACTATCGCAGCAACCCAATCAACGAAAGTCAGCATGATCCGCCGACGGAAGGGTTGGCTCCCGCAACGCCACTCGGTCACGGCTCGGGGCAGGACGTGCAAGAGAACCTGACTGCTATTGGCCAACGAGGTGCAGTGTCTGTTGTCGCGGTCTCGATTGCCGAGAGTGACCTCCTGGACACGACCCCACACGTTCGAACCTTGGGAGTGGCGCTGTTGGGTACGGCAGCGGTGATGAGTCCTCAAGGTGGAGGAACAAGCGCCAAACTCTTCCATCTCACTTGCTCGTCGGGATGTAGGTGGTGTCCTTGTGGATATATTCGAACGTGTGTTCGAATAGTGGTGTAGGTTGGGTTCATGC
>CBFGTA010000099.1:0-8747 GCA_965651595.1 uncultured bacterium | reverse complement strand
GCCTATGTTTCACGTGAAACATAGGCGCCGAGTCGTTTCCCACACCGAATGTTTCACGTGAAACAATCAGACGCGGAAGTTCTTGCGGCCAGACTGACCGGCCAGCGCAAGCCGAGTTGGAATGTCTCTGGGTCCGGGAGGAGGTGGGTGAAGAAGTGGTCGACCGTACCTATCTGCCAGACGACGAGCTAGTACGATGCCTGGAAGGTGCAGGGCAGACACCGGAACAGATTGAACGCCTCGGAATGTACGCTCACCTACTGGTGACCGACGGGGTTGACTGGGGGCTACTGGGTCCACGCGAAGTCACCCGGGTATGGGATCGACACATCCTCAACTGCTTGGCTGTGGTCGCGGCTAGCGATTCTCCGGTAGAGCCGGGATCGGCCATCGTAGATGTCGGCAGTGGCGCCGGATTGCCGGGACTGGTCTGGTCTCTCGCCCGACCCGACTGTTCCATTACGGTCGTCGACCCGTTGGCGCGAAGGACGCGCTTTCTGGAGAAGGTAGTTGCCGAGCTTGATCTGGGACAATCGGTCACGGTCGTAACCGCGCGCGCCACTGGTCGAGGCCTCGAGCGCGACAATGAGCCGATCGACCATTCGGACGTGGATGTGGTGACAGCTCGGGCACTCAAGGCCTTGCCGATTTTGGTTGAATTCGCTGCTCCGCTCCTGCGTTCCGGTGGACGTTTGCTCGCGATCAAGGGAGTACGAGCTAGCGCAGAGCTCCATGATGCCGGGGAAGCCCTGGATCGCTGGGGATTCGATGATGGGCAGGTGCTGAGTCTCCACATCGATGGTCAGAGCGTACCGAGTCGAGTGATCCAGTTGACCTACGATTCAAGGAAGAATCAATGAACGCACTCCCCGCGTCACAGCCCTCTACCCGCCCGCCGATTCTTGCTGTCGTGAACCAGAAAGGGGGGGTGGGAAAGACCACCACGACGGTGAACGTTGCTGCTGCGTTCGGACACCGAGGATTGCGGTGTCTGGTCGTGGATCTCGATCCGCAGGGAAACGCGAGCCAAGCCCTTGACGGATTTCGCTCCGGTGGGGTGACGGCATATGAGGTGCTGGTAGAGCAGTCACCTTTATTGGACGGTGTCCGAGAAACAGGCGAACCCGGAGTACGGTTGTTGCCAGCCACGGTTGACTTGGCTGCCGCCGAGGTTCTGCTAGCGGGAGTCAGCGACCGAGAGAGACGGCTGCAGTCGGCACTCGATGTGATCGATACCTCTCAGGCGGGATTAGATGTCGTGATCGTTGACTGTCCTCCGAGTCTGGGACTACTGACTCTGAACGCCTTAGTGGCAGCAGACTCGCTAATCGTGCCGATCCAGCCCGAGTACTACGCGATGGACGGAGTCAACCAGTTGACGAAGACGGTCAATCTGGTCCGGCAGCATCTCAACCCCCACGTCGATATCGCTGCAGTGGTTGTGTCTCTGTTCGATCCGAACTCCCGTCGACAGCGCTTCGTTGTCGACGAGATCGCCTCGTACTTCGGTTCTGTCATGGCTCCGGTGGTGATTGCCCGCGATGAACGGCTCAGCATTGCTCCGGCTGAGGCCGGATCGGTCTTCAGATACTGCAAGCAACATAGTTTGGAAGGGTCGTCGAGTGAGGCCGCGTACTTGCGACTCGCTGACCATCTGATCGCACGCACTGGAATGTCGGCCACCCGTGCGGATCATCCGACCACTGTGGGGATCGACGGACTTGAGGGAGGCGAACGCTGATGCCTGATACTGCCGGGCCGGGCCGGGGACTAGCCGCACTGATTCCCACTAGTCCTCGGGAACCAGCAGGCAACCCGGGACCACCTCAGTCCACTGAATCCACCTCGATCGCCGATCCGCGCCATCAATCGGAAGCTGGCAGTCCGCGTCCGATTGATGACCTTGAGCTGAGGACGATTGCCGTCGCTCACGTGCGGCCCAACCCTCAACAACCCCGTACTGAGTTTGACCCCGAAGCGATTCAGGAACTTGCACACTCACTGACCGAAGTCGGATTCTTGCAACCCATTGTGGTGCGTCCGATCGCTGATCTGGATCCGGGTTCGGACGTCAGGTACGAGCTGGTAGCCGGTGAGCGCCGCTGGAGAGCGGCTACGAGTGCCGGCATGGTTGCCGTTCCTGCACTCGTGCGGCACACGCCTGACGATGCGCTGCTGCGCGACGCCCTGCTCGAGAACCTCCACCGAGTCCAGCTCAATTCGCTGGAGGAGGCAGCCGCCTACGAACAACTGCTGGAGGACTTCGGCGGAACTCACGAAGAACTTGCCGACCGCTTGGGCAAGTCGCGCGCTCACGTCACGAACACGTTGAGATTGCTGAAACTGCCGCCTGCCGTCCAATCACGAGTGGCTGCTGGCGTCCTGTCCGCCGGTCACGCCCGAGCACTGCTGCGTTTGTCCACACCGGAGGAGATGGACCGGTTCGCCGGGAGGGTTGTCGCCGAAGGGATCAGCGTTCGCAGCCTCGAAGAACTCGTCAGTGTGGCTGATCCGACACCACGTCAGCGCAAGAAGCGCTCGACTGCCGCGGCCAGCAATGCTGTCGAATGGGACGTTGTGGCGGAGCGGCTCGGCGATCGTCTTGACACCCGCGTGCGGGTGGTTGCAGGCAAAGGGAAAGGCACGATAGCGATCGAGTTTGCGGATGTGGAGGATCTCTACCGCATTGTCGAGATCCTTGACCCCCGCACCCGCACTAACGACGCTGGCTTGCAGCCGTCGCCAGAGTAACCAGCACCTCGCGCATGGATTGGTCGTTCTCGACCACCGCCAGAGGGAACGTCGATGTCTCGGTCATTCCGGGAGCGACGTTGACTTCCAGAAACCACGGCTCGCCGGACTCGTCGATGATGGCGTCAGTGCGAGACCAGTCCCGCAATCCGAGATTCCGGTGGGCGGTAATGGCGAGCTGCTCGACAGCATGCCGATGGCTGGTGGGTACGCGAGCAGGCGTGAAGAACTCGGTGGTGCCAGCGGTATAGCGGGCGGTGTAGTCGTAGAGACCGGAATCCGGAACGATCTCCACCGCCGGTAACGCCACGACGCCCCCGTCGCGTTCGACAACCGCCACCGACACCTCGGTTCCGCGGACGAACTGTTGAATCATGACCAGGTCTCCGTAGGCGAACGCCGCCACCATCGCCGATGGTAGGTCGCTGGCTTCGGTGACAATCGAGACCCCTAGAGATGAACCTCCCCGGTTGGGCTGGACGACGAGAGGCAGTCCAATGTTCGCGACAATCGACTCGAGCAGGCCATCCGCGCCGAGGTCACGGAAGATTGACTGGGGCAAAGTGATCGACCGCGGAACCCGGGCGCCTGCAGCAGTGAGGTGCTCGCCAGCGAGTGCCTTGTCGAATGCGAGCCGGCAAGCGGCCGTTGGAGAACCCACAAACGGGATACCGAGTAACTCCAAGATTTGCTGCAGAGACCCGTCCTCACCGGTAGTGCCGTGAACGAGCGGAACTACACAGTCCGGCGCGTCGTGGGTCAGCATCTGCCACAGGCGCGAGTCCACGTCGACGACGTCGGCTTCCCAGCCAGCGTCACGAAATTCTTCGGCGACCCGGCGGCCGGATCTGATCGAAACATCACGCTCGGGCGACAGCCCCCCGGCCAAGACGACCACGCGACGGACTTCACTCATTGCAGGGCCTCCACTGA
The DNA here is from genome assembly GCA_965651595.1 of uncultured bacterium. Classification (GTDB taxonomy): domain Bacteria; phylum Actinomycetota; class Actinomycetes; order S36-B12; family UBA10799; genus CBFGTA01. Next base: position 5,063 of record CBFGTA010000099.1, on the reverse strand, counting down.
GTTCGACGGTGCTTTAGGGACTGTCCGGTGCTGGCGTGAGGGGTCCTGAGCCCGGAGGTCGACTACGGTTCGACCCGGGGCCAAACGTGTGGACGACGTCAAGCTCCGATTCGACGATTGCAGCCAGACGACGGACACCTTCGCGAATGCGATCCGGTTCTGGCAGGCAGTAGCTCAACCGCATCGTGTCGCTGCCCTGTCCGTCTACGTAGAAGCCAGTGCCCGGAACATAGGCCACGCGCCCGGCAATCGCGCGCGGAAGCATGGCATTAGTGTCGAGACCCTCGGGCAGAGTCACCCACGAGAAGAACCCCCCGTCGGGCCGCGTCCAGTGAGTTCCCGGCGGCATCAACTGTTCCAGAGCACCGAGCAACGCGTCACGTCGTTGTCGGTACAACTCCCGAAACACCCTCACCTGGTCCATCCAGGCGGTGGAGGCGAGGTACTCGGTGACGGTGACCTGGCTGAAAGCCGCCGGGCACAGGACCGCCGACTCAGAGGCTAAGACGAGCTTTTCCCGCACCCCGTGTGGGGCGAGCGCCCAGCCGACTCGCAGCCCGGCCGCGATCGTCTTGGAGAAGCTTCCCAAGTAGACGACATTGTCAGGGTCGTCCGCTCGGATTGCGCGCGGCACCTGCCCGTCAAATCCCAGCAAGCAGTAGGGGTCGTCCTCGAGAATGAGCAGACCCGATTCGCGGGCCACGTTGAGCAACTCGTGGCGCCGCTGTTGGGGCTGAGTGATACCAAGTGGATTGTGGTAGCTAGGGACTGTGTAAATGAGCTTAGGGGCCTTCCCCGCGGCTCGGGCGGCGGCGATGGCTTCGCGGAGCGCGGTCGGGTTCATGCCGTGGTCATCGGTGTGCACGTGGACGACGTCACACTGATACGCAGCAAACACGCCGAGCGCTCCGACGTAAGACGGGGACTCCACCAACACGACGTCGCCGGGGTTGCAGAAGACGCGCACCACGAGGTCGAGTGCCATCTGAGACCCGGTTGTGACCACGATGTCGTCGGGATGAGACGTGATGCCCGAAAGCTTCATGAGCTCGCTGATCTGTTCCCGCAGCGGCTCGTGGCCTTGGCCGGTTCCGTACTGCAGGGCCGTCGCGCCTTGTTCGCGGACGACTCGCGCGGCCACTTCCGAGAAATGGTCGAAGCCCAATGCGGTGACGTAGGGTGCGCCTCCGGCGAGACTCACCACCTCGGGCCGCGAAGCCACGGAGAACAACGCCCGAATCGCTGAGGCAGTCATTCCTTGAGCACGGTCAGCGTAGGCGTGGACCCACGGGTCGAGTCGGGAGCTGTGGCTCGGGTGGCCTGTCGCTGCAGCCAGGAAGCGCGCAGGATCGGGATCCATGACCGACCTCCCGGGATCCTGTGAGTGCGCGGTGAGGCACACAGCGGACTGTTTGCGTAGTCTGACCATGGTAGACCAGAGGGCTGGGCGTTCTGCGGCCGACGATCGGGCCGCCGCGCCGGACCTGACTGATGTCACCAGTTTGTCGAATTCGTCGGCCGAGGAGGTAGATCGTGGCAAAGCGCATTGCGGTCGTGGTGGTGGCATTGACCGTCGGGGTGGCTGTCGGCTATGCGGCGGCGGCCGTGGCACCTCGCCATCGCCGTTCGTGACCCGCCGTTGTGAGTGGCTGGCCGTCGTCGCCAGCCCTTAGGAGGCGGCCGCCGACACGTGCTCACTCGACCGGGGCCCGGTGAGAGATTCGGGCCGCTCGTGGTCGGGGCTGAAATATGTCGTGACCGCCGTGGCGATCGCTTCGGCGAGCACTTCACGGAACGCTGCGTTGCTCAGCCGCTGCACGTCCCCAGAGTTGCTCAGATAGCCGACCTCAATGCGGACGGCCGGCATCCGGGTGGAACGCAGGAGCTCCCACGTCTTCGGATGCACGCGGCAGTCCAACAGGTCAGTTCTTCGCACGATTTCGGCTTGAGCAATCTCGGCGAACTGTTTGCCTAGTAGCGATTCGTCGTGGTTGTGGCCGTAATAGTAAGTAGCAACTCCTCGGCCGAGGCCCGTCGGCTCCGAGTCACAATGCAGCGAAACCACCAGATCGGCTCCGGTCGAGTTGGCGAACTCTGCCCGGTTACGTTCGTCGATGGGGTCTTCGATCTCGAAGCTGAGCGGACGGGTGAGCAGAACCTGAGTTCCGACCGCGGCAAGACGCCCTTCCACTCGTCGACTCAAGTCATCGGCGACGATGGCCTCCGCCATCCGGTTGGCGACGTGGCCGTAGTCGGTTCCACCGTGGCCAGGGTCGATGACGACGACCTTGTTGGCCACGCCCGTCCGGGCGGTCTCGTAATCGTGGTGGGAACGCAGCAACTGAGCGGCGCCGCCTTTGACCGTGCGCTGCAACCGCGACAGGGCGCGCCAAACTTCTGGCCCGCACGTGCCGTCCGCCTCTAGACCGCAGTTTCTTTGGAACTCCCGCAGGGCGCGATCAGTTTCGGACCCGAAAACCCCATCTATGCGAGTCAACTGGAACCCGAGCGTGTTCAGCTGACGCTGGAGGTCGATGATGTCGTCACCGGCGGTCGGTCGCGAGTAGGTGTAACTGACCACGCGATCGCCGAGCTTCCAGCGGGCTTCTTCAAGTCGCTGAAACGTCATCGGCCCGACTACGCCGTCGACGCTGATTCCGCGTTCCTGTTGAAAGGAACGGACGGCACTGTCGACGGCGGAGTCGAACGTCTGTCGTTGCTCTCTTCCGAGCTGCTCTTCGCGCGGTAGTAGTCCGATGCGCTCGAGCCGGGCACGAACCTCGTCCACCACCGGGTCGACAGAGCCCATACGCAAGGGCGCAAAATCGACCGGTCGGGGCATGACTGCAGAACTAACCGATGAAGTCTTGCAAATCTGCGAGCAGCGCAGCCTTCGGCTTGGCTCCCACGATCTGCTTGGCGATTTGTCCGTTCTGGAAGACGAGCATGGTCGGAATCGACGTGATTCCGAAGCTGGCAGCCGTTTGCGGGTTCTCATCGACGTTGAGTTTGGCGATGGTGAGTTTCTCGGAATGCTCGGCAGCAATGTCATCTAGGATTGGCGCGACCATTCGGCACGGGCCGCACCACTCTGCCCAAAAGTCGACGAGCACCGGCTTAGTCGATCCGAGCACATCAGTCGAAAAAGTGGCGTCGGTTACTACAGTAGTTGCACCCATGTGGTGCCTCCTCATTCTCGTAGTTCTAGCGTATTGGCCTGGCGCGGTAGTCCGGTTGCGACTCACCGCTAACTTCAGGTACTCCTGAGCAACCCCGCAAGGGCCACAGTCATTCCTCGGAGGCTATGAATGTCCCGCTAGCCACCGTTCGGCGTCGAGGGCGGCGGCACAGCCGGAGCCAGCGGCCGTGATGGCTTGTCGATACGTGTGGTCCACGACATCACCGCAGGCGAAGACGCCGTCGAGGCTGGTGGCCGTTGAACCAGAGCTCACCAGCACGTAGCCTTCTGAATCGACGTCAACCTGGTCGCGGAACAGTTCCGACCGGGGGTCGTGGCCGATCGCGACAAACAATCCGGTGAGAGCGATTCGCGATGTCTGCCCGCTAATCCGGTCGCGAACCTCCACACCGTCTACCTTGTCCTCGCCCAAGATGTCGAGCACTTCGCTGTTCCACACAACTTCGATTTTTGGGTCGTTCAAGGCCCGATCAGCCATGATCTTGCTGGCGCGGAACTCGTCGCGCCGATGGATGATGTACACCTTGCTGGCAAATCGGGTGAGGAACGTGGCCTCCTCCATGGCGGAGTCACCACCGCCGACAACCGCAATGACCTGTTCGCGGAAGAAGAAGCCGTCGCACGTTGCACACCAGGACACGCCGTGGCCAGACAAGCGCTTCTCGTTGTCGAGACCAAGTTCGCGGTAACCCGATCCGGTGGCCAGGATCACAGTCCGGGCCCGGTGGACGGTGCCCTCTCCGTCGACGACTTCCTTGACGGAGCCAGCCAGGGAGACTGAAACCGCATCATCGGTGATGATCTCTGTCCCGAACTTGTCTGCCTGCGCCCGCATCTTTTCCATAAGCTCAGGACCTTGAACACCGTCAGGGAAACCGGGGAAGTTCTCGACCTCAGTGGTGTTCATCAGAGCGCCGCCAGCTGTGACCGAGCCCTCTAGCAGCAGCGGACGCAATTGCGCCCGACTCGCGTAGATGGCCGCCGTGTATCCGGCCGGGCCGGAGCCGATGATGATGACGTCGCGAATATCGGACACGATTCTCCTCTTTCGAGTGTGGTCGGCGGTAGCCCTCGAATCTGGGCCCGCGATGTTCGCTGCCCACTGTACTCCTGCCCCGGGAAGCGGCTCTGTCGCCGCGGTCGCAGATTCCGGCAGGCGTCCTCGTCACTGTCCGGGCGGGGACGCGACGGTCACAGTTGCCCGAGCATGAACGTGGGTATCGCCGGGGGAACAGGTGGGGTTGACGACGAGGAACTCAAGGTGGCGACTGTTGGCTGGACGAAAGGCGATGAAGGCTGCGGGTTCCGGCCGCTCGGACGCAGTGTGCTGGTACTCGGCGAACTGAACGAAGGCGGGAACCGACGCTGTCTGGTGGGAGAAGTAACGCAGACACCAACTGAGATTGGGCAACTCGTGAGGAGTGATCGTCGTCGTCGGTGAGGGTGCTGGGCTTGGCGTGCTTGGCGCTTGCTCCCAGTCGACTGCATTCGGTATGACAGTCCGACCATCATCTGTTACCGATGGCCCTGAAGGCGTGCGTCCGCGTTCCTGGTCGAGGCGTTGCCAGGCGGCTGCTGTGGGTTCCAGTTGTGCAGCCAATTGGTCCCCCGTGCCCACGTAGTGCCGGTCGGAGGTCGACCATGGGACAGACACGGTTCCCTCCGCAGTGATCGCCGGTTTGCCCACGAGCTGGTGGCCGACGGCAAGTCCGGCCGCCACGACTGCCACAGAGGCCGCCACCCCGATAGCTATCCAGGCGGAGCGTCGGTGCCGCCGGTGGTCAGCCAGCCTGGCGGTGGTGGCGGACGGACCGGCGCCAATGTCCGTGGGCGGCAACGTACCCACCCCGGCTCGACGCATGGT
>CBFGTA010000098.1:0-8755 GCA_965651595.1 uncultured bacterium | reverse complement strand
GGGATGCCCTGCGAGCCGACGGCGGGACGGAATCACAGAGTGGGTGGGTGCAAGACAAATTCGGGGTGTCGTGGCAGGTCGTCCCCCGCGATATGGATATCTACATGTCGGTGCCGGACCCGGCCAAACGCCGCGAGCTCACGCAAGCGATGCTCGGGATGATCAAGATTGACACAACAGTCTTGCGGGGCATCGTCGAAAGTTAGCTCCGCCAACCTCTACTACTACCGTGCCGGTGGTCGTCTAGGTTTCCTTGATGGCCGTGACTCCGAGGGCGCGGGCGAACTCTTCGAGCGAAGTAGCCGCCTCTTCGATCTCTTTGGCCAATTCGAGAAGTTTCAAGGCGTACATGGGATCGGCAGAATCCACGCCCGCCTTGAACGTGGCGCGGTAGCACACGTCAAGTTCGTTCTCGGCGTGACCAAGGGCGAGGAGCGTCTCTTCGAGCTTCTTCGGCTTCTTGATGAGATCGATGGCCTCGGCAGCGTAGCCACTCATGTCGATGAGCAGTTCTGACGCCTTGACCACAGACTCGGGCAGATCGTCGATGGGGAGTTCAACAATGAGCGAACCGCTCTGGTCGAGGCAATCAACCACGTCGTCGAGGGATTCGATCATTAAGTAGATATCTTCTCGGTCGTACGGCGTGATGAACGTGTCGGCGGTCCGGTGGACGAGCTTGATATAGCGTTCGTCGGCCTCAGCCTCGAGCTCGTGGAGACGTTGGGCAAACTTGGGACGGTCCGCTGGATCCGCCGTTACGAGGTCCGCGAAGACGCTGGCGATCTCAGGCAGGAAGCCCACGGTCTTGCCGAGCAACTTCTCAACCTTCTCGCCCTTGTCCTTCTTCGTCATCGTGCTTCCTCTCTAGTGGATTACGGCGTTCGCCGGTAGCGCGAGTTGTGTGGCAGTTGCCCCACACGCAGTGGTCGATCCCCGTTCACACGCCCTTGTCTCTGATGATGGCGGTTTATATCGCGCAGGGACAGACGCTAGGTCGACAGTTCGGGTCAATGGACAGGAACGTTCACGTGCGATTTCCCTGCAGTTCATTGTCTGCGAGCCGTTCACTCAAGACCGAAGTGTGAAATCCCCACTTCGATCACGGTCGCATCTCCGGAGAATGTCTACCTGCCCGCAGGTGCTACCCTTGCCGGTACGCGCGAGTGGCGGAACGGCAGACGCGCTGGCTTCAGGTGCCAGTGCCCGCAAGGGTGTGCGGGTTCAAATCCCGCCTCGCGCACTATCGTCCTGTCCCAGGACATCCAAGACAGGTGAGCCCTCAGTGGGGGTTCACCTGGCTTGGTTTTGGGGTTCTTCGGATTTTGGCGGGGTGTTGTTGAGGGCTGTGTGACGAAGACGCTTCAGGCTTGTGGTGTGAAGCATCAAGGTAGAAACGCCTTCGTCGTGTCCGAGCCTAGCGAGATTGTTCGGGCGCTGGTAGGTCTGAAATGTGTTCGTGTCCTGCACTATGAGCGTCGTGGCCGGGACGTGCAGCTGATGGTAGAGCAGACCGATGTGGTGAATGGCGAGTCCCTTGGCAGACTTGTCAAAGTGGTGGGAGTTCTCCACTTCGAAGCGTGGCTCGAATCCCTCACGCCCGCTCCCGATGGCGAGCCGTTGGCGGCGATCCGTAAGGAGTCGTCTCGTCAGAGGGTCACGTCGAAGCGTTGCGTTAGGTGTAGAGCGTCTAGGGGCCGAGCGCGCTGATCGGTACAACGCTGATCCCGTCGGGGCGACGATAGGCATACCCGGTACCGGTGATGACACTGAGAGCAGCAGGTTCACCGATCCGGCTTGTATCCACCTTGTCTGCGAAACGTAGCAGGGCGGCGGCGGCTGCATCGACGTCGTCGGGATTGAGCTTTGCTTCGAAGGCTGCCCATCGTCCGTCGAACGTTGACACGATCGCGTCGACTTCGTTTCCGTTCGCGTCACGCCAGGAATACACCTGGCCGTCGAGCGGCTGTGCATAGATGCGCAGGTCACGAACTACGAGTGCCTCGAAGTGAAATCCCATCGCGTTGAGATCATTCAGCAGCTGCGTCGGGCCAACCCCGAGGGCTGCGGTCGCGAGAGAAGGGTCAATGAAATATCGCACGGGTGCTGTCCGTAGCCGCGTAGTGGAACGCATATGCGTTGGCCATGCCTCAGAGTTCTCAACCAACATCAGTCGGTCGAGCGCCTCCAGATACCGGTCTACGGTTTCGAGTGCTGGTGTACCTGCGTCCCCTGAGACGTCTTTGTGAAGTCCCGCTAGTTTCGGTGCTTGACCGACCGACCTGGCAAGCGATCGCAGGAGTCGGTTCAGGTTGCGCGGTGATCGGCGGTGCCCGAGCGCGGGTATGTCCACTTCAACAACATTGCGCAAGTAATCCCTGAGCCAACGCTGCGCCTGCGTTGTGGAGGCGTTCAGGAGCGCAGGCCATCCACCGATCACGATCCGCTCCGCCAAGGCCGGTACGTCAAGCGGTCCTTGCTGTGCATGTTGCGGCTCGCCAGCGAGCAGTGTTGCTAGTGACACCTGACCGGTAGAATGCTTCGATTCATATAAAGACATTGGCCGCATAGGAAGCACTGAAAAGCGACCAGCTCCAGTGTGGCGTTGAGCGTCATCGCGCGGCGTCGCCGAGCCAGTGAAAATGAACTGGCCGCGCTGCTGCCGGTCGTCCACTTGCCGTCGGACCAGGTTCCATATTCGGGGTTCGATTTGCCACTCGTCAAACAAGATCGGGGCTGGGCGCTCGAACAACAGCTCGGGTGCGGAGACTGTCGCTGCTCGGGCATTCGTGTCTTCATCAAGGCGAATCACGCTCGCGGCCTGCTGGATGGCCGTCGATGTCTTGCCACACGCCTTCGGCCCCTCGATCAAGACCGCTCCAACTGCGCCCAGGCTTGCACGCAGTTGGTCATCCGCGATACGGGGGACATACTCGGACATGGCCACACCCTAGCGTCTGCCTAGATCTAATTCGGTGTTTTGCCTAGATCTAATTCGGTGTTTTGCCTAGGTCGAACATCGTCACCGAAGTGCCCTCGCGTCTTGTCTGATATGGGGGTTGTCGAAACCCGGCCCTGAAGACGTCGTGTAGGCACACCACACCAGTGGCGGTGACATTTTGTCCACCCGCGACACTGAGGACCGCCGATAGGTGTTTCGTTGGCGAGCGAAAGGGGGGAGATTCGACGGGGCGGGTGCCTCCCGGATGGCGGTCAGGTCGATGATCATGGTGGCGTACTTGTCGCCCCGGCGGGTGTGACTCCCGACGTGCTCATCGACACCAACCGCTGCCCCACAACCTCAAGACCCAGACCGTAGTGCCCGGCGAAGGCAGTCAAATCAGGGCAGGTGAAGTTGGCGTCAGACATTGGCGAAGTCTCCAAGGTGACAGGTGTAGGAACCCTCATCACAGGAGACCCCGACCGCTACAGCCTGGAGGCGCACCAATCACACCTGCCCCAGCACTACACCCCAACTGTGAAGAGCCTGCAAACCCTCGAGTAGTCCGGAGATAATTTCGCTGAAAGTTGCTTTGGCGCCGTAATATTCGACCTATGGTCGCTTTCGGCGGTGCCGAATCTGCGAATAAGTCAAAAAGAGTTGCTTCCATCGGACATCCGGCGGGGGAGCTTGTCCGGGCGACTCCCACAACGACAGCGATGCTCCCACAACGAAAGCGATGCTCCCACAACAGACTGTGGCTGGCAAGATCGTCCGACTGTCCCCTGGTGTCTACCTGCGCGGCGCAACACTTCCCGTTAGAGATGCCGTTCTGCACCACCGATACAAGCTAGTCGCTCAGGTCTGGCCCGGCGCAACCATCTGTGACAGGTCGGCCCTGGCTGGGGGCGAACTCGTCGATAGTTGGCTCTTCGTTTGCCATCCCAACCCAACGAGACGAGCCGATCTACGCCTGCCTGGGCTCAACATCGCAGTACGCGTCGCACCTGGTCCACAGCCTGGAGACATGCCGCTTTCCTGAGCAGATAGCGGTTGAGAACCGGGGTCGACGGCAGTTGCTATCGGTCCGCCAATACTGCGCTACGGTTCTTCGAGATTGGCCTCGAGCCTTGGCTGTGCTGCTTGACCAGCACCAACGACGTCAGCCCAGTTCCTCACTGGCAATCGGCTTGCTGGCGACAACTCTTCGAACTCGATACCTGACTCCTGCAACAGTGCAGCAAGCGGTGACGATATCGACTACGAACATGACGCCCAAGGCGCCCGGTTCAGCGTCTACTCACTGGCAATTTGGATCGGGGCAATAGTTGCCTTCATGATCGTCGGTGTCTTCGTCAGCTGGTGGTGGGCGCTCCTAGCGATCGCTGCTGGTTTCGTTGTCTTCTTCATAACTTTGGCCCGGGTCCTATTTGCAGACGGCAGCCCACACGTGTAGATGCGTGACTACAGCAAGCCTCGAAGCGCTGACCTCGAAGCGTCGAGTTGGCCGGAGGCCACCTCTTTCACTGTCTTCGAGTTCACTGATCACATGGTTCGGGCGCCCTCAGGTCCCGGATCTGCGCGGCGCACCTGGGCGATGAGCCGGGGCCTGTGTTCGCGGGCGAGTCGTTTGGGAGCCTTGGCCAGCCAAGAGTCGATGATGATTTCAACGAGTTCCTCACGACTTGCAGCGTCGAGGTCTACGAGGACGACCGGGTAGCCGTCATAGTGGGGCGTCGTCTTGAACACGTCCGGAGCAGCAGCGATAAGCGCTTGGCTGGCTTCGACGGAATCGACAAACGCGACCAGCCAACCCTCGGCCTCAGAACGAACGCGAAGGAAGCTGCGTCCGGCAACCGCCCACCCTGGCGATCGATGCCAGGGTCTCACTGCGACTTCAGGCAGTGCTTCGGCGATTGCAGCAACATCAGCTTCTGTGGCCACTCTCGCGGTTGTAGCACATTGGTGCGCCGGAGTGTGGGACGCTTCCATGCATCTCGGCCCACCTTGACGTCGGCCAGGCGCCCAGCATTGACCAACGCATGTAGCCACGTCGACGCTGTCTGGCGCGACACTGCGCAGCTGCTGAGCAACTGAGTTGATGCGGCAATAGGGCTGCTCGACCGGCACCGCGATGAACCGGGCGTTGTGCCCACCGACCGTGGTCGAACGTGCACGCTCGGCGATGCCCTCCTGGATCACGCGGATGGCCCCAGTCTTCCGAATCGTCGATTCAACGGACTCGCGAACGATGTCGATCATGTTCAGGACTCACTCGATCCAGGCGCCGTCACCTGTGACCACTTCGAGTAGCCGGTAGTAGTCGTTCTTGCGGATGAGGTCGGCGCCTTCCAGTTGTGCATAGACGATCCACCCGGCAATGACTGCTCGGCTTGCGCGAGGGTGGTGAGGACCACCGGGCCTCGAAGGCAGCCTTGAGTACCGGCTGGGCTACGAGCTCGGGTCCCAGTTGCGGCAGGGCCGATAAATCATGCCAATAGATCGTTAATGAACGGTCTCAGGCTTCCCGGCGATACGTCAACTCCTTCAACTCATCCCAGCAAAGTGTTAGGAATTTCCCAAGAACCTAACATGTATTGCCAACGTGTTAGATCGTTCGAGATGTCAGGGGGCGAAGTTTCGGGGCTCGTAGCGCGGGGTCTCAACTCCGGCGGAGACATGAGCGAGGTCCAGGTTGCGGTGGACTGGTGCAGTCACGCTTCGGGGTGGGGCGGCAGAGCCAGCTAGCGGGTTGGCCGACCACATGGCCCTAGGTCGCGCCGTACTCTCGTGGTCCGTTAGGTGCTGTCGTCACGCTACTTCTTTGCCTCGGCGGCGCGGGCGATGTCGGCTAGGTCTTGATTGATCATCTTGATGACGGAACGCTTCATGACCGGCCCGAGCAGGGTTGCCAAGATCTGGTTCACCCGACCACTAGTCTCGGCGTCGAAGCTCATGGACAGTTCACACGTGTCAGGCCCAACCGGTGCCACCGTGAGCGTGGATTCGTAGCGCGTCCCGCGATTGTGGGCCTCGGTCGTGTACGACTCCCCGTCGGTCATGGCGGTCACGGTCATGGTTTCGTCGGCTTCCTTGCCGAACATCTTCCGGGTCTCACGCCAGGTGGTTCCGACTCCGAACGATTCTGATTGACTGAGTACTTCGACGCGTGTGATTCCCGAAATACGTTCCGGCGCCCCCGTGAGATCAGTAATCAGCGACCACACCACAGATGCCGGGGCATCAACGCGGCGGCGAACAACGATCGGAGCGGGCATGGGTCCTCCTCAGGTAACGCGACGTCTCCGACCCTAGCGCAATGATCTACGCGGAGTGTCCAAACCTGATACTGGCCCAGATTGCGGCATCGACTCAGTTGGTTCGATTGTTGCGCACGATATTGTCGCCACGATCCACCACGGTCCCGCGACTGTTCGGAACCGGCAAACCTTCCCGTCCGGTCCCAATGTTGTTGCGGGCAATCACGTTCCGCCTCGTGTGACGAGTCAGCACCACACCGTACCCGCGGTTGCCCGAAAACACGTTGATCTTCTCTGACCCGGTCGCCCGCAGAATGTTGCCGCGAGCTCGGCCGGTAACCAACACGCCGCCCTTGAGGTTGGGAACCGGGACCGTGATCCCGGTCGCAACTCCCGCGTACGTGTTGAACACCCTGTTGTCTCGGGCGTTCCCCGCCAGGACGAGCCCGTATCGGCGATTGCCGGACAGCGTGTTTTGGGGGATCACTGATGTTCGATTTCCGCCGATGGTGTTGCGTCGCGCGTCACCGTTGATCAGCACGCCGTGGCGGCCATTGGGCAGAGCGGTGGAACCGGACGTAGTCAAGCCCACCAGGTTGGGGTCGACGGTGACTCCCTGCGCGCTTCCGGTGAGCAGGATTCCGTTGCGCCGGTTGCCGGAGAAGACGTTGGTGCGAGCGTGGTTGTTGCCACCGCGGGAGCTGATCATCAGCCCGTTGCGGCCGTTGGGAGCCGCTCCCTTGAATGCCAACAGGCCGCCGAACGTGTTGAAAGAGATGAAGCCGCGCACCTTGTCTCGCACTGCGATTCCGTTGTGGCGGTTGCCTGCCGCAACGTTGCCTAGGGGAATCACTCCGCCCACATGGGGCTTGGTCGAATCACCGTCGAAGAGCATTCCGTTTCGGCGATTGGGGACAATCGTTGTGTTGTCCATCCCGACGCCAAAGAAGTTGGCTTGGACGACGGTCCGATGTGAATCGGTGATGTGTATTCCGTTGTGGTTATTGCCACTGATCACGTTGTAGTACACGAACGGTTCGTCGGTGAGCGTGCAGCCTCGAAAGATGGTCTCTTCCGAATCGATAACCCGCACCCCGTTGCGGCCGTTCGGAACCGCCGCCGTTCCGGCCGCGTCGGTGCCGATGAAGTTCCCTTCTAACTGCGTCTTGCGTGATCGGCTCGAAATGAGGACTCCCTCCTGGCGATTGCCGGAGATCAAGTTACCCAACGGGGGTGCGACGTAGTTCGGGGTGACTGTTCCTTTGCTGCCGGTCGGGTTGTTGGGCCCACTGCTGTTGCTTCCGATGGCATTGCCACCGATTGTCGTTCGGCGTGCACCGACTAGTTCAATTCCACTGCGACGGTTCCCCATCGCCCGCGTACCCGCCCGATTCGTGCCGATTCGATTCGACTCGATCACGGTGCTGCTCGCCCGGTCGACGTGGATTCCGGCCCCCGAGTTGTTGGAGATGACATTGCCCACCGCGCCGACGGTCAGGGACGCGTTTGCACCTATCCGCGTACCCGATGCGCCACGCTCTAAAGAGATGCCGTGGCCGCGGTTGCCCGGGCCGCTCGCATGCATGTCGCCCCGCAGGTGCCCCGAGGCTGGCAGGCCGATGTGATTGCCGTCGAGCGCAATGCCGGGAGCCGCCACGGTGACCCCGTTGCCGCCCGCTCGGGTCACCGCGATGCCGAGCAGCTGCGATCTGCTCGACCCGCGAGCGAAACGAAACGCCTCCCAACCGTTGGCATCCACACCAACGACGGGTGCTCCCCCAGCGACGTAGCCAGTAGTTGCTGTCCCGTCGATGACGACCCGGCCACGGATAGCTGGCAAGTCCGATCTCAGGGTCAACGTTCCCGGAGACGAGAACGTGATGTGAGTAGTCGTCGATGCCGGGCGCTTGGCGGCCGCTCTCAGTGCTCGCCGGAGCGAACCTGGGCCAGCGTCTCGGCTGGACGAAACCACTTGGGTGACCGTTGTTGCCCCCGTCGGGCCTGGCTCTAGCGCGACGGCGGCCCGGGCCGAGGGGCTGGGGGCCGTCTGCGGCTGCGTGGTCGCGATCCAGGCTGCCGATGCGGTGGCTGTTGCCACTGAAATCGTGCAGGCCAACACGGCACTGACGGCGACTGTCGACATCCATCGTGAGTCCATGGCGGGTCCTCTCGCGAACGCGGCTGACCCCCGGTCTTCTCGCTGATGCTCACAGTCGAATCGTGCGGAACAACGATTGACCTCACCCATTCGCCACGCCAGGCGCCTATTGCCCCGAATCTTGGGTGAACTGCCGGCGGTTGCAAACGGGCAACACAGTGAGCAAACGGGCCACACAGTGACAAGTTTTTATTTTGGTGGCGCTGCGAGACGGTCGCAGAACTCAACCGTCTCGCAGCACCGTTCCGGCTACCGCAGCATTTCGCGCATTTGCTTGATCTCGGCGGTCTGTCCGTCGATGATCTGCTGAGCCATCGTGCGGGCTGGAGGATTCTCCCCTTCGGCCAACTCGATTTCGGCCATCACCACTGCACCTTCATGGTGGGCGGGCGGTGG
>CBFGTA010000097.1:0-8836 GCA_965651595.1 uncultured bacterium | reverse complement strand
GGTTGTCGGACGTGTACACCTCGCGCGCCCCGGTGACCAGTTCGATGATGGTTCCGCTGATCTCACCCAGAGACCCGCCCTCATCACCGGTGGCCAGCACAGCGGGCGAATGACGGTACAGGTCGAAAAAGAATCCTCGGTCGTTGCGTTCATGGGCGAGAGCAAAAGCGCGATCTCGCAGATCATCGAAGGGTAGGTCCTCTAGTGCCACGCCGACAGCCTACTGCAAGCTGTTCCCATCCATCACGACTCGGCGAACACCCGAAATCTGTCCCCAGCCTTGGTCGTGCGTGGTAGACACCCGAAGCGAGCGGTCGAGGAGGTGGATGCACTGCTCTTCGTCACACCCGAGTACAACCGGGGAGTGCCGGGAGTGCTCAAGAATGCGATCGACTGGGGCAGCCGGCCAGCGGGCCAGAACTCGTGGGCCAAGAAGCCGTCGGCGGTCATCGGTGCATCAACCGGGAAACTCGGGACCGCCCTGGCCCAGCAGAGCCTTCGAGGGTCACTCACCTTTCTGAACGTTCCTCAGATGAGCGCACCAGAGGCATACATCCAGGCGGTTCCTGGACTCATCGGTGAGAACGGCGAAATTTCTGACCCGGGCACCGAAGACTTCCTCAAGACTTTCATGTGGCGGTACGAGCAGTTCGTCGGCCGCGTTCTGACCGTCCTCCCACAGACCTGATGTCCCTGCGGGCCAAAGACGGCGTCTTAGTGCGGGGAATCCGCCGGCAGTACCCAGTCGTCCCCGTTGTCATCATCGCGGCGGAGCGGCTCATCGGAGTCGCTGTCGTCAATGCGGCACACCCTCTCCAACCACAAGCCCACCGCGGCGAGGGCCACCGCCGCAGCGGCCGAGCCTGCTGCCGAGTAGGCGCGAGAAATAACACCTGCCCCCTGAAGCCACGTAGCAACGGCAACCCCCGCATAGAAGCCGGCCACACCAGCCCCGGTACGTGAAGTCGCCATCGCCAAGGCGGCAGTCCTGGCCACCATGAAGGGGTTGATCTCGCGCCGCAACTGGGGGTCTCGCAATCGCCGGGCAAGTAGTCCGCCCCAAATGAGTAATCCGAGGGCGACAATGGTGATGGTGATCGCTGCCACCCAAGGCACCGGGAACAAGACCCCACCCACCGACGAGAGCACAGCGATGATCGCCCAGCCGAATGCCGCAGCAACCGCTCCGATCGCCGCGAGGAGTTTCACGGATGTTGGTCGCATGGCTCTACGCTACGACCTGCTCCTCAGCAATCCGGCATCGCGATAGCCTTCGCGGTCACTCGGTAACCCATCCCACGAACCCAGGACCCCCGGACCCGGGAGTTACCCGGCCCTTTCGCTGCCGAATCACTCTGATGCCAATCGCCGGACACCGTCGAGCTCATGTACTGGTAATCGCCGCCGCCATTGCTCGACAGTCGAGTCCGTCCCTGACACCACCCAACCGCTCGCAACTTCCGCCCAGGGGATCAAGACGAATGCACGTTTAAGCGCACGAGGGTGAGGGATGATGAGATCGGGCTCGTGATGGACGTACGACTGTTCGCCGTGGTGGGCGTCAACGATGTCGAGGTCTAAAGTTCGTGGGCCCCAGCGGACCGACCGCTCTCGCCCAAACTGTTGTTCCCACTGCTGCAGATACACCAGCACTCGGTCGGGAGCGACCTGCGAATCCACCACCATGACGCCGTTAACATAGTCCGGCTGCGGCGGTCCCCCAACGGGGTTCGTCATGTACAGGGACGACGCCGTGAGCCGGTTGATCCAGGGTGCGGCGACCATCTCGGCTGCAAGCTGGGCAATGGTGTCCTGCGGGGACCCAAGATTCGCACCTACCCCGACCACCACCTGCCACAGCGGACGTTCGGTCGCGGTCGAATCTGCCGGATTCGTCATCGGTAGCGAGTCACCGTCACAGCAACATCGCCGAACGGAACTCCCACCGGGGCGTCCGGCTTGTGAACGGTCACTTCGACCGCCTCAATGATGACTCGATCGGCCACCACTGTGTCAGACGCGCCGCGGGGCAGGCCGCTAGCTTCTGCCAGAACCTGAGTGGCGACGTCTTCTGCCAGAGTTTCGATCAGGTTCTTTGCCGGTCCCGCCACGATGGCGCTCACAACCTGGGCCACCTGGGAGTAGTCGACTGTCGCCTCCAACCGATCGGTCCTTGACGCTGGCCGGATGTTACCGAACAACACGACATCGACGACGAACTGCTGCCCCTGTTCGCGTTCTGTCGGAAGCACTCCGTGGTACCCCTTTGCGGTGATGCCGCGGACCTCGATTCGGTCGAGTCCTTCGAGTCCGAACTGAGTCATCGGGCGTGTCCTTTCGTCCAGGCCTCGGCCACGGCGAGTGCCCGAGTTGCTCCCTGCGGATTGTGTACTCGGACACCCCAGGCGCCTTGGGCGACAGCCAACGCAGCCACGATGTCGCTGGCGTGATCTCGTTCCGCCAAAGTCGGTGCGGCCACCGAACCTCGCCTGGCAACCTCGGTGACGAAGCGCTTACGTGACGCGCCGATGAGGACTGGCCATCCGAGTCCCACCAGCACTTCGAGTTGCGCGAGCAGCTCCCAATTGTGGTGAGGCCGCTTAGCGAACCCCAGCCCCGGATCAATGATGATTCGGTCCGAATCGATACCTGCGGCCACGGCGGCCACGGCCCTGTTCTGGAGGTGGTCAGCCACGTCAGTGGCTACTTCGGTGTACGTTGCGTACCGCTCCATGTCGGAGGCGTGGGCACGCCAGTGCATGAGGACTGCCATGCACCCGGTGTCGGCCACCGCGGTGAGCATCGCCGGATCAGCCAGCCCCCCACTGACGTCGTTGACGACAACGGCACCTTCGCGCGCGGCCGCCCGGGCGGTCGCTGCGTTCATGGTGTCGATGCTGACCAACACGTTCCTGGCTACCAGCCCGGCCACAACCGGCAGAACTCGTGCCTGTTCTTCCTCTGGATCGACTCGCTGTGCTCCCGGCCGAGTTGATTCCCCTCCGACATCGACGATGTGCGCCCCTTCGCCGATCAAAGCGACTCCGCGTTCAATCGCGTCAGCGGGAGTCGAATACAGCCCACCGTCGCTAAAGGAATCGGGCGTGACGTTCACGACTCCCATGACCAGGGGTCGGGGCAGTTCCGAAACTTTCGGGATGTCCACAGGTGACCGCTAACCCGAGATCAAGGCCATTGCCTCGGCCCGAGTGGCGGGATCGCGCAGTTGGCCGCGCACGGAACTCGTCAAGGTCTTGGCGCCCGGCTTGGCCACTCCCCGCATTGACATACACAAGTGCTCGGCCTCTACGACCACAATCGTCCCCTGCGGCTGGAGGACCCGTTGGAGGGCGTCGGCGATCTGGGCGGTGAGCCGCTCCTGGACCTGGGGCCGTCGCGCATAGACATCGACGAGTCGAGCCAACTTGGACAGGCCGGTGATGCGCCCGCCGTCCGCCGGGATGTAGCCGACGTGTACCCGCCCGAAGAAGGGCACAAGGTGGTGTTCGCAGTGGCTCCACAGCTCGATGTCACGCACGACCACGAGTTCGTCGTGGGCAACTTCGAAAGTGGTGGTGAGGACGTCTTCGGGAGTCTGCCGCATTCCAGCAAACACTTCCCGATACATCCGCGCGACCCGGGCTGGCGTCTCGCGCAGCCCGTCACGATCCGGATCTTCACCTACTGCCAGGAGTAACTCGCGAATCGCGCGTTCGGCCCTCGGCTGGTCGAAGTCGGGAATGTCAGCGGGAACGCGGTCGGGCGAACTAATCGGATCCGCCACGGCCGTCCTCCTCGTTGTTGCCGATCGGCCCGCCGGGTTCTTGCGTGCCTTCACCGACCGGAGCCGCCTCGGCGTCATCGGACACCGACGCGGTCGAGGCCGCGGAACTTTCTCCGTTAGTCGAGACCTCGGCGGTCTTGATAGGCGCTGCAACTGGTCCTCGGTCAGAAGGCCGGCGGCGATCAGAACCGGTCCATGGCGGACGAGCCGGGCGACGACGGATATGCTCGAAGACCTCAGCGACCTCTTCCTTGTTGAGAGTCTCCCTCTCGAGCAGCGCCAGGACGAGTTCGTCGAGGACGTCGCGGTTGTCGAAGAGGATTTCGTAGGCCTCCATATGGGCTTGCTCAATGAGGCTGCGAACCTCTTCGTCGATGGCTGCGGCGATCTCTTCCGAGTAGTCACGCTCGTGGCCGCGATCCATGCCGAGGAATACTTCGCCTTGCGGCTTTCCGTACTTGATCGCCCCGAGCCTCTCGGTCATTCCATACTGGGTGACCATCGCGCGGGCCAGATTCGTGGCCTTGTCGATGTCGTTGGCCGCGCCCGTCGTCGGGTCGTGGAAGATCATTTCTTCAGCAGCCCGACCGCCGAGGGCGTAGGCGAGTTGGTCGAGCATCTCGTTGCGCGTCGACGAGTACTTGTCCTTGTCGGGCAGGACCATCGTGTAGCCCAATGCCCGTCCCCGCGGCAAGATGGTGATCTTGTGAACCGGGTCGGTGTTCGGCAGCGCCGCCGCCACTAAGGCGTGTCCGCCTTCGTGGTAAGCAGTGATCGTCTTTTCGTGGTCGTCCATGACCCGGGTGCGCTTTTGGGGGCCAGCGAGAACACGATCAATAGCCTCATCGAGAGACGCGTTGTCGACGATGGTCCCGCCCTGGCGGGCCGTCAGCAACGCCGCCTCGTTGAGGACATTGGCAAGATCTGCTCCGGTGAAGCCCGGTGTGCGTCGGGCGACGGCCATGAGGTCGACATCATCAGCGAACGGCTTGCCCCGCGCATGAACCTTCAGGATGTCGAACCGGCCGTTCAGGTCTGGCCGTTCAACCGCAATCTGGCGGTCAAAACGGCCCGGCCGCAGGAGCGCGGGGTCGAGAATGTCGGGTCGGTTGGTGGCTGCGATCAGAATGACGCCGGAACTCACGTCGAACCCGTCCATCTCCACGAGCATCTGATTGAGCGTCTGTTCCCGCTCGTCGTGCCCACCACCGAGTCCAGCACCGCGATGGCGGCCGACCGCGTCGATCTCGTCGACGAAAATGATGGCGGGGGCATTCTCTTTGGCCTGTTCGAAGAGGTCGCGCACCCGACTCGCGCCGACTCCGACGAACATCTCGACAAAATCCGAGCCGGAGATTGAATAGAAGGGGACTTCGGCCTCACCGGCGACGGCTCGGGCCAGCAGAGTCTTACCTGTCCCGGGCGGGCCATACAGCAGCACGCCCTTGGGAATCTTTGCCCCGACTGCCTGGAACTTGGCTGGCTCACGCAGGAAGTCTTTGATTTCTTCGAGTTCCTCGACCGCCTCGTCAGCGCCAGCCACGTCGGCGAACGTGGTCTTCGGCATGTCTTTGGCCAGTGCCTTCGTCTTGGCCTTCCCGAAGTTCATGATCCGTCCGCCACCTTGCATCTGGCTCATGAAGAAGAACAGCAGCAAGATGATGATGGCGATGGGCAGCAGAGAGATCAACAGGGTGACGAGCATGGAATCTCGCACAACCTGGACGTTGTAGCCGTCTGGAATCTGGCCAGCGTTCTTCTTCTCCTGCAGGGACCGCTGCAATTCCAGGCCTTGACCCTCCACATAGTCGGCCTGAACGCGGCTGCCGTCGTTGAGAGTCAGGATGATGCTCTGGCTTTGCCCCGTCTCTAAGTCCGCCGACCGGACACGGTTTTGGTCGATGTCACTGACCACTTCCCAGGTGTCCACGTTCTTCGGGGCCGTGACCGTCGAGTACAAGCTACTGCCCACGAGGACAAGCAGAATGACAACCAACACCCACATGAAGGGCCCACGAAAGAATCTCTTAGCGTTCATCAGCACTAAGAGTAGGCGACCGGGCCGGAAACACTCCCGAGTGTTCCGCAATTCACGTCGGATGCACCAGTGGGCCTCCTGCGGGCCGACCCCCGCACGGCATCAAAGCCCCGATGGGTCATCTCGGTGCCGGTGGCCACCTTCATGGTGGGTCTAGTCTTCGAGTACGCAAATCTCTGCAAGATTGCGCCACTGCTGAGCATGGTCCATCCCGTAACCGACGATGAACTGGTTGGACAAGTCGAAGCCGACATAACGGACATTGACATCGTTAGTGATGGCGTCGGGTTTGCGCACAAGCGCCAACATTTCCAGTGAGGCCGGGCCGCGCAGGTTGAGTTGAGCCACGAGCCACTGCAAAGTCAGGCCCGAGTCGAGCACGTCCTCAACGATGATGACGTGGCGATCACGAATGTCGACATCGATGTCCTTGAGGATCCGCACCATTCCGCTCGAAGAAGTCCCAGAGCCGTAGGAAGCGACAGCCATCCAATCGATCTCGACCGGCAGCCGCAACTCGCGACTGAAGTCCGCCATCACCATCATGGCACCCTTCAGGACTCCGATCAGCACGACGTCCTTGCCTGCATAGTCGCTTTCCACCTGCCGGGCGAGTTCGGTCAACCGGTGGTCGATTTGTTCAGCACTGACGACCACTCGAGCTTGTCCGTCGAGTTCCGATGCTCGCACGAATGAAGTTCCTTCCCGGCAGTGACAGATACCCACCCTCAGGGGGCAAGACGTGGAGAGTGCAGGGGGATAGCTTGGCAGATGAGCAACTCATCCTCGCGGCGGCTCGCCTCCCTGTCACCCGGCAGCCGTAGCGGGCCACGAATACATCGTTGCCCGAGTCGGTCGAGATCGAGGAGGTGAATGGCTGACAGTTGCCCCATCGGGCAGCCAGCATCTGCGACCCACAACCTGAGGATTCGTCGCCGCACAGCCGCTGGCGTGTCCTCCCAATCGACAGGGTGTCGCAGCGACAAGGCCGGAGCCTGTCCCGAGCGTTCGGTCGGAGGCTGGCTGGCTCCGTCGAGCACCTGCTGGCGTTGGCCGTACTCCCGCCACGCCCATTCCTCGAGTGCAGCCTGGTCTGCCTGGAGCGATCGGGCTGTCCGGGCCAAGGCACGAACTGCCCCGTCGCCCAGTTCCGCCGCAATCGCTGGCATGATCGTCCGACGGATCCGCACCCGAGTGAACCGCTCATCGACATTGTGTGGGTCACGGTGGGGCTCGACACCCAGATCAGCGCAGACTTGTTCCGTTTGTTTTCTCCGCACACCCAAGAACGGCCGCCACCACAAGCCGTCTTTCTCTTTCATCCCCTGCAGGGATCGCGCCCCTGAGCCACGAGTGAGCCCGAGCAGAACTGTCTCTGCTTGGTCGTCCAGAGTGTGCCCGAGCAGAACGCTGGCAGCCCCCCGGTTCACTGCCTCGTCCGCCAGCGCCCCATAGCGAGCCCTCCGGGCCGCCGCTTCCAAGCCGCCAGCACCTGAGCCAGTGTCCACGTCAACTCCCACGACCAACGCCGTATCTACCCCTAGCCGCTGGCATTGTCTGGCTGCGACTTCCGCCGTGTGGGCCGAATCGTCCTGGAGTTGGTGATCGACCACAACGGCGACGACTGATTCGGGGACTGGTCGCGAACGCAACTTGCGGCGATCTCGCCACGCACAAGCCGCCGCTACCAGCGCCAGTGAGTCTGCGCCACCGCTGCACGCGACAATCAGGGGGGCGCTGCCTGACAGGGAGGCGCCCAAGCGCTCGACTGCCCGCACCAGGTGACCCAATGCATCTGACTCACCAGGTGTCGGCGCCGAGTCGCCTGTGCGGCCCGGACCGGGGAGGCTGGTCACCGCGCGACGGTTCCTTGCCTTTGACGCGCCACCCAATCGGACGGTTCGGCAATCTCGCTTCGGGTCGGCACGTTGTCTGGGTGCAGCCACACCCAGTTGAAGCCTTCGACGCCAACTGCCTCGACCGCTTCTCGGACGAACTTCGCACCCTCCGAATACTGTTGCATCTTGCTGTCAACTGCGAGCAATTTCCGAGCCACAGAATCTAACCTGCCTGGGTTGCTTCGCCGTCGATCGAATCGTTGCCGTAACTGCTCAACGTTCGGCAACTCTTCGGCCGTAACCCGGTCCATCATGACGTCCGCGTGACCTTCAAGCAGTGTCATGAGTGCCAGAATTTGGTCGTAATAGAGACGTTGCTCGGGTGTCTGGATGGCCTGCGCAACTGCGGCCATGTCGGCGCGCCCCCTCAAGACATCGGTGAGCGCTCGAGCGATTGGCACGATGGCACGCACCAGGTGAGACCCGTCCACACCCATGTTCGCCACCAGTCCGTCAACGAGCGAGCGAAAATACTCTGGCATCCAGGTGACCGCTGTGAACTGCAGCCGGTGGGTCTGCTCGTGCAGGCACACCCACAGGGCGAACTCGTCGAGGCTGGCGTCGAGTTCCTCAGCCGCCGCGACAATGTTCGGTGCAATGATCATGAGCTGGCCGTCGTCGGGGTCAGGTGCTAACGCGTCGTACTGGCCCAAGACCTTTGTCGACAGCCAGGCCAATGCGGCACCCAACTCGATGGCCGTCAACCGCGATCCCACCGCCGCCACGGCAGCTCCTCCACCTACGCCTGCAGTAGCCTGATCAAGCCACGGCGTCAGAATGCGGGCGAATGAGGCCACGTTGCGGTCGCTCCATGTCGCGCGATCAACCACGGCCACCACCTCGGAACCTGGCGGCCCGATCAACCCCGACACTCGCTGCACGATCGGACCTGCTTGGCTGGCAGCCACCCGAATTCTCTCGACCGCTCCGGCAGCGGCAGGCGCACTCAACGAGGGACCGGCCGGAGCTAGCCGCCGCGCTGTAGCCGATGCCAACGTCCAATCGACAGTGATGCCCATGTGTCTACGCTAATGGCCGCCGCTCCGACACGATCGCGGGCACCTCTCAACGGCACGCGCAGGTCAACGGCACACGCAGGTCAACGGCACACGCAGG
>CBFGTA010000096.1:0-9041 GCA_965651595.1 uncultured bacterium | reverse complement strand
GGGCGGCTGTGACCGTGCCAACAGTCGAGCGGGGGTTGGCTGCCATCGGTTCCTGGTCGACCACGATGGCGGCAGTCAAGCCGCGCAGGTCGTCCACGTTCGGCCGCTCAACCTGGGGCATGAACCCCTGAACGAAGGCGCTGTACGTCTCGTTGATCAGACGCTGAGACTCAGCGGCGATCGTGTCGAATACCAGAGACGACTTGCCCGAGCCGGAAACCCCCGTAAACGCTGTCAGGGCATGCTTGGGAATGTCTACGTCCACGTGTCGCAGGTTGTTGTGGTGAGCCCCGCGCACCACAATCTTATCCAACCTAGCGGTGGCGTCGGGCGACGCTGAGTGCACGTGACTGGCCTCCTCGACCTTGTCGACAAACGGTGGCGTTTGTCGAGCAGTGGTTCGCCTAAACTTCGGGAATCGTCGCGCGCCCGAGTGGGGCTCAGCCCCCGTGGCCCCCGCACCCGCCACCGTGACCAGCACTGTGGCCCCCGCAGCCGCAACCACCGGACGTCTCACCACAACCGCACGTCTGGCCCGAGCCGCAGGCCTTCGGTTGAGCCGGGACGTCTAGCGACGGGTTGCGGTCGAAAAATCCGACTGGCTTCAGCCAAAAGGCCACCTTGTCGACGGCCATGATCGGCCACTCCTCGGGGCGAGTGACGTGGTTGATTCCGAACACGTACCAGAGGACGACGTCGCGGTTTTCGATCGGTCGGTTCTGCTCGGTCCACAACCCGATCCCGTCGTCTTCAGTGCTCTGGACGACGAGGTCCCCGCTCGGCCACTGCTCGTCGCGGTTGTATGGAGTCACCCATAGGGAGTGCTCGAGCACTCGTGAACGCTTGAGCAGGGGGGAGTCAGCATGCATCAAGGCCGGGAAAGTCCCCTCGGGAACGAGTTTGTAGCCGACCGGAGTGCCGAGGCGGTTCTTCTTGTTGGGGTTGACGACTTTCCAACTGCGCTGCACGTTCCAGTCGAAGTCCTGCTTGCCTTCTTGCTCCGTGGTGAGGGCCGTAGCCTTCACATGCATGGCCAGACCGTACTCGTTCTGGGCGTTGACCTCGGCCGGATAGCATTCGGTGGCAACCACCGTGTTGTCAGTGCCATCGATGTCCAGGTCGAGTCGGGCAACGATGAAATGCTGATGCCACGGGGCGTAGGTATCGGTGTCGACCACAGTGCCGGTGGCCGGAGGCTGGCCATGTGGGAACTGGTTGGTCACCATGATCCCGGTCGCCCGGACCTCACATTCGATATTGCCGTCCATATAGAAGCGCCAGTACACGATGTACTCGTAGTTGGCGACAGTCGCGTGGAACGAGACCACGAACCGTCGAGCCCGGCGCACTTCAGCGCCCGTCGTCGGATCGACGTGCTTCCACAAGATGGCGTCATCTTCTTCGTGGATGCAGATTGCGTTGGTGATCTCTTGAGGGTTGCCGTCCCAGTCGTGGACGCATGCGTCGAGGTAGCGAATTTCTCCTAGACAGTCACATCCGAGTTCCAAGCTGGTGGTCATGAAACCCAAGCCCCACTCGCCAATGTCGTAGGCAGTGCGCCGGTTGTGATCGGGGGTGTTGTCGCGGTAGGGGACGATCATCTCGGCGAACGACATCCGGTTGGCGATCGAACGTTCCGTGCCATGGTCGTTGTAGCTGACCTGGTGCAGGATCATGCCTTCGCGGTTGTTGAATCCGACCCGCATGCTCCAGTTCTGCCACTTGAGCAGATTCCCGTCCATTGTGAACGACGGGCCGTCGGGCTGGACGATGTCGAGGGGCTTGATGTCGCTGCGTAGCTGTTGGCCAGGCACGAGTTCGGGGCGGTACTCACCCATGACCGGGGGCGGCTCGAAGGAATAACGATCTTGAATCTCTATGAGATCCATAGTGTTGAGGTCGACGATGAGGCTCAGACCTGATACGGAGTGCGCGTAGATATTCGAGTCGGCCTGGTCTTTGCGCCAAATGTCGGTCCAACCGATGCGTCGGCCCTGCAAGTGCTCGGGAATCATGTAGCCGGGGTAGCCCCACACTTCGATGGCGACCAAGTCGAGATTGGTGATGCCCCGCTTGGCGAGCGCCTCAACGACGGCCGGGTGAGCGCGCATCGCTCGATCCACTTCGAGGAGTTCATCCTCGGTGAGGTTGGCCTGTTTGCCGGGCTGGTGGATCCATTCGACGACGGTGTTCTCGGTGAGGGACACGACAGCGGTATGAACTTCGCCTGACGGCCTAGTCCAACAGACCACGTCCGCCTCGCGGTCAGGAGTCGTGCCCGTCGCGTCGTACGCGGCAAGGGCTGCCTTGTCGGGTTCCCTCAACCGGATGGAAGTGAACTTGGTGGCCTCGTCGAGGCCCTTGTCGCGGCGCACGATGGCGACGATTTCGTGAAATTCGCGGGGAGCCAAAGGATCCAAAGGATGCCGCCGGGTGATCGTCACATCCGCCACAATTTCCTCCTCCAGGAAAAAGATCACAAAGAGTCAGGCCCAATTGACCCAACTTGGTCATGCTCAGCCGCGAATCGGGCTCGGCATTGTGTAACTGTAGCCCTACTTGCCCGTGCAGTGAGCAAGAAATGGACGGTTGTCCTCACTCGAAGGAGCGAATATGCGGAAAGTCCACAATGTCATCAACGGGGAGACTGTCGAGCCATCAGGTGATTCGCTCGACCTAGTGAACCCGACCACGGGCGAGGTGTTCGCTCAGGCCCCGGTATCGACGGCTGACGATGTCGACCGTGCCTGCCGGGCCGCTGAGAAGGCCTTTCCCGTTTGGAGGGATGCCACGCCGTCAGAGCGACAGCGGGCGTTGCTCAAGATCGCTGATCTATTTGAAGAGAATGCTGACGAGTTGGTGGCCCTCGAGTGCGAGAACACCGGCAAGCCGGTTGCGGTAACCCGCGCCGAAGAGATCCCGCCCGCTGCGGACCAGTTGCGCTTTTTCGCTGGGGCCGCTCGTGTTCTTGAAGGGAAGTCGGCTGGCGAATACATGGCCGGATTCACGTCGTTTATCCGGCGCGAACCGGTCGGCGTGGTCGGGCAGGTCGCTCCGTGGAACTACCCGCTGATGATGGCTGTGTGGAAGTTCGGTCCGGCGCTGGCAGCTGGCAACGCCGTTGTCCTCAAGCCGTCGGACACCACGCCGGTGACGTCTGTCCGGATTGCTGAACTGATTTATGAGGCGGGCATTTTGCCTGACGGGGTGTTCAACGTGATCGTTGGCGATCGAGACACGGGCGCGGCCCTCATCGGCCACGACGCCCCAGCCATGGTGTCCATCACCGGTTCCGTGCCAGCGGGAATTGCCGTCGCCAAGAACGCAGCCGACACCGTGAAGCGGGTCCACCTCGAACTCGGAGGCAAGGCGCCGGTCGTAGTGTTCAACGACGCCAACTTGGAAGAGGCCGCCGACGGCATCGCAACCGCCGGATTCTTCAACGCCGGACAAGACTGCACGTCTGCGACTCGGGTGCTGGTCCAAGAAGGAATCTACGACGAGTTCACCCAACTTCTCGCCGCCAAGGTTGCCGCACTGAAATCCACCCACGACGGTGGTGTGGGTGATCCTGATGCGTTCGTGCCGGCCGTCAACAACATCAATCAGTACAACGGAGTCTTGGGCTTCTTGGATCGCACACCGGATCACGCTCGCATCCTGGCCGGCGGCAACGCCATGAGTGGTTCCGGCTTGTTCATTGAACCGACCGTTGTGGCTGACCTCAACCAGGACGACGAGATGGTTCAGACGGAAATCTTCGGCCCCATCATGACGGTGCAGAAGTTCTCCACTGAGGCCGACGCCTTGGAGAAGTCCAATGGTGTGGATTTGGCGCTGGCCTCCAGCGTTTGGACCAGCGACCACGGAACTGCGATGCGCATGTCGCGGGCCTTAGACTTCGGCTGCGTGTGGATCAACACACACATTCCGCTGATCGCCGAGATGCCCCACGGCGGCTACAAGAAGAGTGGCTACGGGAAAGACCTGTCGATGTACGGACTAGAGGACTACACCCGCATCAAGCATGTGATGACGCGGCTCGACGCCTAGAGCCTGCAGACACTTGCATCCGGCCCACGCGTTGACGCCATCACACCTGGTCGTCATCATCCGTCGTCGCTATCACCCGCGGTCGTCATCAGACGTGGTGATG
The DNA here is from genome assembly GCA_965651595.1 of uncultured bacterium. Lineage (GTDB taxonomy): Bacteria > Actinomycetota > Actinomycetes > S36-B12 > UBA10799 > CBFGTA01. The sequence continues at coordinate 4,885 of CBFGTA010000096.1, read as the reverse complement.
GGCATCAGCGCGGGCGGCGTCCACGAGCCCTTCGAAGGTAGCTTCGTGGACGTCGCCGGAGGCAGTCCCAACTGACACTGTCGCGGGCCACTTACCCAGGGTGACACCGGCGGCGCGGATCCCTTCTTGGATTCGGGCGGCAAGAGCTTCGGCGTCCGGGGTGTGTCCGAGTCCCAATACGATGAACTCGTCGATGCTCCACCGGGCGACCAGATCGCCGCGCCGGACACCGGCGTGAATGGACTGGGCCACGCTGCGAATCAGTTCGTCGCCGTAGCCGCGGCCGTACTGGTCTATTGCTGTCGCCAAGTCGTTGATGCGGAAAGCCATCACGCATGCGGGCATATCGACCCGCTCGGCGATACTCGCGATCGATCGCGCGAGGCTACGCAACCCGTGGGGGGTGAGCGACTCGGTGAGCTCGTCGGTGGATGCGATTGCCGCTGACCGCTGGCGTTCGTCGCTCAGCGCGTCGAGCGACGCGAGCCGAAGTTGGAGAAGTGCCAGACCGGTGATGAGGGCGGCCACGGCTGACACCAAGAGGCGCGCGGTGTCCGATTCCGCCAGCGGCCACGATGCCACTACGACTCCCGCGACCATCAGAGCACTGCTCACGAGCGCTGGAGTCCAGGCCAAGATGACCGGAGCCGTGGCGGTCATCACGACCAGTGCAAACGCCAAGGGGATCGCCGATTCGCGGGCGATGGATTGAAACGCCATCAGGAACACGACAAGAGTCATCGAAATCGCAAAGAGCCACATCATCGTCCGTGCCCGCAAATGCCATCGGCCCGTCGCCAGGCCCAAGAAGATGAATGCCGCGCCAGCGACAAATTCGGGCAGGTAGTCGGTGACGTTTGCTCCGCCGAGGATCAGGAAGGCGAGAGCTGTGACAGACATGATGACGCCGCCGATCAGGATTAGTGCCCGGGGAATGTCTCGGCGGGACACGGAACGGCGCAGACCCTCATACGGGTCGTCCATCACAATCTCGGGGCGGGGGATTGAACGCATGGCACCTTCCTCGTCGAAGGTCAGGCCCCAGCGCGACAAGAGAGCGCGCAGTCGAGCCGGGTTGCTCTGGGGTGGCAGGGGGATCAGTTTGCTCAAGGTCAGTCCGAGATAGATGATCGTATTGAAGGCCACGATCGTGGCTAACAACAGAAACGCGTTGGACGTCAGCAGGGACGCCGGAAACAGAATTCCGCTGACGATCCCGTTCACGAGGCGCTCGCATCGGCGGAATGCTGCACGTGGCCCCATGTGGCACTACGGCCGACTGTGATGTCGTAGAGGCAACGCAGGAACACGAGTTGCAAGAAGACGTCATACATGAGTTCGGGCAGGACTGCCGCAGCCAATATGCGGGCTCTCCAACCGCCTGACCAGGCTGTGATGACTCGCTCGGCCGCAAAAATCGCGCCCACGAACATCCAGAACGGGAACCATATCCACTGGTCGACGCTCATGAACGTCAGGAACATCAGCAGCAGCGCCAAGTTGAGAGCGATGGTGCCGTATCCGATGCCGATCTGTTGGCCCCAGTAGCGGATCGTGGCACGCGTGATGCCGTAGGCGCTGAGGTTCTCCAGCGCCCCGCGCTGCCATCGCTGTCGTTGGACCCACAGGTTGCGCCAGGTGGGCATGATTTCTGTGGTCACCCGGCATTCGCCCGGCGACACCATCGTCGCCCCGAGGGACTTCAGGGCCAGGGTCAGTTCGTTGTCTTCGGTGAGAGCGGCCGTGTCGTAGACGTGGCCGGGCGTGCCAGGAATGAACACGCCGCGGGCCGCTGCAACGTCGAGCAAGGCGCTGGCCCGAAATACTGTGGCCGTACCAGTGAGAACAAAAACTCGCCCGCGTCGGCTCCGGATCTGCAGCGAATAGCGGGCAAATTCGTTGCGCTGAAACTGGCCGAGCAGGCCGCTGCCTCCCTCACCGAAAAACACCCCGCCCACCGCAGTGAGTTCGGTATCAGACTCGAGACGATCGGCCGCGGTGGAGAGAAATTCGGGAGCGAGGGAGGTGTCGGCGTCCATCACCATGATGGCGTCGCGTTCGTCGGTAGTCGGCAGCAGCTCGGCGAGCACCTGGTTGAGCCCGCCGCCCTTCTTGTGTCGATTGTCGACCGTTTCGAACACATCGTGGCCCATCTCTCGGGCGATGTCGACAGTTCGATCGGTGCAATTGTCGGCGACAACGATCACTCGGTCGGGGGCTCGCACTTGATGGGAGAGGGCACCCAGGGTGATGGGCAGGCTCGCCTCCTCATTGTGGGCCGGCACAAGGACAGTGATTCGGATTCGATCGACGGTCTCGGCCTCACCCAGGGGTCGCCGGTAGCGGGTGAGCAGGCGACGCTTCGGGCTCAGAGCCATGAGGGCCGCGATCGACTCGAAAGCCGTTGCACACACGGCGACGAGGGCAATCGCTATGCAGGACAGGATGACGAGCTGCGTCGGTGGGAGATCCCGTGACACGAGGGTGGTCCACGCCCCCACATGCCATTCGACGATGTTCTGGGGCATCAATTGGTGGACAAAATGCTCACCCACGGCAGCAGCAAACGCGGTAATTGTGGCGACGACGGCCACGACCACAGCGACCACGACCCGGCCGTAAAGCGCCTCGGGTTGCGATCGCGGGGGAGTCGCTTTCGGAACGGACGCGAACACGTGCGGGCGCTTGAGCGGGGGGTCAGGGGGGAACTCCTCTATGCCAGTTGGCTGATCCACATTCACCGCCCGCAGGTCGCTCGGAGTTGGCCGTGACACGCCGGACTAGGTCAACCACACCGACGTGTCCGGTGGTCACGACGTAGGATCCCCCTGTGGTCAGCAACCTATCGTATGTAGTGGGTGGACTCGTGGCGTCACTGACGGCTGCCATCCTGACGGCCTCACCGAGCGTGGGCGACAGTCACGAAGCCCACAACTGGGCTGAACAGCCCGCCAAGGGCCCGCGGGGGGTAGACATTTCTCAGTGGAACCACCCCGCCGACTACTACGATCCCGACAACTATGAAGGTGCTCACCCAGACTTTGGCCTACTCCGTTCGGGTTCGGCTGTGCGGTTCGCCATCATCAAGGCTTCCGATGGGCGCGGACCCACTCAAGATGCGATCACCGCTCGCTGGTTCGCTCGCGATCGGCGCGACGCCCACAACGCGGGCCTCATTCTGGGGACCTACCACTACGGCCTTCCGAAAGCCAACACTTCCCTGGCGGCGATCAAGGCCGACGCGAAGTCACAGGCACGGGTCGCGGCACACCGGGTCAAACAGTGGCGCACCGGGTACTTGCCGATGGCCCTCGATCTCGAAGAAGCCCCCGAGTCACTCAACCCACAGCAGTTGACCGCCTGGGCGCTGGCGTGGCTGCGCAAGTACGAGAAGATCGCCAATCGGCGGCCATACCTGTATTCCTATCGTTGGTTCCTGATGAACAGGTTGGTGGCGAAGCCAGCCCTCACGGAGTACCCGCTGTGGCTGGCTGCCTGGGGACGCGGACCCGATCGGGCCCCAGCCGTTCCCGGCTGGCCAGCCGCTCGGATGTGGCAGTTCACGAGCAAAGGGCGGATTCCCGGTTCAGGATCGCTGAATATTGATCTCAACGTCTACTCCGGGGGGATGCGGCAACTGCGGACAGATGCGCTATTGCCTGTTGACGGGCCCGTCAAGCCTCGAGCCAGTGGTGTCGAGGTGTTGAAACGCAAGAAGCGGGCAGTCGTTGTCCGGTCGCGTGTAGCCACCGGTGGCGGCGTCACTCGCGTACGTTTCTTGGTCAGCTCAGGTGGCACACCCACACTGGGAGAGTCACGATCTGTGAAGGCCGTGCACAGTCCGCTCGCTGCTGGGGGCGATCGCCGCGTACGTGCACGAATCGCCAAACTCCGCCCGGGCACCCGGTACTTCGTCCGGGCCGTGGTGCGAAACCAGGCCGGCCCTGTCGTGGGTCCGGTTCGTAGCCTGAAAACTCGGCAGCAATAAGACTCGCCACGGGTACTCAGCAATAATAGGGGCATGCCGACCTACGAGTTTCGGTGTCGACAGTGTGGCGACACCTTCACAACCCAGCGCCCTATGGCGGATTCTTCCGAGCCGTGCGCCTGCCCGGACGGTCATACCGACACAGTTCGTCTGCTGACCGTCGGTGCGGTCGGGGGCGCGGCCAGCGGTCAGTCTGATGCGGGTGGGTCACCCGCAGCGGGCGGGGGTTGTTGCGGGGGCGGCTGCTGCGGAAGCACATAGGGTGACAGCTGATGCCAGGAAGGTGAAGACTGAAGCACGGTCAGGTTCGGCCGCGATCAGCGAATCCGACATCTTCCACACCGAGCTCGGGATGTTGCGCATTGCTCGCTACTTCATGCTGGTGTTCGCCGTACTCGGATTCGCGGCCTACGCGTGGTCTGGCTCTTCAGCCGTGCAAATCGATGGACTGTATTCGCTGATCAACTTTGGTTCGGCCTTGATCGCTGGCTGGCTGGCGAAAGCCTCTCTGGCTGCTGCAACCGAAACCTACCCCTACGGTCAGGCTGCCTTCGAGAATATCTATGTCTTGTTCCGATCGCTCGTGATCCTGGCGCTCGTCATCTTCGCTCTTGCCGAGAATGGGATCAAGATTTTCGAGTACTTGGCGAATGGTCAGGGAGAGGCGCCCGAGTATGGGGTCGTCGTTGTGTATTGCGGGTTCGTGGCGGCCGCATGCCTGGCCCTCTACGGACTGTATTCGCGGGCGAGTAAACGCATCGGCAATCGCTCGGAGCTGTTGCGAGTGGAACGACAGGTCACTCTGATCGACTGCAGTCTGTCGGCAGGTATCGCCGTCAGCCTGGGCCTAGTGGCTCTGATTCCGTCGGGCACGATCGTCACGAGCGATTCATTCAA
>CBFGTA010000095.1:0-9071 GCA_965651595.1 uncultured bacterium | reverse complement strand
GCGCGTGATGGACCGTGGCCTTGCCCGTCGCGAAGTTGACGGTCGCCTCAACATCGCCCAACTTGTTGAGTCGCTTCTCGATCCGTCGCGCACAGGACGCACACGTCATCCCATCGATCGCGAGTTCTGTCGTTTCAGTCATCGATTGCCCCTGAGGTAGCCTGCGGATCTGTTGTAGCCCCACAACATCTCGGGCGGCAGATTTAGTCCGTCGTCGGGACCGGTGATCTTGCTGAAGGCCCGCACCCAGAACACGATGACACGCTGACCAACGCGAACTTGGTCACTGTGTGCAGGCGCTGTGGCTAGACAACCTACTCACGGACAGACGAAGCCTGCTCTGGCGAGTGACGGGAAAAATACGCCCGAGTGCGAGCCCCTCCATAAAGCAAGAGCAGTTCGATGGTTGCCCATAGCGTCACCGAAGATGCCAGTATGGCCATGGGCAGCGTCGGGGTAGCGACGAACAGTGCGGCGGCACCCAAGGCCGACGCAATAACCATGATCTTGACGAGAAATCGCATGAGGCGGCTGCCGCCAGTCACCCCGGCCCACCACCAGGGAAGCAGGTAGACAACCCCCAGGCCCAACAGTGCCATCGTCGCCTGGCGAGTCTCCAGGCCGGGAATGTTGGCGGCCGCGATCGCCTGCTGACCGAGGTCTGTGACCGTCGCGGCAACCGCAGCAGCGATGCACACCACACCGAAAGAGAGGCCCCACACCGTCGCCACAATCAGGTTGGCTGGGCGTCTATCGGCCTTCGACGCGTCCATCACGTCGGCGAGTTCATCATCCGACTCGACCCCCACAACTGCCGAGTCCGAAGGAATCCTTGGCGCAGCTCCTGCGATTGGGGCAGCTTCTGCCACCGGTGGCCATACCCGCCGCCCGGCTGGCGCTGCTACGGGCGGCGCGGACTCAACGGGCGGAATGGGCTCTAACGCCGTTGGCAACACCGTCTCGGGTACTGCTGCTGCCGGAACCTTAGCAACGACCTCAGTGTCGTCCACCGCCGCGAATGTCGCCGATCTTTGCGACGATTGGGAAGTCGGCACCGGGAATACTCGTCCGTCGGGGAACTCCGAACCTGGCTCGCCTTCAACCCAGTAGCGGGGAGGCGTGGGGAATCTCCGCGCAGTCCCGTCCGTCGCCATGGGCCTAGCTTCGCGGATTGGCCGCGCCCGATCGCGACGACACGCAGAAGGGCCCATGACTCGGTGGAGACAGATCCGCGAGGGGAGGGAGGTGGTGGTTCGTTCTGTGCCGACACCCGATCTCGCTACTGGCTCCAGCGCGCTTTGGCGGCCTTGCCCCTACCTACTGAGGTGACCGCCCGCACTTGTGCGCGCTGGGAGCCGGACGCCACCGGCTTGAGTGCCACCTTCCGCTTCGCAGCTGGCACCTTGCGCCACTTCGTCCACTTGCCATTGGCTTTCGTGTGACGCACCATGTACCGCACCACAGATGTCCCATGCAGATGGCGCGGTGCCTTCCAGCGGGCCTTTGCCCGGTTGGCGTTCTTGCGTTTGACCACGAACGCCCGCGGCTTACTCGCCACCTTCGGGTAGGTGAACGAGCGGGTCCGCGAGTCCCCGTAGCCCGCGGCAGTTTTCGAACGCACCGATACTTCGTATGTCTGCCCGTGTCGCAGGCCAGACAGCGCCGCGGAGGTGGGACCATCGCCGTGAGTGTCCCGGCTTGGTAGGCCACCGAGTACAACGTTCCGGCATTGGCGGGTGTGTTACCGGCCAATGCGATGCCGCGGCTCTCCGATGGAATCTCGAGCTGAGATCGCAGGGCGCCCCCTAAGGTTCGGATGCTAATCACGGTCCGAACCGCCCCTCCTTCGGGCCTGGCGGCCTGGTAGACGCGGCTTGCTCCCGGCACTGAGTTACCAGATACCGCGATGCTTGCGTCACCGGAGATATCGCGGTAGCCCCCCTCTTCCTGCACCACCCATGGCCCCGCTGGCGGCATGACCGTCAGTCGCATTCGGCGATCGAACCCGCCGGGCCGGTACGAGCCCCCTATATACAGATAGCTTCCCAAGACGGGATCTTGTGCACTGGCTGCAAGACCGAATGTGTTCTGCTGAACGTTCAGGTCTGCCCCTTGACTGAGGTCAGCGTTGAACGTGTAGATGCCCTTGCCCCCGCCGTCATAATTTGTCGACTTCGCCACGTAAGCCTTCCCTTGGTCGGGCCCAGCAGACTGAATCACCAGTGGATTGCCCATCGCGCTCAGCGGACGGGAGTCGACCACGACCCCGTTGTCGTCGTACCATCGAATGTCGTCTTGATCGGGCACGTTGCTGTGCCGAACTACGATGACCTTGCCGCCCTGAGCAGCCGGATAGACCCCCACCCAACGAGCCTTGCTGGTCGGAGGGTTCATCGGAATTTCAGCACCAGGTATCGATGCTCCCGCCGAGTCGAAGACGGCGATGCGCGAGCCCAAGGCCACGTAGATCGCGCCAGGTCGACGCGTTCCCGGGCCAGCCACCGCCAGCGAGTCTGGGTCGATCGTCACCTCAGTCAACTCGGTGCGCCAAGCGATCGTCAAATTTGGCCTGAACGCCGTCAGCTCCCACCCATCAAGGCCGAAGTTGATGACATAGATTTGTCCAGCGCCGGGGACCCCCGCGGGCGCTACCGTCAGGCCAATCGGCTCAAGACCAGCTGGCATGGAAATGGTTCTCTCCACAGCCAGATCCTGCGCGGCTGCCGTCGAAGCTGGAAAGAGGGCTGCCGTGAGCGCCATGATCGACGCGCAAATAGTGACCAGTCGACGCATATGATTCCTCCTCGCCACAGTTCAGAATCGATCTTGGCAGGCCAGAGTCGCAATGTCGACCCCGACAACCAGACTGGGCTAGCGCCCGTCACGGAAGGCCCCGTGTCCAGCAGGCTGAGCCACCAGCCTCGGGGAAGCGCTACAGTCGCGGTGTCGTCGTGCGACGGGAGTCAGGGCAATGTTCTTGGGTATCGACTGGGCAGTGGTGGCCGCTGCCTTCGTTCCCTTGTTGCTGCTTGAACTACCCGATAAGACGTTCATCGCCACGCTAATCCTGTCGACCCGGTTTCGGCCGTGGCTCGCCTGGATCGGCGTAACGGCCGCCTTCGGCGTGCAGGTGGCCTTGGCAGTCGTGGCTGGTAGTCTGGTCGCACAGCTGCCCCGGGAACCGGTTCTGATCGCCACAGCGGCACTCTTCGCGATCGGAGGAATCATCTTGTGGCGGGGTGCCCGCTCGGCCGACCAGCGAGCCGAGGAAGAAGCCAACGATCTCGCGACCTCCCAGCTGGGGAGATCCCAAGAAGCCACTGCTACGGCGACCGAAACCCAGGTAGCCCAACGCGGCACTTGGGGTACTCGGCTCGCAGCCATAGGCACATCGTTCGGGGTCGTGTTTCTTGCCGAGTTCGGTGATCTATCTCAGTTGTTCGTGGCCGGCCTCAGCGCCCGCTACCAGGCTCCGGTCTCCGTGTTCATCGGCGCCTGGGCCGCACTCGCAGTCGTGGCCGGGCTAGGAGCGGGTCTGGGCAAACTGCTCTTAGCGAAAATGCGCTTGGCCTTGATCCAGCGAATCGGGGCCATCGTGTGTCTGATCCTGGCGGCTATCACTGCGCTGGAACTATTCGGAATCGGCTAACGGTTCACGCAGAGAGCCCAAAGTTAGCGACGGTAGGTGTCGTCGTCGAAGCCGTCGGACGACTCCTCGACGTCTCGGTCGGCCTCGCCCGCAGGCTCGGTACCGCCGTTGGCCCGCAATTCTGCCGCCAACGCATCAAGGTCGGTCTGCGGGACGTTGTACTTCAACTCCCGTGCGACCTTCGTCTGCTTGGCCTTCGCTCGGCCGCGCCCCATGGCTCGACCCCCTCGCCCGGATTCCCGGAATCGCGTGTGCCCCGAAGTGGAGCACCCCTACAGGTGGATATGTCACAGAGCATAGCGATGAATGACGAACGGCGACACCCGAGTTACGGATTCGCCGGCCACGTGAGCCTGTTCACCGCGCCCATCGGTTTCCCACGGTAGCCCAATCGGGACGATGCCGCACGTCGGCCCCACAAATCGGACGAATCTCTCGATAAACGCCTATTGCCTCCCTAAGGCGGCTAATTGCACCTCTACCGCGACCAATTGGGGCAATCAGGTCGCCGCCGAATTGCTTCCGACACCAATGCGGCCCAGGATTGGGAGCCATGTCGACCCCTGCCCACGAGTCCGAGCCGTTGTTGACTCCTTCAGAGGTGGCGGCCATGTTCAGAGTCGACCCCAAGACGGTGACTCGGTGGGCGAAAGCGGGCAAACTGCAGTCGGTACGCACGCTGGGAGGACACCGGCGCTACCTGGCCAGCGAAGTGAGAGCTCTCCTGGAGGGGTTGCCGGTTCCCGGGCCCATGCCGACGGTGCCACCACCGCCTACCGCTGAGGAGCTCGCGCAGTCGGACCAGTCCGGTCAGGCCGGAGACGCCCGGTTGCGGCCGGAATAGCTGCCAACGAGTCGCACAGATCCGCCTGACCCCCCTTTGGCAGGGGAATCGGAAACATCGGCCTCGTCGGCGACCCGGACAGTTCCACACGCCCAGGCCGAAACTCCCCGTTTAGCAAGAACGGCGAGGGCGGCGTCAGCGGCTTCGGGGGCGACGACAGCGATCATCCCCATGCCCATGTTGAACGTGCGTTCGAGTTCGAGGGTCTCCATCGACCCCAGGGATCCTGCCAGCGTGAACACGGGATCCGGTTGCCACGTGTCGCGCTCGACATCGACGTGCAGCTGACTCGGCAGGATTCGGGCGATGTTGGCGGCGATGCCGCCACCGGTGATGTGGGAGAACCCTCGCACCTGCGGGCCCAACGCGGCGATGAGCGCCAGGCAGTCCTGCGCGTAGATGCGGGTCGGCTCGAGCAGTTCCTCTCCCAAGGTGCGCCCGAACTCGTCGACGTGACGTTCGAGCCCCCACCCGGTGAGCTGCAAGTAGATGTGCCGAGCCAACGAATAACCGTTCGCGTGCAGACCAGACGCGGCCATCGCCACGACCACGTCGCCGGGACGCACTCGGTCGGGCCCCCGCAACTCGTCAGCCTCTACGACGGCAGTTCCCGCCCCCGCCACGTCATAATCATCGACCCCGAGTACGCCCGGATGCTCGGCCGTCTCGCCACCGAGCAGCGCGCACCCGGCGATTTGGCAACCGCGAGCGATGCCCGTGACGATGGCGGCGATCCGCTCGGGAACGACTCGACCGCAGGCGATGTAGTCGGTCATGAACAACGGTTCGGCACCAGTGACAACCAAGTCGTCAACCACCATGGCTACAAGGTCGAGTCCGATCGTGTCGTGGACGTCCATTTGCTGGGCGATCACAACTTTCGTTCCGACACCATCGGTGCTGGTAGCGAGCAACGGTCGACGAAAACGGGCGAGGGCGCTGGCGTCAAACAAGCCTGCGAAGCCACCGAACCCGCCAACGACCTCGGGTCGTCCGGCCGCACGGATACTTTCCCGCATCAGGTCTACGGCCCGCTCGCCAGCTTCAACGTCGACGCCAGCGGCCGCGTAGGTAATCGGCTCACCAGTCACGGCGTCGTCAACCCTCCGATGGTTCCTGCCACCCCAGCGAAGCCCAGAGAAGTTGCCTGGCCGTTGCCGAGATGAGACTGGCCCGCCTCAGGGTGATCGCCGTAGGGTTCGAGGACGTGCTTGCCCAACTTCTCGGAGGCGGGAAGCTCGATCGGATAGACGCCATCGAAGCAGGCCCGACACAGGCGATCCGCCGCAGTTCCGGTCGCCGCCACCAAACTGTCGAGACTGATGTAAGCCAGCGAGTCGGCATCAATCGACGTGCGGATCTCCTCCAGCGTCTGATTGTTGGCAATGAGTTCGGCCCGCGTGGCGAAGTCGATCCCGTAGAAACACGGCCACGACACCGGCGGACTAGAAATCCGCACGTGCACCTCGGCGGCACCCGCCTCCCGCAGCATCCGCACGATCGCTCGCTGCGTGTTGCCTCGAACGATGGAATCGTCGACTACGACGAGCCGCTTGCCTTCGATGACTTCTCGCAAGGGATTGAGCTTGAGTCGGATTCCGCGTTCGCGCAAGGTCTGGGAAGGAGAGATGAAGGTGCGGCCCACGTAGGCGTTCTTGACTATGCCCTGGGCGAACGGGATACCGGACGCTTGCGCGTAGCCCACCGCACCGGGTGTTCCGGATTCGGGCACCGGGATCACGAGGTCCGCATCGGCGGGATGCTCCTTGGCTAGGCGTCGACCCACTTCAGCCCGCACAGCGTGCACGCTGGTGCCCGCGAGTTGGGAATCCGGACGCGCCAGGTAGACAAACTCAAAAATGCAGCCCTTCGGCGCGGCCTCGGCGAAGCGCTCCGAGCGAACGCCAGATCCGTCGATGGCGACCAGCTCACCGGGTTCGATGTCGCGCTCGTACACGGCACCGACGATGTCTAGGGCCGCGGTCTCGCTCGCCACCACCCACCCGGTGGCTAGGCGCCCCAAGACCAATGGACGCACTCCCTGCGGATCACGCGCCGCGTAGAGGGTGGTTTCGTCCATGAACACCAGCGAAAACGCTCCCCGAAAATTCGGCAACTCCGCCATGGCCGCTTCGAACAGGGTGGTCGTGGGTTGGGCGGCCAGCAGCGCCGTCATCAGTTCCGTGTCGCTCGTCGCCTCCGAAGGCTGCTCGAAAGCCAGTTCGCCGCCAGACGAACGCACCACGCGGAGCCGTTCGGCGAGTTCGCGCGTGTTGATGAGATTTCCGTTGTGGCCGAGAGCCAAAGAACCTGTGGGGGTGGTGCGGAACGTGGGCTGAGCGTTCTCCCACACACTGGAACCGGTGGTGGAGTACCGAGCGTGCCCTACCGCCAAGTGACCTGACAGCGATTCGAGGGTTCCTTCGTTGAACACCTGGCTGACCAGACCCATGTCTTTGTAGACGAAAATTCGGCGGCCCTCGCTGACGGCGATACCCGCCGATTCTTGGCCCCGGTGTTGCAAAGCGTAGAGGCCGAAGTAGGTCAGTTTGGCGACTTCTTCACCGGGAGCCCACACGCCAAATACACCACATGCGTCCTGCGGACCCTTTTCACCGGGTAACAGGGAATGTGATAACAAGCCATCGCCGCCCGCCACACTCTTGAGTGTAAGCCCGCAGCGATCAGACGTCGACCAATGGGAGCAGGTTCGACACATCCGATCGTTGGCCGGACGCCTCGAGGCCCCCGCGCGCTTCGGCCTCGGACCACGTCACATCACCTGCTGCTAGCGCCAAAAAGGTGACAGGATCGCACTCGACCACGGCCGGTGGAGTGCCCCGCCGGTGACTGGTTCCGGCGACGAGTTGGACTGCTCCATAGGGGGGAACGCGGAACTCTACGGAACGACCGGGGGCGCGTCTTCGCAATACCTCGAGAAGTTCCCGCACCAGGGCAGCCTCGACCGCTCGGTCAGGGGAACCATTGCTGCCAGAGTCATCGAGGAACGCCCGCAAGCGCTCACCCCACGGTTGGGCAGCGGTTTCGCCCATCGGCCTAGCCATCCCGCCCGGTCGTCAAATGGCCTGAGTCCATGGTGTGCAAGTCGGTGGCAAGTTCGGCGGCCTCTTCTTCGTCGTGGGTGACGAGCAGCACCGTCGTGCCAATGGCAGCTAGCACCTGCTTGACCTGCGACCGCAGTTCCCGGCGCAGAGCCGAGTCGAGCGAGCTGAACGGCTCGTCCAGGGCAACCACCTGGGGGCAACGGGCGAGAGCGCGGGCGAGGGCGACCCGCTGCTGCATTCCTCCGGACAGTTCGTGGGGCCGCTGGTGGGCGATGCCAGCGAGGTCGACAAGTTCCAGGAGTTCGTCAACACGCTCGGAGCGGACCCGACGCTGGCGGGCCGTCCGCCGCGCCAACCCGAATCCGATGTTGTCAAACACGTCGAGATGCGGGAACAGTGCACCTTCCTGCGGGACTAGCCCGATATCGCGCTGTTCTGGCGGCACCCACACGCCCCCACCGGCGACGGCCCGCCCGTTGACTCGGACAACACCGCCTTGGGGCCGCAAGAACCCCACGATCGTTCGCAACAAGGTGGTCTTGCCTGAGCCGCTCGGGCCGAGAACGGCAGCCACGTGACCAGCAGGGATAGTCAGCGACAGGTCACTGAGCACCCGGTGGTCGCCATAACTGACCACGAGGTCCTGGACCTCAACGCCGGCAGGCGCCTCGTCAGCACCGGTCGGCGGGGAGGACGACGCAGCAGACACCGACGCGCTCCCTTCTATAGCTGGACTGTCCGACGAACAGCGACCCGCGCTCGCGCGACTGACGCTGTGTGGCCGCAGTGGATCGTTGACTGTCTTCGTGGGGCTATTGGCCGTACTCATAGTGTCACCACCGCCGATCCTGCGTCGCGTCTGCCATGGCCTGCCGGTCTCCGAGTTCGGAGCCAACCACCACCGTCGATCGGGAGCGGTGCGCCACCATCGGCCATGCCAAGACCGCGGCGGGAATGATGCCAATCGCAATCAGGGTCAGAGAATAGGGTGCGGCGGCGGCGTACTGGCCGAGGTCGGTCAGAGCCCACATGCGGGTCGCCAGAGTGTCGTGTCCGGTGGGCCGCAGCATCAGCGTGGCAGGCAGTTCCTTCATCACCGTCAATAACACCAGCACTGCCCCGGCGCCGATCCCCGGTGCCGACAGCCGCGCGGTGACCCGCATGAAGGCTGAAGCGCGCGAGTGCCCCAACGTGCGAGCCACATCCTCCAGGACCGGTGGAACCATTGCGATAGATCCACGAATCGCGGCTTCAGCTTTCGGCACGAACAGGACCGCGTAGGCGAAAGCGAGCAGGAACACGGTCTGGTAGATGCCCGGAACCAGCCGAGTACCCAGGAACACAATGGCCAAGCCCACGACGACGCCCGGCAGCGCGTGGCCGAGATAGGAGCCACGCTCGATCAGGCCGGATGTCCGATTCGGAAATCTTCCCGCCAGGATGCCAATCGGCGCGGCCAAGAGTAAAGCCGCCAGGGTGCCCGCCACCGCGTAGCCCACAGTCGTCGCGAAAG
>CBFGTA010000094.1:0-9102 GCA_965651595.1 uncultured bacterium | reverse complement strand
GGTTGGCGATTGGGCCCCACGATCGGTTCGTTCGGCGGGCAGGCAGATCGAACAAGCAACGACTGACTTGATGAACCGCACCGGGGACATGCCTGAAGACGATGACCTTGCCGCTCACCTCGGGTGGACGCTGTCTCAACTCCACGATCGGTACCGTGAGTTGTCTGGCCTGCAGGTCATGAGTCTTGACAGCGTGGTCGTCCACCGGTCTGGCCCGGAGTCTGCGGCGACCTGGTCGCCTGACTCTGTGCGGGCCGATCCAGCCGAGCGTTGGGAATCACGGGTCGATCAGGCATTGATAGCTCGATGCATTCGTCAACTGGACTTGCGGGGGCAAGTTGTCTTGGCGATGTATTACTTCGAGGGCTTCACCATGTCGGAGGTCGGTGAAGTACTCGGAGTTTCTCAGAGTCGCGCATCTCAACTGCACACCCGCGCACTCCTGCAGTTGCGGGCCGTGTGGGCGAAGTCGGTGTCCTCAGACACCGACGGTCACAGCGGCTGAGTCGAGCGCTACTGTCGCGGGCATACCACTTCGGCCCTTCCGCTCACACCGGTTTGAGAACGACGAGGTGCATGAGAATCCAGGCTAACGGGTCGAAGTACTCGTCTTGGGTGCGCAACCCCAGGTGTAGACACGACCGCGCGCAGTGCCCTCCGGCTTCAGCCACAGTGCCGAGAACGTCACCGGCGTCCAACCAACTGCCCACCGCGAGGTAGCCAGCGGCCACCACCGGTTCGTAGGTCGACCGGAGCCGCGGTGTGGCCGACCCAGGATGGTGCACGCTCACCACCGGTTTCCCTCCGACTTGGCCGATGAACATCACTTGCCCTGGTGCGATAGAGCGGACAGGTGTTCCCGGTGGGGCGGCCAGGTCAACCCCGCGGTGGCCCGCCCCCCACCGGACCGATGGTGGGTCGAATCCTGCGATCACGTCGATGGGGCCAGCCACCGGAAGTGAGCGAGCGCGTCCGACCGCCTCGGCGCGGTCACCCTGCCACGCTCCGAGCCCCACACTGGCCAGCACGACCGCAGCGACCGCGGCGACCACTGCGACCCGACGATTCGCAGAGGGAGAAGACCGTGGGCTGAGGTGGGCGCTGGCAGGCCGCGCAGCGAGAATTGACATGGCGTGACTATGGCCTGAGCCACCGTCGATGTGTCAGACGACGCCAGTTCTTGGGGACAAGCGCAGCGGTGGACAACGACCGATGGTCGGGTTCCCCGGTGTGTGCCCACGATCACGGTCTACACTGTGAGTCGCGCCATCACCAGATGGCGACATCACACCCTGACACCTAGGTTTTCGGGCCTGGGCGGACTGACGGTCTAGGTGGGAACCTTGCGTTCCTGGGTCGTCAACGGCAGGGGAGGGCCGTCCACAGAAGGACGGCGATAACCACCATCGTTGTGGCGTGCCACGACGCGAAAGGAATAACCATGGTTGTAGTCACCATGCGCCAGTTGATGGAAAGTGGCGTTCATTTCGGGCATCAGACCCGCCGTTGGAACCCCAAGATGAAGCGATTCATCATGACTGAACGCAACGGGATCTACATCGTCGACCTCAACCAGTCGTTGAGCTACCTCGATCAGGCCTACGAGTTCGTGCGCGGAACGGTTGCCAACGGCGGCACCATTTTGTTCGTCGGCACCAAGAAGCAGGCCCAAGAGCCCATCGCCGAACATGCCCGGCGGGTGGGGATGCCCTATGTCAATCACCGTTGGCTCGGTGGCATGCTGACCAACTTCCAGACTGTTCACAAGCGCCTCCAACGGCTCCAAGAGCTCGAAGAGATGGATCTTGAGACAGTCAGTGCTGGCGGTCCCACCAAGAAGGAACTGCTGCTCATGCGGCGCGAGAAGGACAAGCTCGAGCGTACGCTCGGCGGCATCCGCACAATGGGTAAGACCCCTAGTGCAGTGTGGGTGGTTGACACCAACAAGGAAACTCTCGCTGTCGCCGAGGCCCGCAAACTCAACATCCCGGTCGTGGCTGTTCTCGACACCAACTGCGACCCCGACGTAGTCGACTATCCGATCCCTGGCAACGACGACGCCATTCGGGCCGTTGACCTGCTGACGCGTGTGATTGGCGACGCTGTCGCCGAAGGGCTTATCGCCCGGGCAGGTGCCGCTGGCGAGGCTGAAGCGCTACCTGAATGGGAGACCGACGTCATCGACGCTGGCGCCGAAGCTGAGGCGCCAGCCACCGAGGTCGCTACCGAAACTCCTGCCACGGAAGCTGCCGCGGAGGTTGCCACCGAGGTTGCGGCTGAAGTACCGGCGGTTGAACTCGTGGAAGAGGTTGCCGTCGAAGCTGTGACGACTGAGCCGACCGAAGAAACCCCCAAGACAGGAAGTGAGTCCTAGCATGGCGATTTCTGCTGCAGACGTGAAGAAGCTGCGCGAGCTAACTGGCGCGGGCATGATGGACTGCAAGAAGGCGCTCGAAGAAGCCGCTGGAGACTTCGACAAGGCGGTCGAACTGCTGCGTATCAAGGGCGCCAAAGACGTGGGCAAGCGTGCAGGTCGCTCGGCTTCGAACGGCCTGGTCATCGCCGACCTCGACGAGACAAGTCGCGGCGTCATGCTCGAACTCAACTGCGAGACCGACTTTGTGGCCAAGACCGAAGGCTTTCAGTCTCTCGCCGCCCAAATCTCGGCGTTCGTCAAGACGTCAGCTCCCGCAGACGTGGTGGAGTTGCTCGCTGCCGAGATCGAGGCGGGCAAGACGGTTCAGCAACTTATCGACGAAGCCAACGCTTCGATGGGTGAGAAGATCGAGATCCGCCGCTTCGCCCACTTCGACAACGGGTCGGTGTATGTGTACTTGCACAAGCACGATCCGGCCCTGCCCCCGAGCGTGGGTGCCCTCGTCGAGCTCGACGTGGACAACGAAGAGCTCGCTCGGTCAATCGCCCAGCACATTGCCGCAATGGCTCCGAAGTACCTGAGTCGCGACGACGTCAGCGACGACGTGGTGGCAGCAGAACGGCGAATCGCTGAAGAAACCGCCCGGGAAGAAGGTAAACCCGAGCAGGCGATCTCGAAAATCGTGGAGGGGCGGACTAACGCCTTCTTCAAGGACTTCTGCCTGCTAGAGCAGCCATTCGTTCGCGACAACAAGAAGACCATCAAAGCGCTACTGGCTGAGAACGGAGCGAACATCACGCGCTTTGCTCGCTTCAAGGTCGGACAGTAGCTCGACAACTACTTGTGGGTGCGAGGTCGGGCCGGATGTCGCCGTCCGGCCTCGCAGCACGCAGGCAAACGGTGAGGAGTCATCGGTGATCAAACCCATCGTGCAACCCACTCTGGAAGGCACCGTTGAACGGTGGACCCACGTCCCCGAAGGGGGATGGTCGCGCGTCCTACTCAAACTGTCGGGCGAAGCGTTTGCTGGTGGCGGCGGCCTCGGTGTAGATCCGGCGGTCGTGTCGGCAATCGCCCGCCAGATTCGTGATGTCGTGCGAACCGGGTGCGAAGTGAGCGTCGTGATCGGCGGGGGGAACTACTTCCGCGGGGCTGAACTGAGCCAGCACGGTATGGACAGGGGTCGCGCCGACTACATCGGCATGCTCGGCACCGTCATGAACTGTCTGGCATTGCAGGACTTTCTCGAGCAAGTGGGAGTCGAAACCCGCGTGCAAACGGCCATTGCGATGGGCCAAGTCGCCGAGCCCTACACCCCGCTGCGAGCCATCCGGCACATGGAAAAGGGCCGGGTCGTGATTTTCGGGGCTGGCCTGGGGGCTCCTTTCTTCTCCACCGACACGTGCGCGGCCCAGCGGGCGCTCGAGACCAAGTGCCAGGTAGTCCTTATGGCAAAAGGTGTGGACGGCGTGTATGACAGCGACCCGCGTACACATCCTGACGCTCGTCGTTTCGACAGCCTCACCTACGACGAGGTCCTCACTCGCGACCTCAAGGTTGCTGACGCGACCGCGATCAGCCTGTGCCGCGACAACGACATGCCGATCGTGGTGTTCAACTTGATGGTCGAGGGCAACATTGCGCGCGCCGTGAGTGGTGAACGGATCGGAACGCTGGTTAACTCAGACTAGTCAAAGTCGCGTGGTCCACGAGCCCGGGCAATCATGCCCGGACTTCTGAGCAGGCAGGGAACGGAGATGTTGTGATTGACGAGACGCTGCTTGAGGCAGAAGAAAAAATGGACAAGGCCGTGTCAGTGGCTCGGGAAGACTTCGCTTCGCTGCGTGCGGGGCGAGCCAACCCCGCAATGTTCTCCAAGATCACGGTCGACTATTACGGAGCCCCCACCCCGCTGAATCAGTTGGCGTCGTTCCAGACCCCCGACTCGCAAATGATTCTCATCACGCCGTTCGACAAGAGCTCGGCGCCGCAAATTGAGAAGGCCATTCGCGATTCCGACCTTGGCGTCAACCCGGCCAGCGAAGGAGCGGTCATCCGCGTGGTGATGCCGCAATTGACTGAGGAACGTCGTCGCGAGTACATCAAGGTGGCTCGGACGAAAGCTGAAGATGCCAAGGTGTCGATGCGCAACGTGCGCAGGCACGCCAAAGACACCCTCGAGAAGTTCATCAAGGACGGGGAATACGGCGAAGACGAGGTCCGTCGAGCCGAGAAGCAACTGGACGAACTGACCAACAGCTATGTGAACTCGGTCGACGAGCTGTTGAAGAACAAGGAAGCCGAGTTGCTCGAGGTCTGACATGACCCAACCCGACCCGGATTCTCGGCCCGACCCCCAGGCCGCTGCGCACCCCAAATCGGGGCGCAACCTGCCTGCAGCCATCGGTGTCGGTGTGCTCCTGGCGGGGCTCGTGTTTCTTACCCTGTTCACTGCGGTGTGGGTGTTCGTCGCGTTTGCCACCCTGGTCATTTGCATCGGGATTTGGGAACTGACCAAGGCCTTCGGACACGCCAACATTCACCTGGCTCGCACACCGCTGTACGTCGGTGCCGTGGCCTCAGCGGCCACCACCTACGTCTGGGGCATCGAAGCACAACTCGTCACCTTCGGATGCATTGTGATCGCCATCCTGTTGTGGCGGATTCGCCGAGGCACCGACGGGTACGTCAAGGATGTCACAGCCAGCGTTTTCACTGCAGCCTATTTGCCGTTCATGATCGGCTTCTTGGTGCTGATCGTTGACAGCCCTGACGGGCCGCAGCGGGTCATCGTCTTCATCGCCCTGACCGTGTCCAACGACATTGGTGGCTACTTCGCCGGTGTCTTGTTCGGCAAGCACCCCATCGCACCAAGGGTCAGTCCCAAGAAATCCTGGGAAGGGTTCGCGGGATCCGTGGTGTTGCAGTGTGCCGTCGGCGCCTGGCTGTTCGAGTGGCTGCTCGGGGCGCCCTGGTGGCAGGGGGTCATTGCTGGTGCGGTGATGACGGTGACAGCGACCGCCGGTGACTTCGCGGAGTCGGCGATCAAGCGGGACCTCGGGGTTAAGGACATGAGCAATCTGTTGCCCGGGCACGGTGGGCTGATGGACCGGCTCGATTCACTGATCCCCAACGCGTTCGTGGCCTGGGCGCTGTTCTACTTCATGCTCGGCTAGGGCCGGGGCACGACGATTCACCGTCGGAGGACCGACGGTCGTGTGAGACGCTAGATTCGTGACCTCCCCGCAACACAACAACCCCGCCAACCCGCGCCCGACTGCCGGGGCCGCGCCGGTGTTTGTCGAGAGAGTTTCCCGAAAACCGTCGGCCAAGCCACCCACTCATTTTCACGACATCGGAATAGACGACCGCCGCGACCGCGTTGCCGAACTCGGGCTCGCCGGGTTCCGGGCAGACCAAATTGCCCGCCACTTGTACGTTCACTGTGCCGGAGACCGCCTCGACAGTTGGACCGACATCGCCGCCCCCGATCGCCAGAAGATCGCCGACAGACTGCTTCCGCATCTGCTTGACCAACAGCGTTCAATCAGTTGCGATGCTGGCGACACCGTCAAGAATGTGTACCGACTTCATGACGGCGCCATGATCGAAAGCGTCCTGATGCGCTATCCCGACCGTACGACCGTGTGCATCTCCAGCCAGGCCGGGTGCGGAATGAACTGCCCGTTTTGCGCGACGGGACAGGCCGGACTCACCCGCAACCTCTCCACCGCCGAGATCGTGGAGCAGTTCCTCGACGCCACCCGCACACTCCGCGCGTTGCCGGGGCAGGCACCCACGTCGCGAATCAGCAACCTCGTGTTGATGGGAATGGGCGAGCCGCTGGCTAACTACGCCGCTGTCATCCGGGCCCTGAGAATCTTGACCACACCGGCACCGGCAGGGGTGGGAATGAGTGCGCGCGGAATCACCGTATCCACCGTCGGGCTCGTGCCGCGGATGAGGGCCCTGGCCGACGAAGGCCTTCCCGTCACACTGGCGGTTTCGCTCCACGCACCCGACGACGAACTGCGCAACGAGCTCGTTCCCCTCAACGCGCGCTGGCCGGTGGCGGAAGTCCTGCAGGCCGCCTGGGACTACGCAGCCCGCACGAAGCGCCGAATTTCCATCGAGTACGCGCTGATCCGAGAAATCAACGATGGAGTCGATCGCGCTGAAGCGCTTGCGGACTTGCTGGTCGGGCACCTCGTCCACGTCAACCTGATCCCGCTCAACCCGACACCGGGCTCGCGGTGGACGGCGTCGGACCCGGGCGTTCAGGACGCGTTCGTGGCGACTCTGCGTCGGCGCGGTATCCCTGTCACTGTCCGCGATACCCGCGGACAAGAAATCGACGGGGCCTGTGGACAACTCGCCGCCACCACTGCGAGCTAGTCGGCCGACTGCAGGTTGGGTTCGATAGTCACAGCCTCCGCGGCGCCATGTCGGACACGCGCGCAGCTGCGCGGTTTGCCACAATGGCTGACTGTGCGCGACATCGTGATTCTAGGGTCGACCGGATCAATAGGTACCCAGGCCCTCGATATCGTTCGCGCCAACCCGGGCCGGTTCAGGGTGATGGGTCTTGCGGCCGGGGGAGCGAATCCGCAGCTCATCGCCGAACAGGCCGTCGAGTTCGAATGCTCGGCGGTGGCCGTTCACGATGTCGCCCAGGCGGCAGTTGTACGGGAGGCCATCTCGGGCCGCGTTCGGAGCACATTCACCGATGATCGAAGGGCAGCGTCGGCCGTAGACATCGAAGTTACAGCTGGTCCCGACGCGGTGGCCGCCCTGGCTGGACTCCCATGTGACGTGGTTCTCAACGGCATCACAGGCTCGATTGGTCTTGCACCCACCTTGGCCGCGCTGTCAGCTGGTTCGACTGTGGCGTTGGCGAACAAGGAGTCGCTGGTGATAGGCGGACGACTCGTCACCTCACGTGCCGCTGCTGGCCAGTTGGTGCCGGTGGACTCCGAGCACTCTGCTCTGGCTCAGTGCCTACGGGCGGGGCGCGCCGAGGAAGTAGATCGACTGATCCTCACCGCTTCCGGCGGCCCGTTCCGTGGCCGCACCCGCGAGGATCTACAGTCGGTGACTCCCACCGACGCCCTGGCCCACCCCACCTGGTCGATGGGGCCGGTCGTGACGATTAACTCTGCCACCATGGTCAACAAGGGCCTAGAACTCATCGAGGCGCACCTGCTGTTCGACATCCCGCTCGAGGCCATCGACACCGTGGTTCACCCCCAGTCGATCGTCCACTCGATGGTGCAATTTCGAGACGGCTCCATCATTGCCCAGGCGAACCCCCCCGACATGCACCTGCCGATCGCGCTAGGCCTCGGGTGGCCTGACCGCATCGATTCGGCGGCCACTGCCTGCGACTTTACTGCCGCCCAGGCGTGGACCTTCGAACCGATCGACCACGAGGCTTTCCCCGCCGTCGGGCTTGCCCGCTTCGTGGGCGTGGCCGCTGGAACAGCCCCGGCGGTCTACAACGCGGCCAACGAAGTGTGCGTCGAGGCTTTCATCAGCGGGAGGTTGCAGTTCACCGATATTGTGGCCACGGTCGCGGCAGTAGTGGACCGCCACCTGTCGGCCCGGTCGGCCGGGTCGGGCCCATTCGGGCATCGCCACGTCGCTGACACGGACTTGTCCCTCGAAGCGGTGTTGGCCGCTGACGCGTGGGCCCGACAGGAGGCCCGCGCGGTACTCGACGAGTAGGTGAGCCCACCGATCGGCGCTGAACATTCCTGTTCGAGTTCCGGCTCCGCCACGGTCACCACGCCACGTACATACGCCACGTATAGTGGTGCCGAGCCAACAGGAGGTGGTCGTGCTCGCAACGATCGGCGTGATCGCCTTCATCTTCGGAATCTTGTTCTCGATCGCGTGGCACGAACTCGGCCACTTGCTGCCCGCCAAGCGCTTCGGTGTCAAAGTCACCCAGTACATGGTCGGTTTCGGTCCCACCATGTGGTCGCGACAAAAAGGCGAAACGGAGTACGGAATCAAGTGGATTCCTTTCGGGGGCTACATTCGAATGATCGGGATGTTCCCCCCGGGTCCAGACGGTGTCGTGCGGGCCTCCTCCACCGGTCGACTCGGAACATTGGTCGAGGAGGCCCGCAAGCAGTCCGCGGCCGAAGTCGTCACCGAGGCCGACAAGAAGCGGGCCTTCTACGCCCTGTCAGTGCCGAAGAAGCTCGTCATCATGCTCGGCGGGCCGGTCATGAACCTGATCCTGGCGTTCGCCTTGTTCGCACTTCTATTCGTGGGGATCGGCGTTCCGACTCCCACGCTGACGGTCTCGGCCGTCACCGCCTGCGTGCCGACTGCGGGGGCCGAAGCGGGTCAGGCCCCGTGCCCGGCTGATTCGGCACCCACCGCTGCCGCCGAGGCCGGAATCGGGCCGGGGGACACGATCCGCGCCTACCAAGGAACCCAGCTCACCGACTGGGACCAGTTCGTGGAGTTGGTGCGAACGTCGGCGGCCGGACCAGCCACAGTCACTTTCGAACGGGGACAAGAACTCATCACCCGCACCACCACGATCGCCGTTATCGAACGACCAGTTGTGGTGGACGGGCAACTTACAGACTCAGTCGCCCCCCAGGGCTTCTTCGGGGTGACGCCAGAGCGGCAACTCCAACGCCAGTCCCCGGGCACGGTCGTCGTACAAATGTGGGACATGACGAAGCGGGCCGTCGGTGCGATTGTCACTA
>CBFGTA010000093.1:0-9138 GCA_965651595.1 uncultured bacterium | reverse complement strand
TCTCAAGTCTTTGCATGACGGCGGCGAGGACCGTGTTTGGTTCGCGTTTGTAACGCTCCAAGTACGGGCGAGCGTCAACCGCATCCGCTCCGAACACTTCGGTGACAGACTTGACGAAAGCCGAAATATTGGGAGCGTTTTTCGGGTTGCGGGCGAACTTGACAGTAGGTGCTGCAGAGTGGCTGGCTTTAATCCGCTGCGACAGAAAGCTGTTGACTAAGTAGTCCTGTCGTCGAACCCAAAAGATCACCCCAACGTCATCTGTGATCTTGCGAACGTCGCTGGCGAGTTGGGTCAGTTCCTCAGGACACAGGATCGCCAAATGTTCAGACGAGACGAGCACCTGGGGGTACTGGTTGAGCAATGTGGTGATGGCGTGAAGCGACTGCTCGCGAGCTGTCGCGCGGGCGCTGGCGCTTCCCACGCCGAGTGCCCTTGATCGATACGAATGAGTGTCGCGATATGCCATCGCGAAGCGATGGTGAAGGCTGCCTTCGAGTCCTGCAACCTTCGGGTCCTTCGCCAAGAGTCCAATCCCTTGGTCAGCGAGCAAGTCCCGATTGGCGGCGACTGACTTCTGGAACGCCGTTGTTCCGGTCTTGGGCATGCCCATGTGGAGCAGCAATCGCGGCATTCAATCAGTCTAACGAGTCCCTGCAAGTCGGATTCCGGTGACGCGCCTGTGGGCACTAAGCTGGAGTAACAAATCTTGAGAGAGGCGACAGCAGTACTGGAGTCGCCGCGATCTGGCGAATGGCGTTAGGTGATGACCAAGCTCCTATTTCACGTGGGGTTGCCAAAAACTGGCACCTCGTACATGCAACAAGCAATACACGCCAACCACGACGTTCTGGTTCGGCAGGGGGTCGGGTTGTTCAAGAGGCAACGTGATCACCACGCATTTGTGGTGTCAGCTAGGTCGGGTGTGACGGTACGCGCGCGCCATCTCGGCCTCAAATCGGAAGCCGACAAGGAGGCGCAGCATGCGGCACTACTGAACAAGCTTGAAGGCCTGACCCGAAAGTTCTCAGTCAGTGTGTTGACATCTGAGATGGTAGGCACCGCACAACGGGCCGTTGTCGAGCGGCTGAGAGATGAACTCCTATCGATCTTCTCCTCAGTGGAAGTTGTCATGTGGTTACGTCGCAACGACTATCTCGCCAATAGCAACTACTCCCGTGCGGTCAAGAACGGTCACACCGATCCACCTGATGGTGCTTTTGCGCACAAAGAGCTCGACCGCTTTGCGCTAGCCAAGATTGTGCAGAGATGGCAAGGGGTTTTCGGGGTTGAAAATGTAGCGATCTATCCGTACCTGGAAAGGTTTCGAGCCGAACCGAGCCGAGTTACTTGCGTCACCCTAGGTCATGCTGGTCTCGACGGCACGTTCTTCGGGGAAGGAACGTGGAAGTGGCCGGAACAAATGCAGAATGTAAGCCTGACGGCAGATGCCGCCGCAGTGCTCCTCGAGATCAACCCATATATTCCCATAACGTCACGCGCTGGCCACACCAATCTCGGGCCCCGCAACCGCCTAGTCGCCAAGCTGTCCGAACAACTTCCGGGGCCACCGGTCCGTCTCACTCCAGACGCAATGGAAATCGTCCACCGCCGTATGGCATCGGACTTGGAGCCGTTGCGGGACATGGTGTCGGGGCCAGACTGGTCGGAATGGTGGGAGCAACCGCCAGCTAACAGCCAGCCGATGAACAGGGCGCAGGCCGCAGACGTTGCGGCAGTGATGGCCCAATACGGCGTACCCAACGGCGATGTCGCCTGGGGTGGTCACATCGATGACGCAACCACCCGCCAGCGACTACGGATGCTGGCCACTGATTCCCGTACTTGGAGAGCGGCGCGACGCCTAGCCGCCAAGAGGGGACGCGCAGACACCAGTAGGCACTAGCTGGCTGGGGTCGGAACAGACGACGAGGTTCGCTAAGGTTCGCTGCGCACGATAGAATGACATAATGTATATTATCGGCGCATAAAAAAGTTGGACCGATCAGGGCGACTAGGCGCTTGGCGACGGCCGGACCTTCGTCGTTGGTGGTGAGCCGGTAGCGTGTCGGCATGACTGGCACATACCCCCAACGCGCCCACGCCTACGGCGATGACGCTCTCGGTATCTCCGATGCTACTGATCTTGTGGCGGCACTTCGCTCGGGATCCGTGTCCGTGAGCGAGTTGATGGATGCTGCAATCGCGCGCGCCCACCGCGTGAATGAGTCGATCAATGCGGTGCAGTGCTGGGTACGGCCGTCAGAGTTGAACATGACGGCGGAAGAAAGTGACGCAGTCGCGCAGTTACCGTTTGCGGGACTGCCGACGGTCTTGAAAGACAACGAGGACCTCAGTGGCTATCCGAGTCGCCAGGGCTCGACTGCGGTCGGTGATTCCCCGCGCGATCGTACGAGTGTCATGTCGCGACTGTTGCAGTCAGCGGGGCTTCGCGTGTTCGCCAAGACCACGCTGCCGGAGTTCGGGCTGACCGCATCAACTGAGTCGACCCTGAGTGGCGCCACGAGTTCGCCCTGGGATTTGAGTCGGACCGCCGGGGGCTCTTCGGGTGGCAGTGCCGCGCTGGTAGCAGCTGGCGTGGTCCCGCTCGCCCACGGTAACGACGGTGGCGGATCCGTCCGCATTCCGGCCGCCTGCTGTGGTTTGGTCGGGCTCAAACCCACAGTGGGTCGCTTACCCCAGGTGGAAGGCACCGAACGTGCTCCCATCAACTTCGTGTCCCAAGGTGTCCTTACCCGGACCGTTCGGGATACCGAATTGTTTTATCAGGCCGCCGAGGGGATTCACTATGACCCGCGCTGGCCACGGATGGCCGGAGTCGATCACGATCACGCCCAACAGTTGCGGATCGCGTTCTTCACTGATGGTCAGGCCGGAGTGACCACGGATGCGTCCACCGTCGCCGCAGTCGAGCATGCTGCCAAGCTCTGCGAAGGCCTCGGCCACAAAGT
This sequence comes from uncultured bacterium, assembly GCA_965651595.1. Lineage (GTDB taxonomy): Bacteria > Actinomycetota > Actinomycetes > S36-B12 > UBA10799 > CBFGTA01. Next base: position 6,166 of record CBFGTA010000093.1, on the reverse strand, counting down.
CACCTACATCGACTACCCCTACTCCCCCCAGTTCGGAGTCGACTTCTTGCGATTTTGGGGGCTCAATGCGCTCCTGCTCAAGCGCCTCGGGCGAGTTATGTACCCCCAAGGATTCGATCCCAAAAAACTGGAAAAGCTGTGTCTGGGTTTGGCCGACCACGGGCGTCAACAAGCATTCCGAATGCCAGCAACCATTCAGCGACTGAAGGCGACAGGCGATAATTTCGATCAGTTCATGGAGCAATTCGATGTCGTGATCAGCCCGGTACTCAGTCATGAACCGCCAGAATTGGGGTACTTGGGGCCGGACGTGGAGTACCGCGAGCAGGTCATTCGTCTCCTGAAGTACGCCGCATTCACCGAGATTCACAACATCTCCGGCGCTCCCGCCATGAGTCTGCCGCTCTATCGAACGGCAGACGCGCGCCCGATCGGCGTCCAGTTCGCCGCCCGGCGGGGCAACGATCGAGTTTTATTGGAGCTTGCCTATCAACTAGAAGAAGCTGACCCATGGCCTCGTATTGATCAGGTAACGTCTCCCTAGACAAACGAGGAGCTGGCGTCGGGGAGTTTCAGTGATGGTAGTGGGGCTACGCAGTGCCGTTGTACGCAGTGCCGTTGTGTGCGTGGTGGTCAGTCTGAGCCTCACTCTCGTGTCGAGCGAACTATCGGCTCACGTGTCGCCGCCTGCGTCGTCGGCTGTCCCTACACACCTGCAGCTACCCGGCGACGGCATTGATGTGCCGGACATCGGTGGGAGTCGGGTGTCGGATCTCGGTGCGCCGGCCGGGGTGCCTGGCGGCGCTGCAGTGAGCCAGGCTGTCCCTCGCAGCTCTTTGCGTACCCAACGGCAGAGGGCTCGCACCCAGTGCCGGGCCTGGTTGTGGGGCAACAATCCCAATGACATGTCCCAGGCGCGTGCGCTCAAGCGGAACCGTCAGATTGCTCTCCAGCACTACGGCACGCTCCGACTGCCACGCAAAATCAAGAAGATGAGCTGGCTGCCGCAGTCGAGCCTGGATCATTCCGGGAATGGCCATATGCATTCCCTGTTTTGGGCTTTGCCACTCCTACGGGTTGGTGTTCAGAAGAAGAAGCCGGGAATGGTGAAGCTGTTTTATCGAATCATCAACACCTACGTGAAGAAGAACCGTCCAGCTAAACCCCGAACCTGGTACATGAACTCTCAAATCGTCAGTGGCTTCCGCCAATGGACCCTCGCGTGTGCCTTTGACGGACCGGCCCCGAATCGCAAGTTACTGAGACAGGCAATCAAACGCGAAGGTGCCTACGCCGTCAAGAATTGGCAGTCCATCAACAATGCGTCCTTCCACCATGCTTCCGGTTCATTTGCCAGCGCCTGCATTCTTCGGCAACCCAAGCGCATGAAGCAAGCTCGCCAGCAACTCGGATCTATCAGTAGTCGAATGATTGCTGAGGATGGTTCCGTTCGCGAAGGATCTATGGTCTACGCCCGCAACACCGCGGTGTGGACTCTGCAGCAGATAAATCGGGTGCGCAGCTGTGGCCAGAACGTTCCGGCCGCCCTCAACCGCGCGACGCGGATTCCAGCGTTCTTGGCGCAGGGGACCCGGCCGGACGGATTCTTGGAAATGCTCGGCGACAGTCCGCGGCGCCGTCCCGGTGCCGACTTGGCCGCGATGGATGCCGGAGTCAACTACGTTCAATCCCGCGGGAAGTCCGGCCGTGCTCCCAGTTCGCTGTTTAGCGTCTATCAGGCTGGTTTCATATTCGGTCGCACAGGTTGGGGCACCGGAGACCGCTCTTTCGCCAGAGAAACCTTCTACTCGATGCGCACTGGTCCGGGAGGTAGCGCGGAATACCATGCGCACTCCGACGCCGGGGCAGTGACGTTTGCTTCACGCGGATCTCAACACTTGCACGACACAGGGTCGTACCGATATTCGAAGGATGCGCGCGAATGGTTCGTGCGATCACGTCAGGCTCACAACGTCGTCCATGTGCCGGGGGTGAATGCCGGATCACCCCGTCCCTCCGTGCTCGCTGCGCGATCCAATGCCGCCGGAGACTTCATCATGGTCAGGGACACGGCCTACGGATCCCGGGCCACGATCAACCGAACAACATGGTTCGATCGCGAAGCTGAATTTCTCATCGTGATCGACGATGTGTCCACACCGCGGCGTGAACGGATCGTGCAGAACTGGAATCTTGACCGCACCCGGACCGTGACCTCGGCTGTCGATGGGCAGGGAATCCAGCAGTTCGATTCGCACGGAAGTGGTTCCAACGTGAGTCTGCGCAGCGCCGTATTGGGCTCCCAGGTGTCGACGTCGGCCGCGGACAGCTCTGCGGGTCGGACGAACCCCTGGCGGGGTTGGAGTTCCTACGTGTACGGCGAACTGGTGCCAGCCCCGAGCGTTCACCTGTCCGCGACCGGCACGCGCATGCGTATCGCTACGGTAATTGTGGCGCGCGGCGCCAACGCGGGGCCTGAACGGGTCTCGGCTGAGTTTGATGATTCCGTTCCGGGAGTTCTGACTATTCGAATTCGCGATCAGCGCGGCGAATATGTTCGTGCAGTGAGCTCTTCCGGCGTCCAAGTGGTCACCGACCCCCCGTCGCCGGAACCAGAGCCATCCGATGATGGCGAGTCTGACGATGACTCCCCCTAACCACCCGTACATGGGCAGCGGACCGATAGCCATTGCCCACCGGGGTGGATCGAAGGAAGCGACAGAGAACACGGCGGAAGCATTCGACCGGTCTCGGGCGCTCGGCTGCCGCGTCATCGAAACTGATGTGCGCTGCACCCGTGACGGCGTAGTCGTCGTGTTTCACGATGAACGACTGGACCGGCTGAGCAACCATCCAGGAGAGATTGCAGAACTGACGTGGAAGCAGTTGCAGACGGTCCGGGTCGGACAGTCGGGCCGAGTCCTGCGGCTCGAAGACGTTTTCGAGCGCTACCCGGATATCCATTTCAACGTTGACGTCAAGACTGACAACGCTATCGACCCTTTCTGCCGCACTGTCAGAAAGTACGCATCGCCCGAGCAGGTGACTGCGGCCGCATTCAGCTCGCGGCGATTGAAACGAATTCGCCAGGCCCTCGGTCCCGAATTTCTGACCAGTATGGGGTCGCGCGAGGTAGCCCAGTATGTTGCCGCCTATCACGCCCAGCGCCGAATCCCCTCTTCTGCTGACCTCCGAGGACCAAGGCCTTCGCCAGCCGTGCTGCAAGTGCCCCCGCGATGGGCAGGCGTACCCGTCGTCACCCCTAGATTCCTCGAGTGGGCCCACGCGCGTGGCGACATCGTGCACGTGTGGACGATCGACGACCCCGTACACATGGAGACGCTGTTGAGCGCGGGGGTGGACGGGATCGTGACGGATCGCCCGTCGCTGCTGAAGTCGGTCATGCAGCAACGCGGCCTATGGTAGGCCTCACGACAACAATTTTCACTCAAGAGGTGTGAACTGCGTCAAGTGGGGAACAACTTGACCACTATCTGCGTTCGATGGGCGGACGAGAAATACGAGGAGTGAGAAGCCATGAGCGACGGTGCACTGCGAGGATCACGCTTGGGAGCTACCAGCTACGAGACCGACGACCACGTTGAGCTTGCTCCCCGCCAGCCAGTCAACTACGACTGCCCCGACGGCCACGTCACGACGATGCCGTTTTCGATTGAAGCCGAACTCCCCTACACGTGGGAGTGCCGCTGCGGAAAGGAAGGCATCCTGCGCGGCGGTGAAGAACCCGAAGCCAAGGCAGTGAAGCACGTGCGCACACATTGGGACATGTTGCGCGAACGTCGTTCCCTCGCCGACCTCGAAGTTCTGCTCACCGAGCGTCTCGACTTAGTGAGGGAAACCCGCGGGTACGCCCCGAGCGCTCCGCAAAAGCGCAAGTCGCTGCGGTCAGCCTAGGTATCGCCTCGGTACGAGTCATGCTGATCGGGATTGTCGCGCTGGTCTGAACGAAGTCCATCACGGCTAGCCTCGCCCGGCGGCAATAGCGGATGCTGTTGCGAAGAGTCACCTGGGGAGGGTGGTCCAGTGTTTCCTGACCGGTCGTCAGCGTTCGCCGAGGGTTGAACGACATGGCCCGTTACGACGTCTCCGGGAACTATCCGCGTAACCCGCACCCCGTCCACAGTGGTCGTTACGACGCTCATTCCACGACGTCGGGCTGCTCGTTCGAACGCGCGCCGGACGACGCTGCGAATCCAGCGCCGCGCCGGGGGCAATAGGGCGGCCAGCCCCAGTACGGTCGTCACAAATCCAGGTACGGCAATGAACACGCCGCATCCGAACATGACTGCGGCATCCCCGACCGAGTCATCTTCGACCGCTCCCCCATCGGAAGCCACCTGCTGCATCGACCGCACGGCACTCAATCCGGCGTTCTTCATGACGACGAGCCCGAGTACGAAACTCGCAATCAGCAGCCCGATGACCAGTGGCCAACCCCACAGCGATGCAAGCCACAACACGACGAAGAATTCGATCAAGACGTAGCAGCAGAACGCGAGAAATCGCAGCATCGCTACCAGCCGCGAGCTTGTTGGCGCTTCGTGGTGCGGATCCGCTGTCTGCCGGACTTGGTGCGCCGCTCCCTGAAACCCCAACCGGTCACCCGGACTAGGGCCTCGCGGACGATCGAGGAACTCATTTTGGATTCGCCGATTTCTCGTTCATGAAAATCGATCGGAACTTCGGCCACGTGCAGACCCGCCTGGACAGCCCGATATGCCAAGTCCACCTGGAACACGTACCCGGCACTACCTACAGATTGGTAGTCGATGGCCTGCAGTGTCGTCGATCGATACGCCCGGTACCCGCCGGTCGCATCCTTGATGGGCACTGCCAGAGCGTGCCGGATGTACCAGTTGCCACCTCGTGACAGCACCTCGCGCGATTTCGGCCAGTTGTGGGTCGTTCCGCCGTCGACCCAGCGCGAACCGAGGACCAGGTCGGCGTGCCGGAGTTTGTCGAGCAGGCGCGGCAGTTGTTCTGGCAGGTGTGAACCGTCAGCATCCATCTCCACGAGAACTTGGTAGTCGCGTTCGATTCCCCAGGAGAATCCCGCCACATAGGCAGCTCCCAAACCTTCTTTTCCACGACGGTGGAGGACGTGGACGTGGTCATCGGCATCAGCTAGTTCATCGGCCAACTGTCCAGTTCCGTCCGGGCTGTTGTCGTCAGCGATAAGAACGTGAGCTTCAGGAACTGCTGCCCGTACCCGGCCGACGATGCTGCGGATGTTGCCCTTCTCGTTGTAAGTTGGAATGATCACCAAAATCGGGCCGAGGTCACCAAACTCGTTGCTGTGATCGGGCACGCGTCACCTTTCGTTTGGACTGCTGTTGCTGCCGCGGGCGAGCCAGGCTGCCCAACAAAGGGCTATCACTGCGAGGATACACAGCCCTTGCTGAATCCAACCGCCGAACCGTGCTGCCGGAGTTAGTTCATCGCGCAAGGCGACGTTCGTGACGATAAATCCAGACTCGAACGGAGGCACCTCCGCCACCAGACTGCCGTCGGAGCGGATGTGTCCGGTCAGCCCCGAGGTCGCTACTGTCACAACATCACGCCCGAACTCCACGGCCCGAATGCGGGCCATGGCCTGCTGCTGCTCAGGTTGAGCCAAACCTCCGGGCCCGGTTGAAGTGAACGTCGCGTTGTTGGTTTGAACAGCCAGCATGGTTGCCCCTGCGCGCACTGTCTCACGCACGAGACCACCGTAGGCGACTTCAAAACAAATTATGTCGCCGAGGCGAACATCGTCGATAGACAGAATCTCCGGGCCTGGGCCGGGCACGAAGTCGTAGGGGACCCGGTCATAGCGACCAATGAGCTGCGTCAGCATCGAGCGGAAGGGAACATACTCTCCGAACGGCAAGGGATGCTGCTTGATATACATGTCGCCCGGACCTGTTTCGGGATACCACAGCACCCCTACGTTCCACAAACTGATCGGATCAGCGGGGGTGGGAGCGACGGTCACGGCGCCTACCAGGATCGGCACGCCGATCGTGTTGGCGGCCCTAGTGATGAGTTCGGCGGCATCAGGGAACCGGAGGGGATCCACATCGGTGGAGTTCTCCGGCCAGATGACGACAGTTGGCACCGGTACTCTGCCAGCTTGAACGTCTGCCGCGAGTTGCTCTGTCGCTTC
>CBFGTA010000092.1:0-9199 GCA_965651595.1 uncultured bacterium | reverse complement strand
CCACCCACCTCACCTGCACCACTCCACCGGGCACTCCGGGACCTGCCGCCCTCACGCTCACGACACCTGGCGCTGCCCCCACGACTCTCGCGGACGCTCACACCTACGCGTGGCCAGCGCCGGAGCTCACTGCAGTCTCCCCCACTCGCGGACCCGCAACAGGGGGAACTCCCCTGACCGTGACGGGCACCGGGTTCCACGATGATGTGGCGGTTACTGTCGGCGGCCAACCATGCCGGGACGCAGCCGCGACCAGTCCGACAACCATCACCTGCGTCTCGCCCACCCACGCGGTCGGGACTGCAGCGATCGTCGTGACCAACTCCGACGACCAGAGCGCCACCCTCGGTGACGCATTCACCTATCTGGGACCCAGCCTCTACTTCAGCCAACAAGCAGACTCAGAAGAGATGTTCCGCTCCATCGGGCAACTGCTCATCAGCGATCCGACGGCAATCAACAACTCACTCGTAGCGAACCCTGGCAACGATGCCGCCAACGACATTTGGCCAGGAACGTCTGGCGTTGTCGCGGACGCGTCGTACATATATTGGGCGAATCCCACCACCGGCACGATTGGTCGGGCAGGACTCGACGGATCCAACCCCAATACATCGTTCATCACTGGCGCCAACGGGCCACAAGCTGTCGCGGTTGACGGGCAATACGTCTACTGGTCCAACACGGGTGGATCCACGATCGGGCGGGCGAACCTCGACGGGTCCAATGTGAACCAAGCTTTCATCACTACGGCTGCCTCACCCTTCGGCATCGCGGTTGATTCAACCCACATCTACTGGCCCAACAGCGGCAACCTCATGAACTCCAACGACTTCGGTTCAACGATCGGTCGCGCCAGCCTAGATGGAACCGGGGTCGTGCAGGACTTCGTGACGGGCGCTTCCGGGCCCCAGTCGGTCGCCGTCAGCGGGCCCAATATCTACTGGATCAACCAGCCGCCCAACCCAGAAAGTTCCATCCAGTACATCGGTCACGCCGTGATCGACCCAGACTCCGAGAACGCCTCCCAAATCGACCAGCAGTTTATCTTCGACGACGGCAACCCAGACTCGTTGGCAGCGGACAACGACCACCTCTATTATTCGAGGATCTCGACCGGAACCATTGCCCAAGCGACCCTGGACGGATCGAGCATCAGCCGGAACTTCGCGTTGATGTCGGGCTTGACCTACGGGGTCGCCACGGATATGACCCCCCGCCCCACCTCTGTGAGCCCGGACACTGCCCAGGGAGGCGGTGGAGCAACGATCACGATCAGCGGTACCGGGTTCGCTCCCGGTGCCGCGGTGCTACTGGGAACGACGCCATGTTCCGTGGTCAGCACGACGTATTCCACCATCGAATGCGTAGCAGGGGCAGCGGATGCCGCCCAAGGCCTCTCGGTCGTCGTCTCCAACCCGACGGGGGCTTCGACCACGCTCGCCGACGCGTTCGAGTTCACGACCGGCGCCACACCCACTATTTCTTCAATCGCACCCGCGAACGGCCCAACCGTGGGCGGCACGAGCGTCACCATCAGCGGCGGCGGGTTCATTTCAGGCGCGACAGTCACGGTCGGAGGCGTGGAATGCTCCGACGTCGAGGTCGCTAGCGCCACCAGTTTGACCTGCACCACGGGGCCGCAGTTTGCCGGGCCGGCCGACGTGGTGGTGACCAACCCGGGACTCGTTGCTGGTACAGCTGATGCGGCCTTCACCTACGACGTGAGCACCCCCACTATCACCTCGGTCACACCCGAATCGGGCCCCATCACCGGCGGCACGAGCGTGAAGATTTCCGGTGCTGGTTTCGAAACAGGAACTGTTGTCACCCTGGATGGGGTGACCTGCCCCACCACCGGAACCGTGACGCCGACCAGCCTCACGTGCACCACGCCCGCCTACCCACAGGGGGCCGGTTCAGTCGAACTCACCGCTAGCAATGGCGACGGGCTAGACACCACGATGGCGGACGCATTCACATTCCAAGCCTCCACCCCAACGCTGACGTCCGCCTCACCGATGACGATCCCGAGCGCTGGCGTGCACCTCACCGTTTCTGGTGAAGGTTTCGTCGATGGCGCGACCGTCGCCGTCAGCATAGTGTCGAGTCCTGAGAACACCGACAACGTCGAGTGCGCGATCACGTCGCTCACGTTCAGCACCATCGAATGCCTGGTTGCACCCAACGCTGGACTGGACGGGGAATCTGCGACCGTCGTCGTCACCAACCCGACCGGGCCCCCCGCCGAGTACGGCGGCCTGTCCGTGGTGCAGGGCGCTCCGGCGGTCACCGGCGTCAATCCCGCCAGCATGGTGTTCAACGCGTCCGAGCCCATCACGATCACGGGCGACCAGTTCTACGTCGGATACACGACTGTGAGCATCGGCGAAGCTCCCTGCGACGTGACGGCGGTGACGCTTGAATCGATCACCTGCACACCGTCCATCAACGATCCGGGAACCTACCCGGTGGTGGTTACGGTCACTGCCCCCAATCGCTATCCCATCGCGTCCGGATCAGACACCACGTTCACCTACTCGTCTCCCCCTGTCAGCATCACGTCGCCTGCCACTCTGCCCGTCCTGGGCCCCGTTGCTGGCAACGAATCCTTGGTCATCTCTGGTGAGAACCTCGGCGCCGTCAACTCGGTAACCCTCGGGGACGCGAACTGTTCAATCGCCCAACAATCCGATGACCGAATCGTCTGCACAACGAGTCCCCATCCGGTCGGGGTCGTTGACTTGACCGTGTCCACTGGCGACGGGCAGCAGGTCACCGTGCAGGACTACTACTCGTACCTCAACCCGGGACTGGCCGGGTACACCGTGTCCCCGGCCAGTGGACCGGCAGCAGGGGGAACGAACCTCACCATCACCGGGACGGGCTTCACGCCCAACAGCATTGTGAAAGTGGGGGGACAATTGTGCACCAGCCTCGACATCATCAGCGACACGACCGTGACGTGCACGAGCCCGCCGGTGTCTAGCAGCTTGCTCGCCCAGACTTCCGCCATAGCTGGCCTGATCGCCGAAGTCGACGTTGCCAATCCCGACGCCCTACCCGGATCCGGCGAAGACTTCATGTACACCTACCCCGCACCAACTGGTCAGTTGGCTCCGGGGTCGGGCGTCGAAACCGCCTCCACCCCCCTCACGATTACCGGCAGCAACTTGTTCCCCGTGACAACCGTGACAGTTGGCGGGGAGGTCTGCGCGGACCCTGCCACCAACGCGGACTTCACCGAGCTCACCTGCACGGCTCCCCCCGGGCCACGCGGGACTGTCGATGTGACCATCACGACACCCGGAGCTGACCCGAACTTCTTAGAAGGCGGAGACCCGGCAGTCTACGAGGATCAGGTCCTGACCCTGCCGAATGCTTTCTCGTGGACTGCACCCACCCCCGTCATCACCAACGTGGCCCCCACGTTCGGGCCCACCGAAGGGGGCACGCCGGTCACAATAACGGGGACTGGGTTCGTCTCAGGCATGTCTATAGCTGTTGGCGGTCAGCCCTGCGTGAGCGTCACCGTCACGTCGCTCACTGAGGCATCGTGCACAACCTCACCGGCACCGGCCGGCCCATCGTCGGTTGTCGCCATCAATCCCGGCCCGCTCTCGCCCACCGGAACGCTCGCCAATGCCTTCGCGTTCCACGAAATCCTTCCCACTTTGACTGACCTCTCCGAAAAATCTGGATCCACGTTCGGACGCAACGTCGTGACAATTACCGGAACCAACTTCTTCCCGGAGACCACCTTCACTTTCGGTGGCGCAGCTTGTACTGCGCTCACAGTCGATGCCGAATCCGGGACGGCACAGTGCACGGTACCTGCTCATGCCGCTGGCGAAGTGGACGTCGTCGTGACCAACCCGGGCCCGGGCAGCCCGTCTGCAACACAACCGAACTGGTACACGTACATCTCGCCCACCCCGACCGATCTCGCGATTGCCCCTGACAGCGGACCCGCCTCGGGCGGTACCGCCGTAACCATCACCGGCTCGGGTTTCGACCCGGCAGGTAACGTAACGGTCGGCGGAGCTGCGTGCCTCGATGTGGTGGTGAACCAAGCCATGACCGAGATCACGTGCTCAACCGGGCCGGCCCAGAACGGTAAGTCCGATCTCGTGGTCACCAATACTGACGGGAGGTCCGGGACAGCCGCCAATGCGTTCACCTACGAACTTGCCAACTCGGCTCTGTATTACACCAATATCGGTTCACTCGGGTCGGACGACAGTGAATCATCCATAGGCAACATTGGTCGGGCCAACCTGGATGGAACGGGCGCCGAGCCGAACTTCATCTCCGTCAACCCTGCAGGTGTCGAGCCCGACTGGCAGGCATCACCGTGGTCTCCAGCCAGTGACGGCCTGTACATCTACTACCTCAACCAAGCTAGCGGCGGTTCGATTGGTCGGGCCAGCATCGACGGACGCACCGTCGACAACCAGTGGGTACCGTCGATCTTCGACGCGGATCAAGATGCGGCGATCGCGGTCGACGACACCTACCTCTACCTGCTGACCAACTCAATGTATGACGACGGGCAGCACGTGCTCCGGTTCAAACTCGACGATCCGCACGCGCCGATCTTTGGCTCAAACCCTGACAGCCCATTCATCAGTGGCATCGGCCTCGGCGACACTCCCTCGAACGGTTACGGACGCATCGCGCTCGCCATCAACCGGTCCATGCACCTGCTGGTCTGGACTGATCGTTTGCAAGACCAGCTCGGGGCGGCCCTATTGCCTCCAGCCACTGAGACCGAAACCGGCACGGTGTCCCCAGATGACCAGGGCCCGCCCGTGGTCTCGTCCAACTGGATGCCCGGGATCAACGAGCCCTCAGGCATAGCGATCTGGGACTGCCCGGCGGGGGAGGCTCCTGCTGCACTGGCGTGGGCCACTCTGGGTGGATCAATGGCCGTTAAGGGCATCGCGGCGCTCGGGACCGATGGAGGTCCAGTCAACCTCGAGGGTTCGCTCGACTCCCCTATGGGATTGAGCTTCAACCCGGACTGCGACCAGCACAGCCAGAGCCAAACGGCGAACCTCTTTTATGCCGCCGAAGACGGATCAATTGGCAAGGTGGACATCGCTTACAACGTCGACGGTTCTCCCGACCCGCAATTGACTTCCACGGAGCAGTTCATCACCGCCACGGAAGCCGCATCAGGCACTGTAGTACCCCCGGCAGCAGCAGCACCGTCATTGGAAGAGAACCTGCCCGCCACTGGCCCTGCCGTTGGCGGCAACGCTCTGACGCTCACGGGAACCGGGCTCACTGACGCCACCCAGATCACCGTAGGAGGAATGCCTTGCCCGGTGAATACCACTGCCTCTCAACCACCGACGACTCTAGTGTGTCAGGTGCCACCCACCACGACGGCAACTGACGCGGTGGACATTGTTGCCATCAATCCCGACGGACAAAGCTCGCTCCTGGGGGGCAGCTACACCTACCAGTGGCCGTCCTACCTGTACTGGGGTCAGTTCGACTCGAACGGCACCGGAGCGATCGCGCGAGCCGACCTCGACGGCTCGAGCGTGGACAGCGACTTCATCAGCGGTAGCAACGTCCAGGGTCTGGTTCCCGCGTCTGTCACGGTCAACTCGTCAGGCGTGTACTGGATCAACTCGGCGGCCAATCCCATGACTACTACCACTATCGGGCGAGCCAACCTGGACGGCTCGAGCATCAACAATGAACTGATTTCCCACGTCAATGGTTCCGCCACCACTGCAGCAGCCCCGTTGACAGTCGACGAGAACTACATCTACTGGCTCAACTGTGTGACCCCCAACGGGACGGGCTGCTCCATGTCACTGGCGCGGGCCTCCATCGACGGTACGCACGTCGACGAGAACTTCATTCCCTATTCACAACTGTGGGGAGCCTCTCCTGCCACGCAAGCACAACCGGCCGCCCTCGCCGTCACAACAGAAGGGATCTACTGGGCGGACGCCAATAACTTCTGCATCGGGCGTGCCGACCTCGATGGCAGCAACCTCAACGCCCAGTACATTTGCCCTCCGGATTCGGACAGTGTTCTCGACCTGAGCGCTACGGGAGATACGCTGCACTTCGTTTACCACAACTTCACCACCGAGCCGCTCGGAACCGTCCAACTGGCTTCCGTCACTATTGGCGCCGATGGCACACCTGGGACGATCACCGTAAATGCCTCTAACGTGGGCGACGTGATGACGGCGACCAGCGACACGGTCTATGTCGTCAATTCCTACCTCGACGACGGCACCGGCCAGTCTCACAGTGCGATCACGACCTACTCACCCGACGGAAGAGTCATGGCCGACCCGGCGGTCGATGTCGTGGCAGTCATTTCGGACATTGCTACTCATCCACGCGTCTTTTCCCCGCCGACCGTCACTTCTATCTCACCGGCTACCGGATCCACCCTCGGTGGAACGACCGTCACCATCTCCGGCACCGGCTTCCAACCGTCGGCGAACACCGTCACGATCGGGGACAGCCCATGCACGGACGTTGATGTGGTCAACTCCTTCACCATCACCTGCACGACCGGCGCCCACACCCACGGCCCCGTCGACTTCGGCCCCGTCGACGTCTACGTTCAGAACGCGGACACGCAGTCCGGTGTCCTGGCTGCCGCGTTCGACTACGAACCTCCCACTCCGGTCGTCCAGCAAGTCAATCCCAATCGCGGCATGAACCTCGGTGGCAACCAGGTCTCCATCGTCGGCAACAACTTTGACCCGAACCTGACGGTCACCCTCGGCAATGCAGAGTGCACCAATGTGGCCGTGTTGCAAGCCAATACCGTGATCACATGTACGGCCGGAGCCCACGCGGTCGGCACAGTTGATGTCATCGTGGCCAACCCCAACAATCGAACGGCCACCAAGTCCAGCGGCTACACCTACACCCTCCAACCACCCGTTGCCACGTCGGTTTCGCCAGCCTTCGCCACGGTCACTGGCGGGTCGGCATTGTCGATCAGAGGACGCAACTTCGCGCCCGGCGCGACCGTCACAGTCGGCGACTCCCCATGCCCCGTCACCAGTCTGTCTGCCAACTCTGTGCAGTGCATTTTGCCGGCCGCCACTTCCTCCGGACCGGTCAACGTCACTGTGGCCAACACGGACGGCAACAGCACGACGCTGCAAGCGGGCCAACCGGGAAGCTTCACCTACCTACCCGACGACCCCACGATAACGGCGGTGTCACCTACGACGCTCTCGACAGCTGGCGGCGATGAGTTCACTGTCCAGGGCACCGGCTTCATCAGCACCGGACCCGAGCCACACCAAAATCCCCGCGTCAGTGTCGGCGGGGTTCCCTGCGTGGAAGTCACCGTAGTCGACGACGGCAACCAACTGACGTGCACGACCCAACCCAGTCGTCCGGGTAGCGCGCTGGAGGTCAGCGTGATGAACCCCCCACCGAGCGCGACTGCGCCGCAGCAGATAGCACAGTCTCCCGTGACCGTTGACTACGTCGAGTACACGCCCAGCGTCACCGGCATCTCGCCGCTGTTCGTCATGACCCAAGAACCACAAGTAGTGACCATCACTGGCAGCAACTTCGACCCCGACGTTAGAGTGTTGATCGCCGAGTCGCCCTGCGACATATTCCAAGTCACACCCACTCAGATTCAGTGCCGCCCAGAATCTTGGAACGCAGAACCAGGTCTCGTAGATCTGGAGATCAGCAATCCGGGAACGGCTGTGCTGACACTCACAGACAACTTCGTCTTCACTGTCCAGACTCCACCGCAACCAATGGTGCCGACGGTCTCCGAGCTATCTGCGACGTCCGGACTGCCAGCAGGCGGCGAAACACTGACCATCTCGGGCAATGACTTCAGTCCCCATTCGGCGGTGTTCATCGGCATGTCACCGTGCCAGCAAGTCCAGCCTTCGCCCACCGCTATCACGTGCACGCTTCCGGCACACGCGCCCGCCTCCGATCTGGTGGTCACTGTGATCAGCATGGATCAGGGCGTGGCCGCTACAGCCCCTGAGACCTTCAGCTACACCGATCCGGCGCCCACTCTGGAAACGGTTCAACCTGCAAGCGGCCCGACGAGCGGCAACAACACCGTCACATTGACGGGCTCACTGTTCTCCGCAACAACCACAGCCAGCGTCGGCGGGACTCCCTGCACGTCGGTCACTCTTGTCAACTCCGCGACCCTCGAGTGTGTCGTCCCCGCGTCCTCGGTGGGCGCTCAAGCTGTAGATGTGTCCGTGCAGAACGCTGGCTCCGAGCCGGTCGATCTGTCGAACGCCTACACCTACACGACGACAGGGAACATGTTCTGGGCGAACTCTCAGTCGCTCAGTGCCGACGCGACAGCCGCAATTGGCCAACTTCCCAGGGTCGGGGGATCTGTGAACCCTGAATGGCTCGCGCCCTCTGATTCAGTCGCGCTCAGCGGCTTGGCTGTGGATGACACCTACATCTACTGGACTGACAGTTTGGCCAACTCGATCGGCCGTGCCCGACTCGATGGAACTGGTGCAGCGGATGCCAACTGGATCGACCAGAGCACGACTTCCATCAACAACCCGACCGGTGTCCTCGTCCACGACGGCTACCTCTACTGGGCCAACACTGCCAATAACACGATCGGTCGGGCAACGCTACCCACCGGTGACAACACCGAGCCCACGGATATTCTCGCGAACTTCATCAGTGGCGACGTCGGCAGCTCACTCGCTGCACCCACCGGAATCGCCACAGACGGAACCAGCCTCTACTGGGGCAACAACCCCGGACTCAATGGCGACATCGCGGCCAGCACCAGCGCGAAGGCTCCCCTCGACGGCGCTGCGTCGGCGATTACGCTCGACTGGCTCACGCTCGACGATCCATCGGCGAGCGTCGCCAGTCTGACCCTCGACGATACGTACGTCTACTGGGTCGCGCTGGACGCAGCTGGCACCATTGGGCGGGCACCTCTGACCGATCCGACCGAGATGACGGATAATTTTGTGGCTACCAGTGCCCTGACTGCCCCGCAAGGCGTTCGAGTGACGGGCAGCCACATCTACTGGACCGACACCGCCACCAACTCGATTGGCCGCGCAGCCCTGCCCGCGGCTGGTTCCAACACAGCCACCGACCCTGAACCTGCCTATGCCTCCGGTGCCGCAGCCCCATACGACGTCATCCTCAACTAGGCGGATACTGCTTGCGAAACAGACCA
>CBFGTA010000091.1:0-9208 GCA_965651595.1 uncultured bacterium | reverse complement strand
TCGGAGAGCCTGAAGCTTCTCGCGGCGAACTACCTCTTGTTCTGGTAGCCCACCTGATTCGACCTCTCCTGGCCCACCCATCGCTATTCCGTCCCTTCTGGTGGAGCAGACTCGGCGGCAAAACGCGCGAACTGCTCGAGTGAATCTGGATTGGCCAAGGCCGCCACGTTGCGTACCTCTCGCCCATGCACGATATCGGCCACTGCCGTTTCGGCCAACTTCCCGGATCGGGTGCGCGGCACATCGCTCACCTGCACGATGACCGCTGGGACGTGGCGCGGTGAACACTCCTGGCGAAGTCGGTGCCGAATGCGTTGGTCCAACTCATCGGTGAGGGACACTCCGTGGCCGAGGACGACGAACAACACGATCCGGGTGTCGTCATCCCATGCCTGCCCGATCGCCAAGGCTTCGACAACCTCGTCGAAGCGTTCCACCTGCCGGTAGAGTTCGGCCGTCCCAATCCGCACACCACCAGCGTTCAGAGTGGCATCGCTGCGGCCGTGGATCACGATTCCGCCGTGTTCGGTCCACGCCGCAAAATCCCCGTGGGCCCACACCCCGGTGAACCGTTCGAAATATGCCCGCCGGTAACGCGCGCCTTCCGGGTCGGCCCAGAAGCCTAGCGGCATGCTGGGGAACGCGGCCGTGCAGACGAGTTCCCCGCGGCTGCCCGGCCGATCTCGCAAGCTCTGCCCTTCGTCATTCCACACGTCCACGGCCATCCCCAGTGCTGGGCCCTGGATCTCGCCGGCGTACACGGGTCGGGTGGGGTCGCCCATCACGAAGCAGCCGCACAAGTCAGTGCCGCCGGATATCGAGGCGAGATGTATGTCGGAGCGAATCGACTCGTACACGTAGCCGAACCGTTCAGCCACCAGGGGCGAGCCTGTCGAACACACCGTGCGCAACGCTGACAAGTCGTGGGTCTCTGCGGGTGTGACGCCGGCCTTGCTGCAGGCGTCGAGGTATTTGGCTCCGGTACCAAACAGTGTGACGCGCTCCCGCTCGGCGAGATCCCACAAGACGTCAGCGCTCGGGTGAAACGGGGAACCGTCATAAAGGACGACCGTCGCTCCACTGCCCAGCGCCGACACGAGCCAGTTCCACATCATCCAGCCACAGGTCGTGAAATAGAAAACGCGGTCCCCGGGGCGAACGTCACAGTGATACCTGTGTTCCACGAAGTGCTTCAGCACCAGCCCGCCAGCCCGGTGGACGATGCACTTGGGCATCCCAGTGGTACCGGAGGAGTAGAGAATCGCCGCCGGGTGGTCGAAGCCAGAACGGACCGGGGCGAGGGGAACCGCAGTCTCTGCCTGACTAGTCGCCTCGCCCCAGGTCCACCAGGAAATACCGTCGGCGTCCTGCTCCTTCCGCTCGACCCAGTCGCTGGTGGTCACCGAGTCCAACTCTGGATGCACCACAACCGTAGTCACCGAACTCAGCTCGGCCACAATTGAACCGAGTTCATCGAGGCGTCCATGCCGTTTACCGGCGTAGCGATAGCCATCAGCAGCCAGCAAGACCTTGGGCGCTGTCTGGCCGAACCGGTCCACGACCCCGGAGACCCCGAAGTCAGGACTGGTCGATGTAAAGACCGCCCCGCACCACGTCGCTGCCAACATGAAGATGACCGTTTCGGGGCAGTTGGGCATCCAGGCGGCAACCCGGTCGCCAGGTTCGACTCCCCGTTCGTTCAAGAATCCCGCCAAGTCGGCCACTTCACGACGCAAGGACGCCCACGTCCAGTGTCTGGCTGGTCCGTCCTCGCGGTGGTAGCTGATGGCTTCATCATCGGGATTGACTGCACCCGCGCCAGCCAGCAGAACCTCGGCCAGGTTGAGTGTGACGTGAGGGAAGAATCGGGTGGCGGCCAGGTCTCCGTCGGGCCCAGGGATCATCGCTGGAGTCGCGTCCCCAGCTGAGAGGACGCCCAGGTGGTCCCAGGTGCCGCGCCAGAATGCCTCGGGATCGGCCACGCTGAACTCGTACAACTGTGTACTCGCGGTCTCGCCGGGTGCACGGCCGTCCGTGATGCCGAGGTGGCGCGCGAGTGCCACCATGTTCGAGTGCGCGATCCGCTCGCTATCGGGCTGCCACAACTTCTGACCTAGCGTCGATTCCACGGCTTCCATCTTGCCTCCTGTACCCGCGCGCCTCGCATCGGCGTTGAACTTGCGGCAGAAACGTGGCACTCCCGGCCCACTAAACAAGCGATCCAACCCGCAGAATCGCTAGATTTCGAGTGATCCGCCCCTGCGGATGCCGTCACACGGGAGGTACACCATGCAAGGCCCAATGCCCACTGCCGCTTCCGGGCCGGCAGAAAAGAGCAAGACCGGCAAGGTTGTTGCAATTTCAGTCATTGCAGCCCTCGGCGGATTCCTCTTCGGCTACGACAGCGCGGTTATCAACGGCGCCAACGAAGCGGTGTTCGAAAAATTCAACATCACTGACGGCTTCATGCAAGGCTTCGCGGTATCGATCGCCTTGCTCGGATCCGCAGTAGGTGCGTTCGTAGGCGGCCGCCTAGCCGACCGCATCGGTCGCAAGAAGGTCATGCTCATTGCGGCCTGCCTCTTCGCAGCGAGCGGAATCGGCACGGGCCTGCCGTTCTCCGAAATCGACTTCATGTTCTGGCGCCTCGTCGGAGGCTTCGCCATCGGCCTCGCTGCCGTTGTTTCTCCCATGTACATTTCCGAGGTCGCCCCGGCCCACTTGCGCGGCCGACTGTCATCCCTGTTCCAAATGGCGATCGTGACCGGCATCTTTACCACCAGTATCGTCAACAAGTTGCTACTCGAAGCAGCCGGTGGAGAAACTGCTCGCGGGGAACTGTGGTTCGGTTTCGAAGCCTGGCAGTGGATGTTCTTCTGCATGGTGATTCCCTCGATCATCTACTTCCTGCTCGCATTCGGCCTCCCGGAGACGCCGCGCTACCTGGTGGCACGTCAGCGCTTCTCGGAGGCCAAGGCAGTCTTGGAGTCGGTCCTCGTGGGCGATCAGTCAGCCAAGGTCGACGAGATCAAAGTTTCGCTCCAGCGCGATGACAAGCCGAGCATGCGCGACCTGCGCGGTTCGGCTTTCGGACTCAAACCCATCGTCTGGATCGGCATCATCATCGCGGTCCTGCAGCAGTTCGTCGGAATCAACGCCGTGTTCTACTACTCGAACTTGGTGTGGAGTTCCGTCGGTTTTGAGACTTCCGAGGCATTCCTCACTTCGACAATCACCACCATTGTCAATGTTGTCTTCACTGTGGTCGCCATTCTGCTGATCGACAAGGTTGGCCGCAAACCACTATTGCTCATCGGATCTCTCGGCATGTTCGTCACTTTGGGCATCATGACGATCCTGTTTGTGAGCGCTCCTCAGACAGCGGCCGGTCCGGATCTAGGCGCTGCTGGCACAGGCATGATTGCCGTGCTGTGCATGAATGCCTTCGTCGCGTTCTTCGCCACTACCTGGGGCCCGATCGTGTGGGTGCTGCTCGGCGAGATGTTCCCCAACCGATTCCGTGCCGCGGCCCTGTCCATTGGCGTCATGTCCAACTGGATCGCGAACTTCGTAGTTTCAACGACCTTCCCCGAGTTGGTGCAAGTATCACTCGGCTTGGCCTACGGCCTCTTTACCTTCTTCGCACTCGTTTCGTTCTTCTTCGTGCTGAAGTTCGTGAAGGAAACCAAGGGCGTACAACTCGAAGACATGGAGAAACTCGAAGGGGCACAGACTTAGCCTGCACGACGAACTCCCACCACACCCGACCTCGCTTTGCGCGGTCGGGTGTGGCATTATTACGGAATGCGCTCCCGCAATTCCGTTCTCGTCGTGCGTCGCCACGTCGACTTCGGCATGCTCTCGAGCGCCATGTGTTGTTCCTGCGCCTAATCCTGTCGCCCTCACCCATCTGTCGACCTATGAGCGGCCCCAGCGCAGGGAAACTCGTTTCCTGTGAAGTGGCCACTCGTGTGACTCGTCCAAGGAGCCCCCACCCGTGTCCACTTCGGATCCCCCCCCTGCCCGGCCAGCGTCGGCTCGAGCAGCGGCACGCCCCCGTCGCCCCAAGGGGCAAGGACAATGGGCGCTCGGCCATCTAGAGCCGTTGAATCCCAACGAGCGCGTCAAGAAGGACGACAACGGGCTCAACGTCCGGGCCCGGATCGAGAACATCTACTCGAAGGCTGGCTTCGCGTCAATCGACCCGGCAGACCTGCGAGGACGCTTCCGCTGGTGGGGCCTCTACACCCAGCGCGCTCCCGGTATTGATGGCGGGCGAACAGCGACCCTCGAGCCCGAAGAACTCGACGACGAGTACTTCATGCTGCGGGTGCGGATCGATGGTGGGCAGCTGTCCTTGCACCAACTTCGCACGATCGCCACAATCTCCGAGGAATTCGGGCGCAACACGGCCGACATCACCGATCGTCAAAATATCCAGTTGCACTGGATTCGCGTCGAGGACGTGCCCGAGATTTGGCGACGCCTCGAAGACGTCGGGCTGATGACAACAGAAGCGTGCGGAGACACACCCCGCGTGATTCTGGGTTCCCCCGTCGCCGGAGTGGCCGCCGACGAGATCATCGACGGAACCCCCGCTATTCGTGAAATCCAGCGCCGCTTCATCGGCAAGCTTGAGTACGCGAATCTGCCCCGAAAGTTCAAGACCGCCATTTCTGGGTCTCCGCGCCAAGATGTGGCCCACGAAATCAACTGCGTGTCGTTCGTGGGCGTTGAACATCCGGACCATGGCCCGGGCTTCGACGTCTGGGTGGGAGGCGGCCTATCGACCAACCCGATGTTCGCCCAACGCCTCGGCACCTGGGTGGCCCTCGAAGATGTTCCCGACGTGTGGGAAGGCATCGTCTGCATCTTCCGCGACTACGGGTATCGCCGGATGCGCACGCGGGCCCGCCTCAAATTCTTGGTGGCAGATTGGGGTCCGGAGAAGTTCCGCGAAGTTCTGGAGACCGAATATCTCAATCGGGCCTTGCTCGACGGTCCCGCTCCCCCGCCTGCGGCCGCCGTTGATCGCGACCACGTGGGCGTCCACGAGCAACGAGACGGCAACTACTACATCGGCGCAGCCCCCACTGCTGGTCGAGTGTCTGGTGAACTCCTGCACCAGGTGGCACAGATCGCGCAAGCAGCTGGCTCCGACCGCGTGCGCCTTACAACTGAGCAGAAGCTGCTTGTCTTAGATGTTCCGTCGGACAATGTCGAGACTGTGGTCGCCGGACTGGCCGAACTCGGACTCTACGTGCGCCCCAGCGTGTTCCGTCGCGGCACTATGGCGTGCACGGGCATCGAGTTCTGCAAACTCGCCATCGTCGAGACCAAGCAGCGAGCGGCAGACCTCGTTGCCAGCCTGGAAGACCGGCTCCCCACCTTCGATCAACCGCTCACGATCAACATCAACGGCTGCCCGAACTCGTGCGCCCGCTTCCAGACAGCCGATCTGGGCTTCAAGGGTTCCTTGGTCACTGACGACAACGGCGAGACCGTTGAAGGTTTCCAAGTACACCTCGGCGGAATCCTCAACGCCGACCCGCGTCTCGGGCGCAAACTGCGCGCACACAAAGTCACCGCCGACGAGCTGCCCGACTACATCGAAAGAATCACCTCCCAGTATGACCGTGACAAGGCACCCGAAGAGTCGTTCTCCGACTGGGCTCTCCGAGCTGACGAGGAGCTACTGCGATGAGTCGACACTCGACCGCTTTGTACTGCCCGTTTTGCGGCGACCAGGATTTGTGGCCGTCTGATGCGGCCGCCCAGGCATGGCGATGTCGCAGTTGTACGCGCGCCTTCGTGGTGTCGTCGGTGCGGGCCGCGCCTGACGACGTGATCACCTCAAACAATCACACCGACATTCGATCTGGGCCATAGAACAGACTGCAGAGGTTTCCATGAAGACCCAAATCACCGCCTCCGATGTAGTGCGAGAAGGTCAGACCCGCGTGGCTTACCTTCTCGACCAAGGCTTGTCACCTGAGGAACTGTCCCGGGAAATCATCGCCTGGGCGGGCGACCGACTCGGATCTGATCTGATTGTCATGTCCAGCATGTCCGACGAACTCGTCGTTCATCTGGCCAGCAGCGTCCTCGAACACGTGAATGTGGGCTTCCTCGACACCGGATACCACTTCCCGGAGACGATCGGAACCCGCGATGCGGTCGCCTTGGGTTCGCGAGTCAATATCATCAACGTCCTCCCCATCCAAAGTGTTGGAGAACAGGACGCCACCTATGGTCAGAACCTCTACGAACGCGACCCCGATCTTTGCTGCCGGCTCCGTAAGGTGGAACCACTCAACCGAGTACTGGCGGGATACTCTGGATGGATGTCGGGCATCCGTCGCGACGAAGCCGCTAGTCGGGCACAGACCGAAATCGTCGAACACGACGCCAAGCGCGACATGGTCAAGATCAATCCGATTGCCCTCTGGAGTCAAGCAGACGTCGACCGGTACACGCGGGAGTCCGGCATCATCGTCAACCCGCTCGCCCAGCTTGGCTACACTTCAATCGGCTGCGCGCCCTGCACGGCCCGGCCCAACGACAGCGACCCGCGGTCAGGCCGCTGGGCAGGAACAACCAAGATTGAATGCGGCCTGCATGCATGACTCCAACGAAGGTGGGGTACACACTCAACATGGGTGACCAATCGGTAGAGGCGTACCAACTCGAGTACCTCGATGTCTTGGAAAGCGAAGCGGTTCATATCTTCCGAGAGGTAGTTGGCGAGTTCGACCGTCCGGTGTTGCTGTTCAGCGGGGGCAAAGACTCGGTCGTCATGCTGCACCTGGCGGTCAAGGCGTTCGCCCCGTCGCCGGTGCCGTTCCCGGTCCTCCACGTCGACACCGGCCACAACTTCCCCGAGGTGCTCGAGTACCGGGACGCGACAGTTGACCGATTGGGCGTCAAGCTCGTCGTCGCCCACGTCCAAGACTGGATTGACCGGGGCGTACTCCAAGAGCGCTCCGATGGGACCCGAAACCCGCTGCAGACCGTTCCCCTGCTCGACAGCATCAACGACAACAAGTTTGATGCCGTCTTCGGAGGAGGGCGCCGCGACGAAGAGAAGGCCCGAGCTAAAGAGCGAGTATTCAGCCTCCGCGACGAGTTCGGCCAGTGGGATCCCCGCCGACAGCGCCCTGAACTGTGGGCCCTCTATAACGGCCGCCACCGCCCCGGTGAACATGTCCGCGTCTTCCCGCTATCGAACTGGACGGAGCTCGACGTGTGGCGCTACATCGAGCGCGAGAATATCGACCTGCCGGGGCTCTACTACTCCCACGACCGATCCGTCTTCCAACGCGACGGCATGTGGCTCGCGCCCGGTGACTGGGGCGGCCCCCGCCAAGGGGAAGAACTCGTCGTGAAGACTGTTCGATATCGGACAGTGGGCGACATGTCGTGCACTGGCGCAGTCGAGTCCACGGCCCACTCGGTGGCGGACGTCATCGTCGAGGTTGCTGCCAGTAGGTTGACCGAACGCGGAGCCACCCGAGCAGACGACCGCCTGTCGGAAGCCGCGATGGAAGACCGCAAGCGAGAGGGCTACTTCTAGTGACACACGAACTCCTACGCTTCGCCACCGCTGGCAGTGTCGACGACGGGAAGTCCACCCTGGTGGGCCGCCTGCTGCACGACTCCAAGTCCGTACTGGCCGACACACTCGCTGCCATCGAACTGGCCAGCGCGAACCGCGGTCTCGCCACGGCCGACCTTGCCCTCCTGACCGACGGCCTGCGTGCCGAACGCGAGCAAGGCATCACCATCGACGTCGCCTACCGCTACTTCTCCACCCCGGCCCGCAGCTTCATCCTGGCCGACACGCCCGGTCACGTGCAGTACACGCGGAATATGGTGACCGGCGCTTCGACTGCCGAACTGGCCCTCGTCTTGGTCGACGCCCGCCACGGGATTGTTGAGCAAACCCGCCGCCATGCAGCGATCGCGGCACTCTTGGGCATCCGTCACGTTGTTCTCGTGGTGAACAAGATGGACCTCGTCGGGTACTCGCAAGAACGCTTCACCGAAATCCGCGACGCTTTCCTGTCCGTGGCCACATCCCTCAACCTTCCTGACGTCCATGCCATCCCAGTGTCAGCACTACTCGGCGACAACGTGGTCGAACCGAGCACTGAGATGCCGTGGTACACCGGTCCTGCGCTACTCGAGTTCCTCGAGACAGTGCCCGTGGGGTCCAACCCGCACGATGATCCGTTCCGCATGCCGGTCCAGTACGTCAACAGGCCCCGCACGGCCGAGCACCCTGACTTCCGCGGCTACTCCGGGCGCATTACGTCGGGGGCCGTTAGTGTCGGTGACGTCCTCGCCGTCCAGCCCGGGGGTTCCCGGTCGACGGTAATCGGCATCGAACGCCTCGGCGTTCCGACCGAACAGGCTTTCGCTCAGCAGTCGGTCACAATTCTTCTGGCAGACGATCTCGACATCAATCGTGGAGAGTTGCTGGCAGCGGCAGACGAGTCAGCGGTCGATTCTCGCGAGATCCACGCCGCTCTATGCGTCGTGGCAGACACCGAGCTCGCCGCTGGCACCCGCGTCCTCGCTCGGTTCGGAACTCGCACGGTACGAGCTGTCGTCGGCGAGATTCACGACCGCCTCGACCTCGAGACCCTGGCGCACATCCCTTTCAACGGGCCGCTGGCCGTGAACGATGTCGGCCTGATCTCCCTCCGACTCGCCGACGATGTTGCAGTCGATGATTATCGGCGGCTGCGGCCGACGGGATCGTTCATCCTCATCGACACCCAAGACGGCTCCACCCTGGCTGGCGGAATGGTTCGCTTGTCCCACCCCACTTCCTAGCCTCGAGCACGTGTCCCCTGCCTATCCCCTCGCCCTCGACCTGGCGGGTCGAGCCGTCCTGTGTGTGGGCGGCGGCGCCGTCACCGAGCGACGGATAGCGGGTTTCATCGCGGCCGAGGCCCGTGTGCGGATCGTCGCACCCACAGTGACGGACACCATCAAACGGCTCGCCGAATCAGGAGACGTAGGTTGGGACGCTCGCGAGTTTGCCGTCACCGACCTCGGCGACGTTTGGCTCGTCCACGTGGCCACCGACGACCCCAGCGTCGACCGAACTGTGACGGAGCTAGCTCAAGCCCGACGAATCTTTTGCGTGAGTGCGGGCGACCATCTTCAGGGCTCGGCCACGACGATGGCGCGGAGTCTGCTG
>CBFGTA010000090.1:0-9271 GCA_965651595.1 uncultured bacterium | reverse complement strand
CCGCGTCGTTGATGGTGTGCCAATCACACGCCAACTCCGCGGCAACCTCGGACACGCTGCGCCCGGTGCCGACCTGCCGCGTCGCCCATTTCGCAGCCCGCGTCGTCAACAAGCAATTCTTCGCCGCAATCCGATGATCACCATACGTCCACGTCGTGACCGGGCAGCCCACTTCCCGGCAGACCAGCCGATGCTTACGCCACGCCAACCGCATCGGCTGCCCATACACAGGCAGATCGACATAACGAACCACCGGCCGGTCCTTGACGTGGGCACGAGCCCCGCACGTGGGACAGAACATCACCACATCGGTCTGCTCCACCATCAGCTGCACGTCCCGGCCACGACGCTCATAGTGCAGGACACGAACACATTTCAGACCTACCAGCGCCCGAACAATCTCGCTAGGCTCAGACACGACGAAGACGTTTCTACCTTGATGCTTCACACCACAAGCCTGAAGCGTCTTCGTCACCCAACCCTCAACAACACCCCGCCAAAATCCGAAGAGCCCGTTGTCGCGGTCGAGGTGCGTGTTGGCGTCGTAGAGAGAACCCCGCTTGCCGTCACCATTCCCACGCAGCATCGGCGCCACCCCCGCCGCCCGGGCTGCCGCGCAGTTCGCGTAGCGCGTGACGCCGCGGGCAGATCCAGAATCGCGTCCTGCGCCTCCTGGCCCATCCGAGCTGGCAACATTCGGGGCCATCGTCGGATGTGGTCCGGACCCCGGCAATCGGTAGCCGGGACACTGCGCGAGGACGCGCTGCATCGCGGCCTTCTCTGCACTCGTCACCCACAGGCCGTACTTGTGCTTCACCCGGATTTGCCGCGCCACATACGCACAGCGGAATGACCTGTTAGGAGGAAGCCAACTCGCCGCATCACTGTCACTCTTCTGCCGGTTCGCCGAATCCTGGACGGCCAAGAGACCGACCGGGTCATTAGCGAAAGCAACTCGCTTGGCATAGTCCCAGTACTGCGCACCCTTCACCCATGCGTCACCAAGCGCCACCACATGATCAATATCCACCCGAGACGCGCCACGCGTGTACGTGATGGTCGTTCCCGTGTAGGGATCGGGCGACAGCACACCGCTGGTCACCATGCACGAGCCGCGCCTCACGACCCGCGTGAGCTGGGCAGCGAGAATGTCGTCGCGCGTTATCTACACACACCGTTCGAATGTTAGTCACGTGAGCGACAGCATCGAACTTGCCTTGTGCCTCACATGAACGATGCTACTGTGAGGCACGACCAGGACGGGGGTGTTGCCGTGGTGTGGCACGCGGAGATGGCGATTTCCCGTAAGACGGGAACGACGACGTGGCTGGTGGTTGACGAGGAATTCGATCCGCATCCCGAGGTCCAGGATTTCGCCGTCTACTTGTCGCAACGGTCACCGGAGACGCAGCGGGCGTACATGCCGCGCATTGCCCGGTTCTTGAACTGGTGCGAGACGAACGGGGTCGACTGGCGGATGGTGAGCCTGCGTGATCTCACGAGGTTCAAGTCTGAGGTGGAGTCGACGCCGATACCGAAGAAGGGAACCATGCCGACCGGGAAGACCGTGAACGCGGTACTCACGGCGGTATGCCAATACCTGCGGTTCTGCGCAGGCAACGGGCTGATCGACATGAACGTGTTGAAGCATTTGAGCGAGCCACGTCTGATGCGTTACGTGCCGAGTGGATACAACCCCGGTGAGGGTGGCCAGCACCTTCTCGTCAAAGCTCGAACGTTGAAAGCGCCGGAGATTGAGCATGCACCGGAAACGATCAACGATGAGGTGGAGCAGGCTGTTCTTGGTGCGTGCTCGACGGTTCGGGACAAGCTGCTGATCTGCGTCATGATTGACTGCGGTTTGCGGATCGGTGAAGTGCTGGGTTTGCGCCGCGAAGATGTGCATCCGCTACCGGATTCGTCCCGGCTCGGATGTTCGGTCCGTGGCCCGCATATTCACGTTCGGCCCCGACCGAACAACCCGAACGGGGCGCGGGTGAAAAGCGGCAGAGCGCGCACCGTCCCCATTACTCCGCGTTGCGTCACGTTGCACGCTGATTATTTGGTTATTCGTGGCGATATAGCACAAGCGCAGGCGAACGATTTTGTGTTCGTCAACCAGGTCGGTGCGACGGTCGGTGAACCGATGACGTACTCGAACGCGAAACAGATCATTGAACGGGTAGGTGTGCGGGTTCGGGCTCGGGTTCGTCCGCACATGCTGCGGCACACGGCAGCGACCCGATGGGTGCGTAGTGGTGTCGCTCTTGATGTTGTGCAGGAACTGCTCGGTCATGCGTCTTCATCGTCAACGCTGGTGTACGTGCACGCGTCCGACGATGACAAACGAGAGGCTGTGGAGCGGGTCGGAGGGGAACGATCAGCATGACAAACACAACCGCAGTACGGGCTTTGAGGGCCGTTCCGGCGGTGCAGCCGGAGCCGGGAGAAGACCCGTGGGTCGAACATTTGCGGTCCCTGCTGAAACCTGGCTGGCGGACTGCCGAGTGGAAAGCGGACAAGTTGGAATTCCAGGGCGACCCGGCGAATGTGCTCACCAAAGTGTACGCGTGCCCGGTGCCAGGCTGCACAACGTTGGCGATATCGGAAAACGGCCTGTGTGAACCGTGCGGTAAAGCGTTCAACAAAGTAAGAGCGCAAATGACTCGCGAACAGTTCATCGCTGCCCGCCGACCCCATCCGACACGGCATGCGGACTGGGGGCGTTTCAGTCTCGCTGAGGCCCCGGCACCGGTCGCGGTGGAACTGCTGTGGGTTCTGCAGCGGCGGGACGAAGAAGGCATCGTTCTGTCCCCGGAACGGGTCCGCGCCGTCCTACGGAAACTGCCGCCCACCACCGAGAGCTTGCTCCACCTGGAGGAAGAGTTCGTCGAGTCGTTAAGTGCCGCGAACGCAGGGTTCGTTCGCACCGCGCGAATCGAACTGCGACGGCAACGGCAAGCGTTCGACGGCTCCGACCCGACAGCTCCCGACGTGTGGGACTGCGCCCTGGTTGGCCTGAAAGCCGGTCGAGGGCGGGCCTACACCGCCGTTACCGGGATCGTCGATTTCACGAAAATTCGGCAGCCGTGGCTTCGAGAACTGGTCAAGCAGTACGG
The DNA here is from genome assembly GCA_965651595.1 of uncultured bacterium. GTDB lineage: Bacteria > Actinomycetota > Actinomycetes > S36-B12 > UBA10799 > CBFGTA01. The sequence goes on along the minus strand of CBFGTA010000090.1, from coordinate 6,152 downwards.
GCGCGACACCCGCCCAGCAGTGATTGAGCTGCGTCAGGTGGTGTGGGCTGCCGAACTCGCCTCAGACGCGCTCACACGCCGAACGAACGGCAACTCACCATCCCGGCTCGGGATGGCGGACATGACAGTGATCCATCACGCGATCATGAACGCAACCGGTGAGGACGGGGTCGAATACTCACTCACGTACCGGCGGGGGCTGTTCGGGTTCTGGCGGCGAATGATCGACTACTGCCGACAAGCCGGTCTGATGGACGAAATCCCCGGCGGGTTCGCGATCAATCCGCAGATTCACGCCACACCACGTGACGTTCCGATTGACGAAGAGGAACCGGGCCGGGCCGTGCCGGAGCACATCATTCGACAGCTGGACCAGCACCTTGACCTGATGGGCACCCACAGCGCATACACCAACGGTGACTGGACCGCTGCCGACTTCGCCACCATGTACCGCGTCTACTACCAGGTGCTGCGCGACACCGGACGACGCCCCGGCGAAGTCGCTTCCCTGAAACGCACCTACTTGGAGTACCCAGACGGGAAACCGGTTCTCGTGTACGACAACCACAAACGCCGCCGGTACGGAAGACGGTTACCGATCAACCAGAGCACCGCCGACATCATCGAGGAGTGGCTGCGAGTGTTGGCAACCTTGCCGCCCGTCGCCGGATGCGGACAGTGGATGTTCCCGCAACCCGGAGGACGTAACCGCCGACGCCGCACCCACATGAACCCACAGAACTTCCGGGCGCACGTGCTCACAGCATGGCTGGACATGCTGCCTGACCTGCTCGACGAAGGGTTAGACGAGACCGGGCAGCCGCGCGTGTACGACAAAGGCGAGATCACGCTCTACGGGTTCAGGCACGCGTATGCGCAACGTCACGCCGACGCCGGAACAGCGGTCGACGTACTGAAGGAGCTTATGGATCACCGCTCCGTCGACACGACAATGGGCTACTACCGGGTGTCGTTGGACCGGAAACGGGACGCGATCAACACCATCGCGCGGATGGTGTTCGACCGGCACGGTAGCCCGCTCGGTTTCGACGACCCGGTCGCCTATGAACGTGAAACAGTAACCGTCCCGTTCGGCGGCTGCTCCGAACCCTCTAACGTGGCAGCTGGCGGTGGACATTGCCCGTTGCGGTTCCAGTGCCCCGGTTGCAGTTTCTACCGTCCAGACCCGTCCTACCTGCCCGCAATCGACCAGCACGTCGCCGAGCTGCGCTCCGACCGGGAGACCGCGCTCGCGACAGACGCAGCCGACTGGGTCGTCGACAACCTGAACTCGGAAATCAGTGCCTTCGTTGGAGTTTCCGACCTGATGCAGCACAAACTCGCGGAACTGCCGGAAGAGGAACGCGAAGCGGTGGAAGAAGCTGCCCGGCAGCTGCGGAAGGCCCGTCAAGCAGCGGCGTTCATTCCGCTCACCGCGCTCGGGCGGAGAGAGCAATGAGCCGACCTGCGAAACGTAAACTCGGCCTGAAAGACGCGCGAGTGCAGCGGCTGAAAGACTCCCGTGCGGCGGACAGCGCAAAGAAGACGAAAGCCGCGTTCGACGCTGTCCAGACGCTGGTTCAGAATGGGCAGGAAGTGACGTTCACGGCAGTCGCTCGTGCCGCGCAAGTTTCCACCTGGTTCCTGTACCACAAGCCGGACGTGCGGAAAGCTGTCGAAACAGCTATAGCACAACAAGAGCAAATGGGTGTGGAGTCAGCCGCCGTTCCTGCCGTCAAACGCGTCAGCGCCTCATCACTGCAAGCCGAGCTTGCGGTAGCGCGAGACCAGATCAAGAAGCTCCGGGCAGAACGGGACCGGTACCGTCGAAAAGCCCGAGAATCGCTCGGTGCGACGCTCGACAATGCCGCTGCCGGGCAATGGTCCGAACAACTCGTCAACGCACATCAGCAGATAGCCGCCCTGCAGACGGAACTGGCAGCAACGCTGGACCGTGCCGCCGCCGCAGAGCTACGTCGCGACGAACTAATGGACGAGCTAACCGCTGCACGATCGAGCCTGAAGAAGATGATACGAACTGTTCCACGTCAGTGAGCGGCAACTGTAAACGGACATCCTATGTCCATCCAATTCGGACACAGAAGGTCCTCGCGCCTGGACGGTGACGTCTGGCGACAAACGTCCGATTCTGACCACTGAGCCAGACTCCTCTTCCTGTCCTGTCTGGGTGTAGTAGCCAGGCATCTTCTGCGAGTTGGGGACTCCATTGAGTCAGAGGGGCCAACGGTTCCGACCCATGGGCACATCCCGCGTCTCACAGTTGAGCAAATTTCACACCATGACCTTTGGGCTCTTGAACTCGGTGAAGCAGTTCGGTCTGGGGAGATGGGGATCGAGAACAGGCTGGCTGGAGCGGTCGAGCCTCAACGATCTGGACGTGCGTAGCGCGCGGTGCATAGCGGAACAAAAATCAACAATAAGGCGCCTATCCACAGCAGGGATGCCAAGACTGGGTGTTCCAATGGCCAGGCACCGTTCGTTGGTCCGGTTGGGTTGCCGAATAGTTCTCGAACGGCAGTAGAGAGAGCGCTCAAGGGATTCCAGTCTGCGATTACTTGTAGCCACGTCACCATCTGTGATGTTGGAACGAAAATGTTCGAGACCATTGCAACCGGGAACACCAATATTCCGACTTGGGCTGCGGTTTCTTCGTTGCCGATGATTAGCCCCAGGTACATTCCGACCCAAGTCATCGCGACGAGGAAAGCCAGGAGTAGCGCGAATGCCAGTACGGCGTTGAGTGCCCCGGCGTGGATGCGCCAGCCAACGGCGAGCCCGCACAGGGCCATGAGGAGGAAACTGCAAAGGCCATAGATCGCCGTCGCTGTTGCCTGTCCTGCTGGGATTGCAGCGCGCGTGATCGGCATCGTGCGCAGGCGGTCGACGAAGCCGCGCTGCCGGTCCTGAGCCATCGTGACCATCGGCGACATGAGGTTCGCTGCGACGAAAACGAAAAGCCCGGGAATGAGGTATTCGCGATAGTCCGTGCCGCCGGGGACAGTGATGGCGCTGCCGAAGATGTATCCGAAAATTAGAATCATCGCGACGGGCACGCCAACGGTTGCGATCAGCGAAGCGGGCTGGTGACGCGCCTTGATTAGGAGCCGCTCTGCGGCGACCAGTGCTTCAGTCAACCCCAACCGGCTGCCCGTCGGGTGCGGGTCGCCTCGCAGCATCTGAACTGCGTCATGCGCACTCATGGTGTTGTCTCCGATCCTTCGTTGCCTGTCCTGTCGAGGAACACCTCGTCAAGGGTGGGGCGGCGGAAGGCGACGTCCTCGGCGTCGATGTTCGCGGCCTCCAACTGTCGGACCACCTCGGGCAACGTGAGTGTGCTGGAGACAATCTGCGCGGACACGCGTCGCTCGTCACTATCTATCGCCGGTGGTGTTGTGGCCCACTGGGCCATGACTGCTGCTGCGGCGTCGATGTGCTCGCTGCGTTCAACAACAACGTCGATCCGGGTTCCGAGGGAGCCCTTGAGTGCTTCGGGCGTGCCCTGTGCGACGACATGTCCGCTGTCGATGATCACGACCTGGTCGGCAAGGCGGTCGGCTTCTTCGAGGTACTGGGTTGTCAGGAGGATCGTCGTGCCACTAGCTGCCAGGGCACTCACACTGGCCCACACCTCATTGCGGCTTCGTGGGTCAAGCCCAGTCGTGGGCTCGTCGAGGAAAAGTACAGAGGGACTGACGACGAGGCTGGCAACGAGGTCCAGTCGTCGGCGCATTCCTCCCGACCATGTCTTCACTAGCCGGTCGGCGGCATCCGAAAGATCAAACTGGTCGAGTAGCTCGGCGGCTCTCTCGCCAGCAGCCCTGCGACCTAGGTGGTACATCCGCCCGAGGATGACGAGATTCTCTCGACCAGTCAGGTCATCGTCGACTGCCGCGTGCTGTCCTGCCATCCCGATGTGCTCGCGGACCTGGCGTGGGTTGGTGACGACGTTGTACCCGGCGACGAAGGCCTCCCCAGCATCGGGTCGCGTGAGAGTGGCCAGCACGCGGATTGCTGTGGTCTTACCTGCCCCGTTTGGGCCGAGCAGTGCGCAGACGGTGCCACTGGCAGCCGACAGGTCCAAGCCATCGAGAGCGCGGACCGAACCGAACGACTTCGTTACACCAGAGAGTTTGACCATCTCCATTGCCGCACCTCCGTAACTGAACGTTGAATATTCCTGGCGTAGACCATCAATGACCGCTATCGCTCGGCTGCTGAGGCTGCGACGTCGCAGATCTCGGCAACTATTTGCGGCCACAACTCCTGTGGAACGTTGTGACCCATGCCTGGGTAGGACACGAACTTCGCTCCGAAAATTTGTGCGGCGGTGTCGCGTCCGGCCTTCAGCTTGATGATGGGATCGGCCTCACCAGAGATCACTAAGGCAGGAACGCCGATGGTGGAAAGCGGCGGATACTTCTGAGCACGCGTGGCTGACAGTTGGCGCTGAGTGGATTGCGGGTCGCGCGGCGATCGGTCGTAACATCTGCCAGCTACATTTCGCGCCCACTTCTCAGGGAACGGGTAGCCCGGCGATGCGATCAATCGATAGATCGATGTCAGCATTTCGATTTCGCCGTCACGGTCCTGCGCGGGCTTGATCTTCATGAGTTTCGTGAGGATTCCCATGTGGATGTACTTGAGGCTGCCAACCGATGAAACTGTGGCGGGCATGCCCATTATGCTGATCAGGGACTTTGCGCGTTCCGGACGCAGCAATACCAATCCCTGCGCCAAGGCTGCTCCCATTGACCCACCCAAGATGTTCGCCTTCGTCCACCCAAGAGCATCCATAACTGCGATCGCGTCATCGATCATGTCCGACGCGGTGTAGGCGGGCTTACTCAAACCGAGCTGAGCGCGCAGAGCGTTTTCCTTCCGCGCGGATGAGAAGTGCGTGGACAAGCCAGTATCGCGATTGTCGAAGCGGGCTACAAGGAAACCTCTGTCAGCCAACTCTTGGCAAAGCTCATCGGGCCACCACAGCATCTGGAAGTCCAGCCCCATGAACATCAGCAATGGATCACCACTTGGATCGCCGAACGTCTCATACGCGATCTCGACATCGCCGTTGCGGGCATAGTTCGTAACTGGTGCCATCATCAACCTTCCTTATACAATGCGTTCGCATGACAATATCAGCCGGACCCTTTCTTGGCAATGCACTCGCATTAGGAAGACCTGGACGTGAAGGAGGCCCTCACATGCCAAAGGTTGTCGACCACGAGGTCCGCAAGCGACAGATCGCTGAAGCTGTCTTCGCCGTAATTGGTTCTCGTGGGATGGCAGGCGTCAGCTTGCGTGACGTCGCGCAAGAAGCCGGAGTATCAATGGGCTCGGTTCAGCACTACTTCGGCACCAAAGACGAGATGCTTCTATTTGCCCTCGGCTACATGCGCGAACGCGCCGGGTTACGTTTCACTTCCGAGCTTGCCGAACTGAAGAACCCGTCCACTCGCGACTACCTGCGCACGGTTCTGCGCGTCCTGCTGCCCACAACCGAACAGGGCTGCCAAGAGGCAACGGTCAACGTCGCATTCTTTTCAGTGGCACCGGCCATTCCGCAGTACCGGCGCATACTCGCCGATGGCTACTCCCAACTCTGTGCCCTCGTGCAACAAATCCTGACCTCAGCCGACGCTGACGGAGACCTAACAGCTGGCGTAGATGTCGAAACAGAGGCAGCCGCCCTGTTCTACGCGACTCAGGGACTCATCGGCCCAGTGCTAATCGGTGTCATGTCATGCGATCAAGCGCTCGCAATTCTTGATCACCAACTCGACCGCCTATTTGCGCCGCGAGCGACCAGCTGACAAATGCCCTCATAGTTCGCCCGGCGAACCCGAACGGTCCGAAATCGAGGGATTCTCGCCGCACCCGAAGTGCCCTATCTAGGGGCTATGGCCCTGAGGGAGTGCGGCGCCCAAAAACGTGTCCGAAACCTATTGGCGACCGAAACCAGCATGCGGACGTTTTCGGTCGCCCTCCGACACGGGGGTGGGGCGACCCTCTTTCAAAGGCCCCCACCGCCCACTCTGACCAGTTCGCCCGGACTCCAGCGGTAGCACCTTCTGCGCCAAATGTGCGGACATTACGTGTCCGAATCAATGTCATCGGGGTCCGATCTCCTC
>CBFGTA010000089.1:0-9481 GCA_965651595.1 uncultured bacterium | reverse complement strand
TTAGCCTTTCTCGCGGCCCACTTCCCCCTTTGTTGGCGCCGCAGGAATTCTTCCCCGTTTTGCAGTTAGCATTGCGACATGCCCTCCGAACGGACGACCGCCGGCCCCCGGCGGGACCGTCACGCCCGGGGCATTCGCGGACCATTGGGACCTCCAGTTCTGCCTATCGTTCGCAGTCGCGCTGAGCGGTTCGACGCCCTCGTCGTAGCTGCGGTGGATGGCCTTGAACAGTCGGTTCCAGAGTTGGCTGACGTTGATGTAGTCGTCGAGGACATACCTCCCGGCCCGAGCCGGAAGGGTCGTTTCGATCCGATCGACTTGGGGCACTGTCGAGGCCCGGAGGGTGAGCTTCCGGCTAGAATCACGGTCTACCGGAGGCCAATTGAGATGCGCTCGTCCGCAGGGGCAGCTCGTGAGTGCCTAGTGAGAGAGTGCCTAGTTGAACTTGTTGCCGAGTTGCTCGGCCGCTCACCTGCCGAAGTCGATGCGCAATATAGCCGTTGAATTTTTCGGTTCGTTAGCGTGTCGGGACATGAAACCGGGCCCGCCCGGGGGCTACGGTTCGTTGCGTGAAGCGAACAAGTTATTGTTCACGCCCGTCGTGTAACCGCCTGGCCGCAGCGACGTTGACCTACGTGTACGACGACTGCACCGCTGTCCTCGGACCGCTCGCTACGCACGCCGAACCCCATTGCTATGACCTCTGCGAAGTCCACTCAGAACGACTGACGGCACCAGTCGGCTGGGAAGTGGTTCGAATTGAGCCCGATCCCGATGAACTCGGTCCCAGTGCCGACGACATAGCCGCACTCGCCGATGCTGTGCGCGAGGCCGCCCGAGGCCATGAAGTTGACCTCACGACTATGCGCCAGCGCGAACAGGCCACGACCGTCGAGGTCGCCCGCAAGGGCCACTTGCGGGTCTTGCGCAGTATCGACGACTAACCGAGTCCCGCCTGCCGATGTCGGGCCGCGTATCTCGAGGGTCAGGACCCTTGACGACCACGCCTCAAAGACTCGGGGCCAACCTCTATTGTTGGGCTCATGCGCAATCTCGATGACGTCATCAAGGCCTACGACGTGAGGGGAATCTACCCTGAGCAGTTCGACGAAGCACTCGCTCGAGACGTTGGCGCGGCTGCAGTCGAAGTGCTTGGGGTGCGACGCGCCGACGGCGGCGTCGGGACTTTCGTGGTGGGCCACGATATGCGACCGTCCGCCGAATCCTTGGTGCCGGCATTCGTTGAGGGCGTGCGATCCCACGGAGTGGATGTAGTCACCATCGGCCTGTGCTCGACCGACGGACTCTACTTTGCGTCCGGGTCGCTCGACTGTCCCGGCGCGATGTTTACCGCGAGCCACAACCCGGCCCGGTATAACGGAATCAAACTGTGCCGCGCAGGTGCCGCGCCGGTTGGTGCCGACACTGGACTCGCCGCCATTTCCCAACTCATTGCCGACAACACGATCCCCGCCTACTCCGGCCCAACCGGTAGCGAGCGGCACCAGGACGTGCTAGCTGACTATGCGGACTATCTGCACACGCTCGTCCCACTAGAAGGCGTTCGACCGCTGAGGGTAGTTGTCGACGCGGGAAACGGGATGGCTGGCCTCACCGCTCCTTCGGTCCTCGGGACTTTGCCGCTCGAACTAGTCGGCTTGTACTTCGACCTCGACGGCACTTTTCCGAACCACGAAGCCAACCCGATCGAACCGGCTAACCTCGTTGATGCCCAGCAAGCAGTGATTGCCCACCGGGCTGACCTCGGTCTCGTGTTTGACGGTGATGCCGATCGTTGCTTCGTCATCGACGAACGTGGCCAGGCTGTCGACCCGTCAACTATCACGGCAATGATTGCTGCCGCTGAACTGCAGCGTGAGCCGGGGGCGACGATCATTCACAACTTGATCACTTCCCGCGCAGTTCCTGAGATCGTGCGAGACAACGGGGGAGTGCCAGTTCGGACTCGAGTGGGCCACTCCTACATCAAGGCCACGATGGCCGAAACAGGGGCAGTCTTCGGAGGAGAGCACTCTGGGCACTTCTATTTCCGAGACTTCTGGAAAGCAGATTCCGGGATGCTGGCCGCGCTGCATGTCCTAGCTGCGCTCGGCCACTCACCGCCAGGCACTGCCCTGTCGGCGCTGACCAAGCAGTTTAGTCGCTACTGCATGAGCGGGGAGATCAACACAACGGTGTCCGATATACCAGGTGCGATGGCGGCGGTCCGAGCGGAACTCGTGCAGGCTAGCGACCAGCCGGTAGAAATGGACGAACTCGACGGACTAACGATCCAGGGATCCGACTGGTGGGTCAACGTTCGGCCGTCGAACACCGAACCGCTGCTGCGCCTGAATGTTGAGGCCCCGAGCCAGTCTGAGATGTCGGATCTGCGAGACCGGGCGTTGGCCATTATTGGCCGATTTGCTGCCGAATAGGGCGAGCGCGTGCCACATTTCGACGACAGCATCCTCGACGATCCGGACCGGATTCTGCAAGCAGATCCGTCGGGATTGCTGGCTATGACGGCACTCGCCGGAGCCACCATTCGGGCTGCGGCCGCAGGCGTCAGCGATTCTGTGGTCGACCGGATCGCGGATCAAGGTAGACCCCGAGCCATCGTCGTCGCCGGGGGCGGGGGATCGGTGAGCGCCGCTGATCTGCTGATTGCAGCGGTCGGTCGGACCGCTGCGCTGCCGGTGGTGGCTGTTCCTAGTGGCAGTTCCTTGCCCGGATGGGTGGGGGGTGCCGATGCGGTGGTGGTCGTGTCGGCCGGTGGCCAGACCACCGAGTCCGTCGAAATAGCCCGAGAAGCCGCGCGTCGAGGCTGCCAACTCGTCGCAATATGCCCGCTGGCCAGTGATTTGGCTGAACTCACGCGGCAAACCCGGGGCGCCACCCTGTGTGAGCTACTTGTGCCGCCCCACGCTGGGCCGTGGCGAGCGCGGTCCCTGGTTTGGGCTCTGGCCACTCCGCTGGTCGTGATGGCCGAGGCCTGGGGCTTGTGCCGCGACAGTGCGGCGATGCTTGAAGCCACAGCCGACATCCTCGACAGTCAAGCAGTACGTTGCGGATTTGATGTGGGAACTGAGAGCAACCCCGCGAAGACTCTCGCACTCGAACTCGACGGACGAATCCCTCTGGTGTGGGCGACCGGTGCGGCAACCGGTTTTGCCGCTCAACGGTGGGTGCGCCAGTTCGCCGAGAACGCGGGTCATCTCGCAGTCGCCGGGCGACTTCCCGCCGCTGCCCGTACCCAGGGAGGGTTGTTGTCCGGAGGTCTAGCAGTGGGGGTCTCCGACGACGAGTTGTTCCTCGACCGAGTCGAGACGTCCGGAAATACGTGGCGGCTAGGATTCGTTCTGCTGCGGGACTCGGACGAGACACCGGCAATCAGCCAGATGGCCGACTCCGCCTGGATGTCCGCCCACGAGCGGGGGGTTTGGGCCATGCAACTGACGGCCCAATCACCCTGGGCATGGGTGCGAGCAGCCCAGATGGTCGCGCTGGCGGACTTCGGCTCCATCTACTTAGGTCTGGGTTGGGGATTTGATCCGCTCTCGGCCGATTCTGACTGACCCACGGTGCATCAGGTCGGCCCCCGATTCGGTCCCGGCGGCACTCACCAGGCGGCCGCCAGGATGCATAGATTGGTTGGGCATAGCCGCGCCGCGGTGAGTGGACGGATGCGAACCAGACGCTGGCTGGGTACAGTCGCCGAGACGACCATGTTTTGAGGAGATGCTGCGACATGATTCGGATCTCTGGCCACGTACAGAACTACGACTGGGGAGCTCCCGGTGGTCTAGGCCCGTGGGTTGCGTCTGCAGCGGACACTCCTGACACCACACCCCAAGCCGAGCTATGGTTCGGGGCCCACCCCAACGGGCCGTCCCCCCTCGTAGACAGCAGTGGAACGCTCGCCGATCACGGTGAGGTTGCTCGTCGGCTGCCCACTCTCACTAAGATCCTGGCCGCAGCCCACCCGCTGTCGATCCAGGTGCACCCCCGGGAAGATGTCGCGCAGGCAATGTACGATCGGCAGCTTGCAGATTCCGGCTCGCCGCGTTTGCTGGCGGACCGGCGGGGCAAGACGGAGATGCTCATCGCGCTCGAGCCGTTCTCCACGTTTTGCGGGTTCGCCGATTTCTCAGTATCGGCCAGCATTCTCAGTCGGTGCTCGGAAGGGCTGGCAGAAGTGGTGGAACCACTAACGGCTGGTGACGTACTCACAGCAATCAGGTCGGCCTTTGTGGTCGAGGATGCAGTTGTTCGAGACGTGCGCAAGAACCTCCTCAGTGCTGCGGCCGAGGCTGGCGTCAGTGCTGATCATCAGCAGGCGCTGGCCAGAGTGTTGGCTCGCTATCCGAGTGACCCCGGAATCATCGTGGCCGCGATGCTCCACCACGTTGTGCTCGGCGAGGGACAAGCCGCCTACGTACCGACCGGAGTCGTTCATTCCTATGTGCACGGCCTGGGCGTCGAGGTAATGAATGCCAGTGACAACGTGCTCAGACTCGGGCTGACGACCAAGGCCGTGGCGATCAACGAGGCGCTAGAAGCCGTCGACGAGCAAGCCCGCCCGCAGTTCTTGAATCCCGCATCCACCAGCACAGCTGATGGCGGAACCTATCGCGACTATCGGCCCGCCGGTGGCCCGTTCTGGGTGCGCCACGTCGAAGCTGGCTCCACGACCATTGAATCCGCACAGGTCGTCGTCGTGGTGGCAGTGCGGGACACTGCGACCGTCCAACAAGGTGAAAAGTCCATTCACCTGTCCGTCGGGCAAGCAGCTGTCTGCCATCCCGACGCGCTTGCCAGCGAAGCACCCCTCGGCCGGACTGGTTCGTACACCGTCACGAGCAGGGGACTCGCTTCCATCACCGTTCCGACCGAGCCCGATGATCACTGACCACCACGACGGAGACTGACGAGGCTCAGCGTGCGACGTGAACACGCAAGGCGCGGTGGTCTGCTGTCCATCGAACGGCTCGCAACCCGTACAGTGAGCATTGGTGAAAATGTGCCCGATCATCCCGGCGGCTCTGGTCGGTCTTGGGCCTGAGACCATATCCAGGAGTCGAAACTCTCTGAGGAAGTGAATACTGTGACGAATCCGACCACCCCTGCCCCTGACTTCAAGGTTGCCGACCTGTCGTTAGCCGAGTTCGGTCGAAAGGAGATCGATCTAGCCGAGCACGAGATGCCCGGCCTCATGGCAATGCGCCGCGAGTACGGTCCGACCCAGCCGCTGGCCGGGGCGCGGATCACAGGGTCGCTGCACATGACGGTGCAGACTGCGGTACTCATCGAGACCCTCGTGGCACTCGGAGCGGAAGTCAGGTGGGCCAGCTGCAACATCTTTTCTACCCAAGATCATGCTGCTGCCGCTGTCGTGGTCGGGCCAAACGGATCCCCCGACAACCCCGCCGGGGTTCCGGTTTATGCCTGGAAGGGCGAGACTCTTGAAGAGTACTGGTGGTGCACCGAACAGGTCCTGAGATGGCCAGACTCTACCGGCGGGCCGAACATGATCCTGGACGACGGCGGCGATGCAACACTGCTCGTTCACAAGGGTGTGGAATACGAAAAGGAAGGCCGCGTCCCCCATCCGGAAACTGCCGACTCCGAAGAGTTTTCGGTCGTCTTACAGGTCCTGACGGAGTCGCTAGCCGACGATCCAGGCCGGTGGACTGCCATCGCGGCCCGAATTCAAGGCGTTACCGAGGAGACGACCACCGGAGTTCACCGACTCTACGAGATGATGCGCGATGGATCCTTGCTGTTCCCTGCCATCAACGTCAACGATTCGGTCACGAAGTCCAAGTTTGACAACAAGTACGGGTGTCGGCACTCCCTAGTCGATGGCATCAACCGAGCGACAGACGTGCTCATCGGTGGCAAAGTCGCCGTCGTGTGCGGGTACGGGGATGTGGGCAAGGGGTGCGCCGAATCGTTACGGGGCCAGGGGGCTCGCGTGATCATCACCGAGGTTGATCCAATTTGTGCGCTCCAAGCGGCCATGGACGGATTCCAGGTGGCTCGACTCGAAGACGTCGTCGGTACTGCCGACATCTTTGTAACAGCTACCGGGTGCTTTGACGTGATCACTGCGGCGCACATGCGGGACATGAAGCACCAGGCGATCGTGGGGAACATCGGTCATTTTGACAACGAGATCGACATGGCTGGCCTCATGCGTGAACCCGGCGTGAGTCGGCGCAACATCAAGCCACAGGTTGATGAATGGACGTTCGCGGACGGTCACAGCGTGATTGTCCTCAGTGAGGGTCGCCTCCTGAACCTGGGCAACGCCACCGGCCATCCCTCGTTCGTGATGTCGAACTCGTTCACAAATCAGGTCATCGCCCAAGTCGAATTGTTCACCAACCCAGCCGCCTATCCACTCGGTGTGCACGTGCTTCCCAAGCACCTTGACGAGTTGGTGGCACGCCTCCACCTGGACGCACTCGGTGTTCGGCTGACTGAACTGACCAAAGTCCAGGCCGAATACCTCGGAATTCCGGTTGATGGCCCCTACAAACCTGAGCACTACCGGTACTGACGAAGACAGAGACCCACCGCGACCATGAGTGATCCAGGGGCAGACCGACCTGCGCAGCCACAGTGGCCAGGAATGCCGCCAGTACAAGGTCTTGGAGCCGAGCTCAGCCTCGCCGCCCAAGACGTGCTCTACCCGGGTGCGGCTGCAACACTCGTCGATGCTGTCGATAGCGCCGAAAGAGGTGAGCGGCCCTGGCCTCGGCGATCGAGTTGGGGACTCGGAGACGTCGGGTACGGACTGCTCATCTGGTTCATTCTCAACATCGCCGCCAGCATGGTGGCAGTGGGAATGGCTACTGCCGGGGAAGGCACCCCGCCGGCGGCGATTCTCGTCGCCTTGGCGGCGTCCTGGCTGAGCTTCATAGGCTGGCCCATCGTGGTGGCACGATGGCGCGGCAACGGGCCGGTCATCGACTTCGGACTGCGGTGGCGATGGTCGGACCTGGGCTGGGGCGTGGTCTACGGCATCGCGTCGTTGATCGTGGCGATAGTCCTAGCCGTTCTCACCCAGGCTGTGGCGGGTGAGTTTGAGTCGTCGGCTGGCGACATGGCCAAAAATTTTGCCCACAACTTGGTATTCCTGGCGATTCTGGCTGTCGGCGCTGGCCTCATGGCCCCGATTGCTGAGGAAATATTTTTTCGGGGGTTGACTTTTTCTGCCTTCGCCAAGCGCAGGCTGCCACCGCTGGTGGCCGTGGTGGCGTCGGCCGCTGTTTTCGCCGTGATTCACCTCGAACCGGTACGGTTCTTGTTGTTGTTCGGAGTCGGGATCGTCTTTGGCCTCGCTCGCTGGCACACGGGCAGCACGGTAACCGCCATCTATGCACACATGATCAACAACATTCCAGGTGCCATTGCGATTGCACTGATGGGTGTTTAGAGCAGGACTTCAGGGTTTGGGCCGGGCCTGCAGTCCTCAACCGACCTTTCCCCAAGCCCCGACTGGAGTTCAGCTGATCGCCTGACCGGCTGCTATTCCCTAGAACTTGTTGCGCTAGCGATTGACTGGCGCGCGGGCGGGTCGGGCAGGCCGGGAGGTCACAGTGGCAGGGTGGGCGCGTATTGCGGTGGGCACCGCGTGTTGCCATTGCGGGCGACCCGGTGCTCAGGTATGTAGCGAATGTGTTCGCAACGTCCTGCACATGAGACCCGTCAACCGGGCTATCGGTGCCCCGGCCCTGCCGTGCTGGGCTGGGGCACCGTACGGACACACGGTGGCATCGTTGGTCTTGACGTTCAAGAAGACTGGTAACCCAGAGCTGGCGCGAGTTCTTGGCGAACTGTTGTCTCGGGCGGCGTCGGGCTGGACTGATCCCATCCTGGTTCCCGTTCCGTCGTCGCGGTCGACAGTGGCAAACGTTGGGGGGCATCCCGCTCGAGTGCTATGCGGGGTTGCCAATAGTGTCCGGAGCAGCGCAGGACTCCAGGTATGCCCGGTTGTGGACCTGCTCGCGGTCCAGGAACCGCGTCGAGGGAGTTGGCGGCCGCCAGTTGCCCAGAAATCTCTGTCGCGCCGCGACCGGTCGGTGAACGCCACGAGCCGACTCACCCTGCGTGCCCATCATGACAAGGAGTCCTTATCGAATCGCCCCGTGCTGATTGTGGACGATGTGGTGACGACGGGCTCCACGGCTTCTGCCGCAGCCAGATTGCTCGCTTCGGCCGGCTGGCCTGTCAGTGGGGCGGTTTCGGCGGCGCTAGTGGTCGGCTGAGGTGAATTGTCCCGCACAGTTGTCGGGGCTTCAGTGGATGGCTGGTCACCAAGCTGGTGGTCGCGGGTAGCCCGAAGGCGGTTCGCCGCTTGCACTTTCCTCCCAGACAGATAGCGTTAGGGCATGGCGCTCACCCGGGTCCGTGGTTGCGTCGGAGAATGGGAAACCATTTATCCGACTAGCCGATGCCAGCCGCAGGCGAAACGGTCCACGTAAGGCCCGTCAGGGCTGATCACGGGGCGGCTTAGAAGTAAGTCCTGCTCTGCCGTTGCTCCAGATGGGCAGCCCAGCAGAGGTCGGGTGACCGACGGCCACGGCCGCGACATCCGCAGCAGGCGAGTGTGGGGTCGAAGACCAGGTCGGCCGGGTGGGTGCCAGCGGTCCACGCAGATTGCGTGAGACCTAGACGAAGGGAAGCGTCCATGTCACTGGACATCGAAGTAACCGGTCGCCGTGTAGACATCCCGCAGCGGTTCAAGGACCAGGCCGCCGAAAAATTGTCGAAGGTGGATCGGTTTGGGATCCCTTTGACCCGGGTTGATGTAGAGGTGACCAAAGAGACGAACCCTCGTTTGGCCGACCAGGCATTCAAAGTTCAGTTGACTTGTCGTGGGGCTGGCCCCGTGGTTCGCTCAGAAGCCGCTGCCGCTGACAAGTATTCGGCCCTCGACTTGGCGATGCACCGGATTTCCGAGCAGTTGCGCCGAGCTCACGACAAGGCGACCCGCCGCACTCGCGGAGCGCACAGTGTTCGCCACGATGGCGGGGAACTGCCAGTGGAGGGCAACGATGAAGCGGTCGAGGCTGTAACCGACCGTTATGTGGACAAGCACGACTCCATTCATGATGACGAAGTCTTCGCCACCGGCCCAGTGGTCGTCCGAGAGAAAGTGCACCGCACTCAACCGATGTCGGTCGAAGATGCCGTCACTGAGATGGAACTGGTGGGACACGACTTCTTCTTGTTCTTCGACGAGAAGACCCAGGCTCCTGCGGTCGTGTACCGCCGGGTGGGATTCGACTACGGCCTGCTGCGTATCGAGCGGGACGATTCCGAATAGATTTACTACTAGCGGCCAGGCTCGCAGCACTGTGGTGTAGCTCTGAGGAGGTGAGCCATGACGGTCTCGGTACGTCGCGTCTACGTGGCTGACCCGCAACCGCTTGTCACCGAGGGCCTCATGTCGCTCATCGACGGGATGGAC